>NZ_JBQFML010000002.1:0-383272 GCF_056531805.1 Ruegeria sp. K5 | reverse complement strand
TTATGTTCCCCCATAATCCCCATCGGATACTGAACAGGCATCTCCCAGCCCGCAAAATCAACCAGCTTACCTCCCAACTCAACGTGCAAGGCGTACAAGGGCGTGCGTTTCGGTGAGGTCATGGCGAAAACCTTCTGTGGTTCAATTTGTCAGAACGCATATCCGCCAGTCTGACCAAAGTTGCATTTTTTGCAACGATTCAGCCCAGGATTTCCGGCCAGAGCCGCCACCGGACCGGCCAGTATACGGGTGCATGCATCCCTGATGTTCCTATAGGAAACTTTTTTCCGTTACGCAACACTCGCAAAACGATCACGGTGGCACAGCTTCGTGAAGATCCGCAGCGGAGGCCAAACCTGTATGACATAGCTTAGAATTTTCCACCATATATCAGTGAATTGGCAACCAAGTGTCAATTCTGACCGTTCAATTCGGCGACGGCATGTTCCAGCACCCGGAGACCGGCGATCAGGTCACTCTCAGCCGTGTCTTCGGCAAAATCATGGCTGATTCCGTTGATCGAGGGCACAAACAGCATCGCAACCGGCATCAGGCGTGACACGTTGGTGGCATCGTGCAAGGCCCCCGAAGGCATCTGTTGCCAATTGCCCGGCGCGACCTGCTCGGCACCCCGCTCTAACGCACTGCGCAGCGTCTTATCCATGGCAACAGGCTCGAGCCCCAGCATCGTGCCGAAATGCAGCACCATCCCCAGTTCCTCGGCCACGCTTTCGGCAGTTTCCCGGACGATATCTTCCATGCGGACCAGACGATCTGCATCGCCATCGCGCCATTGCGTCGAGAATCGCACCCGCCCCGGCACGATGGAGGAGGCATTGGGATGAAGATCCACGCGCCCGATGGTCCAGACGGTTTGCGGCGTTACCACATTCTGAAACCGATCATTCAGGCGCGCATTGAACAGGGAGAGGGCCTGAAACGCATCACGCCGCAGATGCATGGGTGTGGTGCCCGCATGGTTCTGCTGACCCTCGAACGTGATCGACATATCGCGAATGCCGACAATATCCGTGACAACGCCGATCTGCTGATCTGAGGCGTCAAGCGCAGGGCCCTGTTCGATATGCATCTCGATGAACCCGCTGAACCGGGAAGGGTCCACAAAGCCTTGTGAAAGGTCGGCCATACCCGATCGCGCCTCAGCAAATCGGACACCGGAACCGTCGGTCAACGCATCCGCCTTCTCCAGCGGCAACCCGCCGGACCAGACCGCGGACCCGGTGGTGACGCCAAAGCGCCCCTCTTCATCCTGAAAACTCACGACCGAGATTGGGCGGTCGCTGGATCGCGCCACTTCAAGCGCAGCGATGACGCCCAGCGCGCCGTCCAGCCAACCGCCTTCGGGCTGGCTGTCGGAATGCGACCCCATCAGCAAAGACGGACCGTCTGCCAACCCGAACAAGTTCCCGACCGGGTCGAAATGCGGTGTCAGGCCAGCCTCGGCCATGCGCCTGGCCAGCCATTTCCGCGCAGCGATATCGGCCTGTGAATAGGCGGGACGGACCACCCCCTTGCCAACACCCGACGCGCCGAATGTGCGCAGCATGTGCAGATCGGACAAGAACCGTTTGTGATCGACTGGCATTGACCCCCTCCTACGCTATCCGCGCCGAACATAGCCACAAATGACCCCGCAGCGAGGATTTTTTCGGGCGGGCGCGAAACCCCTCTGGTCCCTGCATGGAACGTGCCCTAAGACGTCTGCGTAAGAGGGACCGACATGTCACATATCACTTTGGTGCGTCACGGGCAGGCCAACACGGCGGCGCGGGACGAGAAGAACTATGACAAGCTCAGCGATCTGGGGCATCAACAGGCCCGCTGGCTGGGTGCGCATCTGCGGGACACGCGCAGCCACTATACGCGCGTCTATTGCGGCACCCTGACCCGCCACGCCGAAACCGCCTCCAGCATGGGGCTGAATGATCCGATCCGAGACGCGCGGTTGAACGAGATCGAGTATTTCACGATTGCCCAACTGTTCGAGGAGCAGCACGGCGTTGCGGTCCCCACGGATCGCGAAGGCTTTGTCGAGCACCTGCCCAAGACCTTCGCCGCCTGGGCCAAGGGTGACATCGAGAACGCGCCGGAAACTTTCGACCAGTTCGAAACCCGCGTTCGCGATGCCCTGCGCGACATCGGAACCGAGGGAGGGCCAGCCATCGTTGTCACCTCGGGCGGGTTGATCTCGATGGTGGTGCGGCAGGCGATGGGGCTGGACATACCATCCATGGCACGAGTGGCCCTTGCCATCATGAACACGTCGATGCATCGTCTGCACCCGATTGGCGCGCATCTCAGCCCGGTCCTGTTCAACGCCGTCCCGCATCTGGAGGCCCCCGACCGGCAGTTCGCGCAAACCCATCTGTAAGGAGGCCCCGATGCAGCTTTATTATGCCCCCCGCACCATCTCGGTCGCAGTTGCCATCGCGCTGGAAGAGGCGGGGCTGGATTATGAGGCCATCAGGCTGGACTTCGCCGAGGGGGAGCAGACGAAACCGGCCTACAAGCAGATTAACCCCAAGGGGCGCGTTCCGGCGCTGGTGGTCGATGGCGGTATCCTGACCGAAACCGGTGCGCTGCTGGATTATATCGCAGCCGTTGCCCCCAAGGCGGAGCTGGTGCCCGACGATCCGATCATGGCGGCGCGGATGCGCGAGGTGATGTATTACCTCGCCTCAACAATGCATGTGAACCACGCCCACAAAATTCGCGGGCCGCGTTGGGCTGACAAGAAAGCCAGCTGGAAAGATATGAAGGACAAGGTTCCGCAGACGATGACCGCGTCCTGTGACTATATCTCGTCGAACGGGCTGCGCGGGCCGTTTGTGCTGGGCGATCAGTTCTCGCTGGCGGATGCGTATCTGTATGTCGTTTGCAGCTGGCTTGAGGGCGACGGTGTTGACGTCTCGGCCTTTCCCAAAATTCTGGCCTTCCGCGAGGCGATGGAGGCACGCGCATCGGTACAGGCGGTGCGGGCCGCCGGAATGCTCTGACAAAAGGACAACGCATGACACATCTCTGGGTCCGGGCAGAACAGCGCCCGAACGAGGAACGGGTGGGGCTGACCCCCGAAGGGGCCGCCGCCCTGATCGCGGCTGGTATCCGCGTGACAGTCGAGGAAAGTTCGGTTCGCGCCATTGCGATTGATGGCTACCGGGATGCGGGCTGCGAGATCGCGGCTGAAAATTCCTGGCCCGAAGCGCCGCTGGATGCGATTATCTTCGGCCTCAAGGAACTGCCCGAGGACGGCACCCCCCTGCCCCATCGCCACATCATGTTCGGCCATGCCTACAAGGGCCAGCATTCGGGCCGCGCATTGCTGGAACGGTTCAAGGCTGGCGGCGGCACGCTTTATGATCTGGAATATCTGGTGGATGAGGATGGCCGCCGTGTCGCCGCCTTTGGCTACTGGGCGGGCTATGCCGGGGCTGCGGTCACGCTGAAAACATGGGCCGCGCAGCAACGCGGACAGCAATGCCCGCCGGTTGGCGTCTATCCCGGCAAAGATGCGCTGAATGCCGAACTGCTGGCGGAACTGGACGCAACGGGCGCAAACCGCCCCCGCGCCATCGTCATCGGTGCCCTTGGCCGTGTCGGCACCGGGGCGGCGGATCTGTGCGAGGCGATGGGTGTTTCCGTCACCAAATGGGACATGGCCGAGACCGCCAGCGGCGGGCCGTTCCCCGAAATTCTGAACCACGACCTGTTCCTGAACTGCATCTTCGCCCGCCCCGGCACACCCGCCTTTGTCCCGCAAGAGGCCTTGACCGCCCCGCGTAATCTGACCGCTATCGGCGACGTTGCCTGCGACCCGGACAGCGATTACAACCCGGTGCCCGTGTACGACCGCGCCACCACATGGGACGCCCCCGCCCTGCGCGTGGCCACCAACACGGTGATGGACGTGATGGCGATCGACAACCTGCCATCGATGCTGCCGGTCGAAAGCTCGCAAGACTACGCCGCGCAACTGCTGCCCTCTCTGCTGACACTGACCGATCTGGATAGCGGCGTATGGGGCCGGGCAGAAGCAACCTACAAAACCCATATCGAAGGGATCTGAACGATGACCATTCACTGGTGTGGCACCGGCCTGTCGGCCATCCCCGGCCTGCGCCGCCTGATCGAAGGCGGGCACAAGGTCACCGTCTGGAACCGGACCATCGAAAAGGCCCAGGCCGAGGTCGGAGACCTGACCGACGACATCCGCGCCTTTGACATCGACGCTTTGGGTGCGGTTCTGGCAAAGGGCGACGTGATCGTCTCGATGCTGCCGGGCGACTGGCACGTGCCGCTGGCGGAACTGGCGATCTCGAAACAGGCCAATTTCGTCTCGTCGTCCTACATCGCGCCCGAGATGCGCGCGCTGGACGACAAGGCGCGCGAGGCCGGTGTGGCGCTGGTTAACGAGGTCGGGCTGGATCCCGGCATCGACCACCTGATGGCGCACGCGCTGGTTGACGACTACCGCGCCTCGGACGCGTTCGATGCGGAAAACCACCTGAGCTTCATCTCGTATTGCGGCGGTATCCCCAAGCACCCCAACCCGTTCCGCTACAAGTTCAGCTGGTCGCCGCTGGGTGTGCTGAAAGCCCTGCGCTCACCTTCGAAATCGATCCGCGACTACGCCCCGCTGGACGTCGTCCGCCCATGGGACGCGATCAGCAGCTACATCGCCCCCCTGCCCACCCCGGAAAGCTTTGAGGTCTACCCGAACCGCGACTCGATCCCCTTCATGGCGCAGTACCATTTCGAGGATCACTGGCCGGTCAAGGAATTCGTCCGCGGCACCCTGCGCCTGAACGGCTGGGCGGATGCGTGGGCGGATGTGTTCACGGAAATCGAGACCCTCTCGGGAGCGCAAGGCGACGCCCGCCTGAAAGAGATGTCGGACCAGTTCTGGACCGAAAACGCCTATGACGAGGGCGAGCCCGACCGCGTGGTCCTCTGCGTCGCCCTGAAGGCCGAGAAAGACGGCATTCCGGTCTGGCACAAAACCTACGTCATGGACGCCTGGGGTGACCAACGCGGCACCGCCATGGCGCGGCTGGTGTCGATCCCGGTCTCACTGGCCATCGAGGCCGTCCTGAACCGCGCCATACCCGCAGGCGTGCACGCGGCCCCCAGCGATCCGAAACTGGTACAGGATTGGATGGCTGAGATCGATACGCTGGCGCAGCATCTGCAAGTTGTGGATCATCTGGCCTAAGGCTGGTCACGACACCCGAAACACCAAATAGCCATTCCGTTTCGACTGGAATGGCTATTTGATTTCAGCGGTCACCAAAGACAACGCAAGCTCTTGACGTGGTCGCGTCAGACGACCCCTTCAAATGTAGCGCTGGATTGTGTCCTCGACATCACTTCGGTTTATGCCAAGCTCCGACAGCTCGTGGTCTGACATCCGGTTCAACTCCTGAGCCGCACACACAATATCGGCACTGATCGCGCGTATCTTCATTGCACGATCAAACAGTAATAAGGCGCTTGCCGCAGGCGTCATTTCACTCACAGGGTTTCCGTCAAACATCTTTCAACCTCCCGACATGTTCCAAAACCAATGGTGTTCCGTTGCGCCTTCATCTGCGGAGGCGCGGGCCGTTGTAGGTATTGTCATATGCAATCTGGTTGATCTGACTGCGAGGGACGCCAATGTCCTGCAATTGACGGTCGCTCAGGTTTTCCAATACGCGGGTGGCTTGTGCATATGTCCGACGCCGGTTGAGTTCGATGCGGGCGTCTGCGTAGGTGGACATCAGGGAAGCAAGCAGGCTGTTCTGCGGTCTGGCGGTGTGCAAAAGTTCCATTTCTCTCTCCTCCTTGAACTCGGGGTTTCAGGCCGTCTGAGTTCAAATAAAGGAGCGGGTCATTAACGAAGCTACGCGGCCTCGTTAATGTTCGTTAACTTTTTGAGATGGGGGATCGCACCGTATCAAACCAGGGCGCTGGCCGAGGCTACATCAGATCATTCTCAACATCCTCAGCCGAAATCCCCAGCGCATCCAGCCCGTTCTCCAGGTGATCCGACAGGTGCGGCGTGCCGATCAGGTAATCCGCACAGGGGGTCGAGGCTTCGGATTTGGCCGTTGCGATGGCTTCGGCAAGATCTTCGGCGAAAAAGCTCTCGCGGCCGATCCACATGATGGCCACCAGTTCGGCCTGTTCGTCCTCGCTCATGCGGTCGACAAAGGCGCGCAATTCGCCCTCTGCCCGTTCCAGCTCGCGGCCCATCATGGCCACCTGGGCGACTTTTCTTGCCGAAATTTCCAGCATGTCTTCAGCTCCTCGTGTTCGCGGTTCACGGCCATCTGACCTGTTCGCCACGCCCGAGTCTTTGATCTTACGCAAACAAGGCCCGCGCTAGCGCCGGACCCGCGATACCGGGTGATCGGGCACCGGCGCGGTGCGAAACGGGCGGAAGCGCGCCTTTTTCAGCCACAGCTTCATCGCCTGCCAGACGATCAGCGTGAATGTCCGCCGCGCCCCAAACGGGCGGCGCAGCAGCGACCAAAGGATCGTGCGGTTGGTTAGCGGTTGGCGTGGTCCGGTCAACGTGGCGATCAGGCCACCGCCCTTTCGTCCGTAATCGATCCAGACCCCAACCCGCTCGGGCCGATAGTCAAAGCGGAACGTGTACCTTCCTTCGATGACCTGAAACGGCGAAACATGCATCAGCTTGTCCGCAACCACCCGATCCGACGGGTCGATCGGCACGAAATCCGGCTTGTGGCAGACATAGCTGTGGCGGGTGCCATAGGTGTTCGTGACCTCGGCCACCACGGCGTATAGCTGATCCTTGCTGTCGAAGCAGAACCAGAAGCTGACCGGGTTGAACACATGGCCCAGCACGCGGGGCTGCGTCAGCAACATGATCTGCGCGGGCGGCGGCACATCCATGTCATCGAACCGCGCCCGCAGCCATTGTGCGCCGACACCCTGCCCCGGTTCTCCGCCATGATCGGTGCCGCGCCAGTTGGTAACGTTTGCCCGGTCGATCGAGAACAGGAAAGGTGTCTCGGGGTCGGCCTCGGGGTCCAGCAGGATATAGTCGACCGAATAGCGAAACGCATTCCGTATCGCGCCTTTGCGTCCGTGATAGGTGTGACCTGCGATATGATCGATTTTCTTCATTTCGCCGCGTATCCGCTGTGCCTGTAAACTGTTCAAATGGCGCTCTTTTCCGCGAACACCGTTTGTATCCAATACGAAACCTAGCGCAGATTGGATTATTTTGTCGCGCGAAAGTGATCCGTCTTGGGCCACCCACCGTAATGTGGTTATGTTTACCGAGATCAATACCGTGACCTTGGACGAACCCGCGGCCGAACGGGCCGCCCCTCAGCCTTGGCGCGCAAAGAAACGCTTCAAGGGTAGACAGGTGAACGGAACGAAAGCCAGTTGCGACACCAGAACCGAGTGGGTGGACCATGTCCGGCGCATCCGGGACGCGCAGGATCAGGCGGCTTTTGCCGAGCTGTTCCAGCACTTCGCTCCACGCATCAAGGCGTTCCTGATGAAATCAGGATCAGACGCCGCGATGGCCGAAGAATGCGCGCAAGAGGTGATGGCGACCTTGTGGCACAAGGCCCATCTGTTCGATCCGGCACGGGCAACGGTGGCCACCTGGGTGTTCACCATCGCTCGGAACAAACGCATTGACGTGCTGCGCAAGCAACGCCGCCCCGAACCCGAAGAGCTAGGATGGGGACCCGAGGCCGAGCCGGATCAGGACGATGTCATTGCGCTGCAACAGGAAACCGCGCAACTGCGCAATGCCCTGTCGGCGTTGCCAGAGGCGCAGAGACAGCTGATCGAGAAGGCGTATTTCGGAGACCTGAGCCATCGAGAGATTGCATCTGAGACCGGATTGCCGCTGGGCACGATCAAATCACGGATACGGCTGGCGCTGGACCGCTTGCGCCACGCGATGAACTGAGATGAGTAAGATGAGCAACCCGATCAAACATCACCTGACGGACGATCTGCTGATGGCTTATGCCGCCGGCTCTCTGCCCGAAGCGTTCGACCTGATGGTCGCGACGCATCTGTCGCTGTGCGACCATTGCCGCGCACGGGCCGAGAGCTTTGACGCTGTGGGTGGGCATGTTCTGGAAGAGCAATCCGATGCAATGAGCATGAGCGATACGTCTCTGGCTGCCACAATGGCCCTGATCGCCCAAGGCGCACCGACCCCCAAGCCCGCCCGTCCGGGCTGCGCCGTCCTGCCGACCCCTCTGCAAGACTATGTCGGCGGAACTGTGGACGACATCAAGTGGAAGCCCATTGCCATGGGTGTCAAACAGGCGATCCTGCCGACCACAAACGAGGCGACCGCGCGGCTGTTGTTCATTCCGGCGGGTGTGGCCGTGCCGGATCACGGGCATAACGGCACCGAACTGACCATGGTTCTGCAAGGCGCTTTTTCGGACGAAGTGGATCGCTTTGCTCGCGGCGATGTCGAGATCGCGGATGAGGAACTGGAACACACGCCGGTGGCGGATATGACAGAGGATTGCATCTGTCTGGCCGTGACAGATGCGCCGCTGAAATTCACCAAACTGGTGCCGCGTTTGCTTCAGCCCTTCCTGCGTATCTGAGCCACCGATTTCGCGCCCGCGAGAACACGCGACGTAAGGGGTAGGAATGTGATCCCAAGAATCCTGATGACATTGGCGTTTGTTTGTGTTGCCCCCATGGCCTCGGCCCAGATGAAGGCCGAGGTGCAGTTCGAGCCGGGCAATTTCGGCACGATGGTCAGCGGGACTGTCACTGGCGATGAGTATTTCGACTATTCGCTGGATGCGCAGGCCGGGCAAGAGATGTTCGCCGAACTTCAAGTCAGCGACACCAATGGAAATGGAGTGATTTATTTCAACATCCTGCCACCCGGCAGCGATGGCGTGGCGATCTACAACGGGTCAATTGAGGGCAACACCGCCCGGATCACCCTGCCCGCAGATGGAGACTATACAATCCGTGTCTATCTGATGGGCAACGACCGCGACTCGGGAAAGACGGTTGGGTACAATCTGGACCTGTCGATCCAATAGGCCCTAGCCTTCGGTCTTGCCCAACGGAACCACGTTTGTGTGATCGTCGGGGGCCAGTTCCTCGAAATCGAAATTGTCCAGCCGCTGCGCCCTGCGGCCCGCCTTTTCCGCGCTGATCTTAATTTCCGAGATATCCTTGGCCGCCTGTCCGAAATGCCGGTCCAGATTGGATACCCGGTCGCCCAGACGTTCCACATCCTTGTGCAGCAGGCCCAGTTCCTTGCGGATTGCCCCTGCCTGTTCCCGCATCCTTGCGTCTTTGAGGATCGCGCGCATGGTGTTCAGTGTCGCCATGCAGGTGGTGGGCGAGACGATCCAGACTCGTTTCGAAAAACTCTCCTGCACCAGTTCCGGGAATTTGGCGTGCAACTCGGCATAGACCGCCTCGGACGGCAGGAACATCAGCGCGCCGTCGGCGGTTTCGCCGTCCAGAATGTATTTCTCGGAGATATCGTTGATATGCTTGCGCACCGTGCTGCGGAACATCTGCACCGCCGCTTTCAACTCGGCGTCGTTGGTGGACGCGATCAGCGCCTCATATGCCTCGAGCGGGAATTTACTGTCGATCACAATCGGCCCCGGCGGGTTCGGCAGGTTGATCAGACAATCGGCGCGCCGTCCGTTCGACAGCGTCGCCTGCAACTGAAAACTGTCCGAGGGTAGCGCCTTGGAGACGATGTCGTTCAACTGAATCTCACCAAACGCCCCGCGCGTCTGTTTGTTCGACAGAATATCTTGCAGCGACAGCACATCGCCCGACAGTTTGGTGATATTGTCCTGCGCCTTGTCGATGGCGGCCAGACGTTCCTGCAACTGTGTCAGGGATGTTGCGGTCTGTTTCGATGAGCCGTGCAGCGATTCCTTCATCCGCTCCTGCATCTCGGCCAGCGCGCGCGCTGATTTCATCGCGTTATCGGCCAGCCGGTCATTCATCTGCTGCTGCACCGAGGACAGGCGCGATTCGACTGTCTGGATCACCTGCACCTGCGCGTTGGCCTGCGTGTCCGAGACATGCTGCAACCCGCCGCGCAACTGTTCCTGCCCCTGCCCCAACTGCTGCACATGCTGGCCCAGATGCGCCATCTGCCGCGCCAGCGGTTCCGTCATCCGGGCCGAGCGGTTGGCCGCCCGCAACGACAGGAACAACAGAAGCAGAATCAGCGCCACCACGCCCCCAACAGTCAGGACCACGGGGTCATTCAGCGCGTATTGGGTGCCTGCAATCTCGATCATGTCGCTCAATATGTTCTCGTTTTGTTTCGATCTTCTTAACGCGTTCGCAGCACCGGATCAACTGCGCCCGAACAGCCGTTCGATATCGCTGAGTTTCAGTTCCACATAGGTCGGTCGCCCGTGGTTGCACTGGCCGGAATGGGGCGTCGCCTCCATCTCGCGCAGCAGGGCGTTCATTTCCTCGGCGCGCATCCGGCGACCCGAGCGGATCGAGACATGACAGGCCACCCGGCTGAGGATCGCCTCGATCCGCGCCTGCACCATCTGGCTTTCGCCCTGATCGGACAGTTCATCAAGGATATCCAGTATCATCGCGCGGGCATCGACCTCACCCAAAATGGCCGGAGTTTCGCGCACGGCAATGGCCCCGCCGCCGAAGGGTTCCAATGTCAGGCCAAGCCTCGACAGGTCATCAGCCACAGCCATCAGGCGGGCGCAATCGCCCTCGGACAGTTCCACGATATCCGGGATCAGCAGCACCTGCGCCGCGACGCCGTTTTCGGCCATCTGGGTTTTCAGCTTCTCATAGACCAGCCGCTCATGCGCTGCGTGCTGGTCGACGATCACCATGCCATCGGCGGTCTGGGCGATTATGTAGTTCTCATGTACTTGTCCTCGTGCCGCGCCCAAAGGCAGGTCCTGCGCCGGTGGCTCTTCGGCGACCGGCGCGGCCGGACTCGGTTCGACAATGCTGCCGCTGTAATCATTGGCCAGTTCAGCAAAACCCGGAGACTGCGCGCGGTACGCGGCCTGCCGTGCTGCAGGAGAAGACCGGTCCATCTGATAAACCCGCGCGGGCGCAGGTTGCGCCGGTTCCGGACGCATCGCCCCCAAGGTCGCGTTGGCCACGGTCGAGGACGCGCGATGACCGGCCTCGGCCAGGGCGTGCCGCAGGGCGGACACGATCAGCCCCCGCGCCACACCGGGGTCGCGGAACCGGACCTCGGATTTGGCAGGGTGCACGTTCACATCCACAAGTGTCGGATCACAGTCGATGAACAGCGCCGCCGCCGGGTGACGGTCACGGCTAAGGAAATCGAAATAGGCCGCACGCAGAGCGCCGGTCAGCATCTTGTCACGGACGGGGCGGCCATTGACGAACAGATACTGCGCCACCGCCGCACCGCGCGAATAGGTGGGCAGCGCGGCATAACCGTACAGACGGATACCCTCGCGCGTGGCGTCGATCCGCAGGGCGTTTTCGGCGAACTCGCGGCCAATAACGCGGGCCAGACGGGCGTGCAGCGCGTCGAACAGATCGCCATTCTCGCGGTCGGCGCGGAAGGTCACCCGCCCCTCGCCCCCGCCCGAGACATCGCGCAGGGTGAAGGTCACAGCCGGTTCGGCCATGGCCAGACGTTTGACGGTATCGGTGATCGCCTGCGCCTCGGCCCGGTCGGTGCGCATGAACTTCAACCGGGCGGGCGTGGCGAAGAACAGATCGCGCAGTTCGACAACGGTTCCTGCGCGCAGAGCGGCGGGTTTGACCGCCTCAGCCTTGCCGCCCGCAACATGGATTTGCGCAGCCTCGGCCCCAGGCACCCGGCTGGTGATCGTCAACCGACCCACGGCGCCCAGTGATGGCAGCGCCTCACCCCGGAACCCGAATGTGTGGATATTCAGCAAATCCGACCCATCGATCTTCGAGGTCGCATGCCGCGACAAAGCCAGCGGCAGATCATCCGGCGCGATGCCGCAGCCATCATCGGTGACCCGGATCAGGGTCTTGCCGCCATCGGCAATATCAATGGCAACCCGTGTGGCCCCGGCATCGATTGCGTTCTCGACTAGCTCTTTCACGGCCGAGGCCGGACGCTCCACCACCTCGCCTGCCGCGATTCGATTGATCGCAGCTTCGTCGAGTTGCCGGATGACAGGGCGAATGTCGCTGATATTGGGGTTTGATTGCGCCATACCACCACACCTAGCATAGCCGCACGCGATTCTGCCACCGGTTTGAACGGTGATTCAGCTTGGATTAGCGTTCAGAGAGGGGGAAGTCCGGGCAATCGACGGCGGGCGCATTCGCTGGCCTCGCACCGCAACTGCCCGGACATGCCGAAGTGAGTGGTAGGTATTCAGCCTTCAATGAACACGATCTAACACGCGCTTGCCTAAAAGGCTTATTAAGACTGTCGCTTTGGCCGTCTTGGCAGAGTTCAGCCGATGACCTGCGGACAGCACTGGCAGGAAAACGCCAATTCACGCAGTCGTGTGCGCCCCGACCCGCGTCCGACATGGACCAAAGATTGCGGTCAGGGCCAGGATCAACCCGGACATCGTGGCGATCATGCCTGCGGCGCTGACAGCATCCGCCGCACCCAGCCAGAGCGGGCCGTAGCCCGCCAACACATAACCCGACACGGCTGAAATTACCGCAAAACCAACGCTCCACGCGATTTGGGTTTCCAGCCGGTTGGTCATCATCCGGGCCGCTGCGGGCGGGCAGATGAACATGGCGATCACGATGATCGACCCGACCGCATCAAACGCGGCGACCGCTGCAATCGCCGCCACGATCACCAGGGCCAAACCCAACGCATTGGTGCGGATGCCCATGGTGCGTGCGAACCCTTCGTCAAAGGTCGAGATTTTCAGCGGACGCCAGAACAGGAAGGTGAACAGCAGAACGCCCAGCAGAGCAATGGCGATCCGGGGCAGTTCGGGCGGCAGGCCCGCCAGCGCCTGCCAATCCCAAAGCGAGGACCAGCCGGTTGCATCCAGCCAGATCAGGCTTTCCAGATTGCCGTAAAGCGCATGTTCCACATCCAGATGCACGGTCGAAGTGTCGGTCTGCTCCAACAACAGCACGCCCGCTGCAAACATGGTGGTAAAGACCACGCCCATGGCGGCCCCCGGTTCGATCTGACCCAGCCGCCGGATCGCCTCGATCAGGATCACGGCCACAATCGCCGCGCCCGCCGCGCCCAGCATCATGGGCCAGGTCGAAATCGCTCCGGTCACCAGAAAGGCCACGACAATGCCGGGCAGGACCACATGGCTGATTGCATCCCCGATCAGGGCCTGTTTGCGCAGCACCAGAAAGTTGCCGGGCAGCGCGCAGGCAATGGCCGCAAAGGTACCGATCAGCAGCGGCGTCAGGGACAGGGGGACAAATTCCTCACCGCTCATGCCGGAACCTCCTGCGGGTTGCCGATCCGGCGGTCGATGTCAGCGATCTGGTCGCGGGTCAGCACGGTTTCAATGTCGCGCAACCCGTCATAGAGCGCCGCCGTCGCCTCATGCGCTTGGTCCGCGCGCACGATCTCCCACCGTTTTTCGTCACGCAGGGCCTTGGCGGCGCGGGCCTTTCCGGCCTCGGTCGCCACCCCGTCGGCGCGGACCAGATCGGCGCGGCGCAGCAGGCGCAGGGTCAGCGGTTCGTAGATCTTTTGACCCTGCGCCAAGGCCAGCAACCCCTGACGGATGTGAACGCGGCGCTGGAAACGCAGGTGACGCAGCACAGCCGCCAACACACCGCGCACCGGCGCAAAGAACAGTGACAGAACGAAGAAGCCGAAACTGACCAGAACGATGATCGGCCCGGTCGGCAGGTTTGGCGCGGTTGCAGACAGGGCGGCCCCAATATAGCCCGCCAATCCACCTGCCAGACCGGCCAAAATCACCACGTGGTCTGACCGTTCCGACCAGAACCGGGCAGTGACCGGAGGGATGATCAGCAAGGCGACAATCAGGATCAGGCCGACGATCTTCAGACCAACCACAGTCACGGCCATAACAAGGCCCATCATGGCAAGATCGATGCGATGCACCGGCAGCCCTCGGGCCGCTGCGTATTCGGGATCGAAGGCAACCAATGTCATGGGGCGGCGCAGGATCAGGACCAGCACCAGCGTAGCCGCACCGCCGATGGCGATGATCAAGGCATCCGCCCATAACATCCCGGCGGTCGAGCCCAGCAGGAACCCCTCAAGCCCCGCCTGACGGCCAACGCCCATGGTTTGAATGACTGTCAGCAGGACGATGCCAAAGCCAAAGAACACCGACAGGACCGCGCCAATCGCAGCATCTTCGGCCAGACGCGTGTGGCGGGTCAGCCGATTCATACACAGCAGGCCAATCCAGGCCGAGACCGCAGATCCGGCCAGCAGACCCAGAAGATTGCGCCCATCCCCGCCCAACGCCACCATCACCATGAAGGCCAGACAGACGCCCGGCAGGGTCGCATGGCTGATCGCATCGCTGACAAGTGCACGTTTGCGCAGAAACAGGAAAGTCCCGGTCACTCCTGCCGAGACGCCCAGCAAACTCGCACCGATAGCAACCAGCGTGGCGTTATAGCCAAGCTGCAGACTCAGAGCATCCCAGAGCATGTGTTACCCCAGCGCACGCGAAATCTGGTCGATTTGCGCGGTGGCCAGACGGCCCCCATAGGCGGATTGCAGGGTTTCGGCGGTAAACGCCTCGGCCACCGGGCCTTCGGCAACCTTGCGGGTGTTGATCAGGAAGACATGATCGAAATAGTCGGTGACGGTGGCCAGATCGTGATGCACGACCACGACGGTTTTGCCCGCCTCTTTCAGCGATTTCAGCACCGCGATGATGGCCTTTTCGGTGGCCGCATCAACCCCGGCAAAGGGTTCGTCCAACAGATACAGGTCAGCGTCCTGAGCCAGCGCGCGGGCCAGAAACACGCGCTGTTGCTGCCCCCCCGAAAGCTGCCCGATCTGACGATCCGCAAAATCGCGCATGCCCACGCGGTTCAGGCAATCCATCGCCGCCGCCTTATGGCGCGCGCGGACGCGGCCCAGCAGGCCCAGCTGCCGGGACAGACCCATCAGGACCACATCAATCACGCGGGTCGGAAAGTCCCAATCAACACTGGCCCGCTGCGGCACATAAGCGATCCGGGCACGCTGCGCCTCAAGCGGTTCGCCAAACACCGTTACCCGGCCCGACAAAGGGGACACGATCCCAAGCGCCGCTTTCAGCAAGGTCGATTTCCCGGCCCCGTTCGGGCCGATAATGGCTGTCATGGCCCCCGGCTGAACGGTCATGTCCACTGAAAAGACAGCCGGTTTCTGCCCGTAGGACACAGTCAGACCCCGAATGGCCAAGGGGCTGTCGCCTATGCTGTGCTCAACGACCGAGACACCCTTATCTGTGGCCAGTTCAAGCATCGCTCAGAACCCCGCCGACAATCTGCCGTTCAAACCGCGTTCCGGTACATCGGCCCCCAACGCCCCACCAATCACCGTGATGTTGTGATCCAGCATGCCGATATAGGTGCCCTCATACGTGCCCGGCTCGCCCATTGCATCCGAGTACAATTCGCCACCCACAGTCACCTCATGACCCTTGGCCGCAGCCCCTTCGATCAGCGCGCGCATCGAGCGGTCAGAGACCGAACTTTCCACAAAAACAGCGGTCAACTTGCGGTCCACCAACGTATCGACCAGTTCTCCGATCCGGTTCAAACCAGCCTCGGACTGGGTCGAGATGCCCTGAACGCCCATCACCTCGTAACCATAGGCCGCGCCGAAATAGCCAAAGGCATCATGGGCTGTGACCAGCACGCGGTTGTTTTCAGGCACGGCAGTCAAAACCTGATCAGCATAGGCTGTCAAAGCATCCAGTTCGGCTAAATGCGCGGTTGCATTAGCGGCAAAAACCTCTGCCGCTTCGGGGCGCGCCTCGGTCAGTGCTGCCTGAACCACGGTCACCACATCGCCCCAAAGGGTCGGGCTCATCCAGACATGCGGGTCGTATTTGTCGGCGTAATCGTCATGGGCGCGCAGCTTGGTCTTGTCGATGCCTTCGGCCACCGCGATCACGGTCTGTTTGCGTCCGAGATCGCCGAAAAAATCTTCCATTTGCGCTTCGAGGTAGAGACCATGCCACAGCACAAGATCGGCTCGGGTCATCGCAACGATGTCACTGCGGGTCTGGCGATAGGCATGCGGGTCGACGCCGGGACCCATCAGGCCTTTCACCTCGACCTGATCGCCGCCGACCTGTCGCACGGCATCCGCGATCATCCCGGTGGTAGCGACAACTTTCAGCGGTGCCTCCGCCCACGCGGCGAACGGCATCGATGCGGCAAAAGCCATGGCAGCAAGAAAACTGCGACGAATCATGTTCAGACCCCAGATTAGGTTCCGTGTTGAGATTGAATATGAGAACCATTCGCAACTAAGTCAACGCAATTGCGAATTATTCGCAACAAAACCTGCAATTATTTTTCCAAATGGTCAAAAAATTTGCACCCAAGCGCACCTGATACCTTCCATTTGCGGGCGTCCCGTGCGATTTTGGCGCAAACCTCCCAAAGGACGTGATGATGGATACGCAGAGCTCAGAAAGCCCCGTGCGCACCGCGCATCTGCCGCAAGTGACCGAACCCAGAAACCCCGGTATGGAGCTTGATCTGGACTGGGTCCGCGCGGTGCAGGCCAATACCTCGGCCATTGAACGGCGCGCGGCGACCCTGCCGGGTCGGCGGTCGGTGAAGAAAGAGTATCAGGCGGCGTGGCTGCTGAGGGCGATCACGATGATCGACCTGACCACCTTGTCGGGCGATGATACGGTCGGCCGCGTGCGCCGCCTGTGCGCCAAGGCGCGGCAGCCGGTTGCGTCGGCCACACTGCAGGCGCTGGACATGCCACCGATCACCACCGGGGCCGTTTGTGTCTATCACGACATGATCGACACGGCGGTTCAGGCGCTGGAAGGCACCGGTATTCCCGTCGCGGCGGTTTCTACCGGCTTTCCCGCCGGATTGTCGCCCTTCCACCTGCGCGTGGCCGAGATCGAGGAAAGCGTCAAAGCCGGGGCCGAAGAGATCGACATCGTCATCTCGCGCCGTCACGTGCTGTCGGGGGATTGGCAGGCTTTGTATGACGAGATGAAGGCGTTCCGCGTGGCCTGTGGCGATGCGCATGTCAAAGCCATTCTCGCGACCGGAGAATTGGGCAGCCTGCGCAACGTCGCCCGCGCGTCGCTGGTCTGCATGATGGCGGGGGCGGATTTCATCAAGACCTCGACCGGGAAGGAAAGCGTTAATGCCACCCTGCCCGTGTCGCTGGTGATGATCCGGGCGATCCGAGATTACTATGACCGCACCGGCTATCGCGTTGGCTACAAGCCTGCGGGTGGGATTTCCAAGGCCAAGGACGCGCTGGTCTACCTGTCGCTGATCAAGGATGAGCTGGGCGACCGCTGGCTGGAACCCGACCTGTTCCGCTTTGGTGCATCGTCGCTGCTGGGCGATATTGAGCGGCAGTTGGAACACTATGTGACCGGGGCTTACTCGGCTGGGTACAGACATTCCATGGGCTGAGCCCCTGGACAGGTCTGGACAGTGAGTATTTTGGAAAAGATGAAGCAATGACAGTCAAAGAGATTTTCGAGACCATGGACTACGGCCCCGCCCCCGAAAGCGCTGCCGAGGCGCTGGCTTGGCTGGTCGATCAGGGCGACACGTTCGGCCACTACATCGATGGGGCCTTCACCAAGACCGGCAAAGGCTTCGACAGCCGCAATCCGGCGACCGGAGAGGTACTGGCCAGGCTGACGCAAGCCAAACAGGGTGACGTGGACGCCGCCGTCGCCGCCGCGCGCAAAGCGCAGCCTAAATGGGAGAAGCTGAGCGGCGCTGGCCGCGCGCGATACCTCTATGCCATAGCGCGGCTACTGCAGAAACATGCGCGCCTGTTTGCGGTGCTGGAGAGCATGGATAACGGCAAACCGATCCGGGAGTCGCGCGACATCGACATCCCGCTGGCACAGCGGCACTTCTATTACCACGCGGGCATGGCGCAGTTGATGGAAAGCGAATTGCCCAATGCTGAAGCGCTGGGGGTTTGCGGTCAGATCATCCCGTGGAACTTCCCGCTGCTGATGCTTTCGTGGAAGATCGCGCCGGCGCTGGCGATGGGCAACACGGTGGTTCTGAAACCGGCCGAATATACCTCGCTGACCGCTTTGCTGTTTGCTGACATCTGCTCGCAGGCCGGGTTGCCGAAAGGTGTCGTGAATATCATCACCGGCGATGGGGCCGTGGGTGAGATGATCGTGGCGTCGGACGTGGACAAGATCGCGTTCACCGGTTCGACCTCGGTGGGGCGGCGCATTCGCGAGGCGACGGCGGGTTCCGGTAAGGAACTGACGTTGGAACTGGGCGGCAAGTCAGCCTATGTCGTGTTCGATGACGCCGATATCGATTCCGCCATCGAAGGTCTGGTGGACGCGATCTGGTTCAATCAGGGTCAGGTCTGTTGTGCGGGCTCGCGCCTGCTGGTGCAGGAGGGCATCGCGGATCGCTTCCACGAGAAACTGCGCGCCCGCATGGACGGTTTGCGCATTGGCGATCCGCTGGACAAATGCATCGATGTGGGCGCGGTTGTGGACCCGGTGCAGTTGCAGACCATCAAGGGCATGGTCGAAAGCAACACGGTGGGCCATGTCCATCAGGCCGCCTGTGACCTGCCCGCAAATGGCTGCTACTACCCGCCGACGCTGATTTCGGGGCTGGAGACCTCCGATCCGCTGATGCAGGAGGAGATTTTTGGCCCGGTGCTGGTGTCCTCGACCTTCCGCACGCCGGAAGAGGCGGTGGAACTGGCCAACAACACCCGCTATGGGCTGGCGGCGACGGTCTGGACCGAGAATGTGAACCTCGCGCTGGATATCGCGCCCAAGCTGGTTGCGGGTGTGGTCTGGGTGAACGCGACCAACCTGTTCGACGCTGCCGCCGGATTCGGCGGCGTGCGCGAAAGCGGCTTTGGTCGTGAAGGCGGTTGGGAAGGGCTGGCGGCCTATACCAAACCCAAGGGCAAGGCCAAGACTCTGGCCAAGGTCGAGGCGGCGACCGGCGAAGGTACTCCGGTCGATCCCATCGACCGCACCGCCAAGATGTATGTCGGTGGCAAGCAGGCGCGGCCCGACGGAGGCTATTCGAAACCCGTCTGGGGCAAATCCGGGCTGCTGGGTCATGTGGGGCTGGCTAACCGCAAGGACGTCCGCAACGCGGTTGAGGCGGCGGCGGGTGCCAAGGGCTGGTCCAAGACCACCGGCCATCTGCGGGCGCAGATCCTGTATTACATCGGCGAAAACCTCTCGGCCCGCGCTGGTGAATTCGCCGCGCGTATCGACGCCATGACCGGCAAAAAGGACGGCGCGAAAGAGGTCGACGCCTCAATCCAGCGCCTGTTCACCGCGGCCGCCTGGGCCGACAAATATGACGGTCAGGTGCATGGCGTGCCGATCCGGGGCGTTGCCATTGCGATGAAAGAACCCGTCGGCGTCATCGGTGCGCTCTGCGCGGATGAGGCACCGCTGCTGGGTCTGGTCTCGGCCATGGCCCCGGCGATTGCGATGGGCAACCGGGTGGTTCTGGCCGCGTCCGAGCCCTATCCGCTGGCGGCGACGGATTTCTATCAGATCCTCGAAACCTCGGATGTGCCCGCTGGCGTGGTGAACATCCTGACCGGCAGCCATGCGGAACTGGCGAAACCGCTTGCCGCGCACCTGAACGTGGATGCGGTCTGGTCCTTCTCGTCCACCGACCTGTCGGCCGAGATCGAGGCGGCATCAGCCGGGAACCTGAAACGCACATGGGTCAATAACGCAACGGCAGTCGATTGGGGCGTAGACCATTCCCGCCGCTTCCTGCAAGCTGCGACCGAGGTGAAGAACATCTGGGTGCCCTACGGCGAGTAGGGCTCCCGCATCACGGGAGGCCCATATGGATTTTTCAGGACAAACCGTCATCGTCATCGGCGGCACCAGCGGCATCAACCGAGGCATTGCCGAGGCGTTTGCCGCCTCGGGGGCCAAGCTGGCCGTCGCCAGCCGGTCTCAGGAGAAGGTGGACGATACTGTTGCCGCATTGAAAGAGGTCGGTGCGGCGGATGCCATCGGCGCGGCCTTTGACGTGCGCGACCCGGATGCGGTGGCCGAGGGGTTGAAACAGTTCCACGAGGCGTTCGGGGATTTCGACGTTCTGGTCTCGGGCGCGGCGGGCAACTTCCCGGCGCTGGCCTCTGAAATGTCGGTCAATGCGTTCAAAACCGTGATCGATATCGACCTGATGGGCACGATCCATGTGATGAAAGGGGCCTATCCCTACGTCAAGCGCCCCGGCGCGAGCATCATCAATATCTCGGCCCCGCAATCCTATCTGCCGTATGAGGGCCAGTCGCATGTTTGCGCCGCCAAGGCAGGGGTCGATCAGATCACCCGCACCTTGTCGATGGAATGGGGGATCGAGGGCATCCGTGTGAACTCGGTCGTACCGGGCTTTATCGAAGGCACCGAAGGCGCCAAACGCCTGACGCCATCGGACGGCGCACATGAAGAGATCCGCAAAGATGTGCCGCTGGGCCGCTGGGGTCAGCCGCAGGATGTGGCCAACGCGTGCCTGTTCCTCAGCTCGGACATGGCCAGCTATATCAGCGGCACGGTTCTGGCCGTTGATGGCGCACTGTATCAGCGCGGCTCGGGCAAGTTCGGGCAGATGATGGGCGACATGCTGCGTAGCATGAAAAAGGGCTGAACCCCTTACAAGACGCGCAGCAACGTCCAAAGTAACCCGAGGCGCAACGCTCTTACAAAACGGAGCAGCCTCGCAGAAATCTGCGGGGGGCTTTCTGCGGTTCGCCTAATTGCTTACGCTTTTGAGAACTTGTTGATGGAACGCGCCTTGTGCATCCACATCAGTAGGTCTTACCACCCATTCCCTATCCAATTTCAGTGCTCCTGCGGGTACGATTTGCCGCGCGATCTCGGGAGGTGTGGTGTCGTCATACGTTCCGTTCTGCCAGTCGTGAAAGGCTGAAGAGTATCGCACGACCGCCTCGCTGGTCGGCAACTCCAGCATCCCGCCCTCGGCAAAGAATACCAACCCATCGCCCATTTCTTCCCCGATGAGTTTCAGCCTGTTTCCCAAACGATGTTTGAGGTTGGCAACAAAGACGATCGCGGCGGAGAACGTGAATTTGTCGACAAGCACAACGACCTGCTTGCTTGCGCTTTGCGAGATTGCGTCGATCAAAGGCATCGTTAGAAGAAAATTGCCGCCAGTGTTTCCGCGAACGTCAATTAAGAGTGTTTTGTTTGAGCAGGCACCTACGCGGTCCGCTGCATCTGAAATGGCTTCAGGCAGATCACGTTCGCCCGAATCAAAGAAACTTGGCAACAGAATTGAAAGCCCAAGTTCGTGCCAGTCCTTTATGTTCACAAAGGTTTCGGGTTCCCAGGTCGGATCAGCCCTGCCATGCTCGTTTCTCGGGTAGAGCGTTGATGCAGGAACCCTGGACCCGTTCTCCAGTTTGACATTGGTTGTCTGCCCATTCTCGTCCTGCACGCGATACTCGGTCGTATCGTCCTCTGATGCAAAACCCAAGCGAGCCAGAGCATAAGGCCACGCAAGTAGGATCGATCCGATGACCCGTTTCCTTTGGCGCGTTCCCGCCAGAAAACGTCTTGAGGCGGCTTCGATTTGCCCCAAAGGTGCGCCGTTGACGGCAATCAACTCTCCTCGTGGCGCTGCTATTTCTGGTGTTGCACCAACCAAATGGTAACCCGTCCCGACGCTTACAAACCTCAGCGGAAGCACCGAGATTGCATCGTTTGGAATCAACCGCGTGTGTCCGTTGTCGGGAAGCGCCAAAAGGCGCATCGCGGAAAACAGAAAATCCTCTTTGGACCCCTCGAAAGCGCATCGTCGGGTGTCACTGATACAGTTATCTATTACTGTTTGTTCGATCCGCCGAAAGCTGGGATCGGTCGGCAGGGCAGTTTCCAATATTTGCGCAAAGTCTTGCGTCAGCGACATACGTCACGGTGCGCAGAACTGATGGACGATGTCCAGACTGGGCTCTGCGCTGACACCAAGATCCAGAAGATCTGGCGGACCGCAGAGCCGCTGCCCCTTAAACAGCAACACTTCCGTTAGGAAACCGGGTCCGGGTCATCCCTGACTCAATTTGTGGTATCCAAACCCACTGGTTTGCCCACCACGGTGAAATGCAGG
Organism: Ruegeria sp. K5; assembly: GCF_056531805.1. Lineage (NCBI taxonomy): Bacteria > Pseudomonadati > Pseudomonadota > Alphaproteobacteria > Rhodobacterales > Roseobacteraceae > Ruegeria > Ruegeria sp. K5. Next base: position 360,970 of record NZ_JBQFML010000002.1, on the reverse strand, counting down.
CCCTCGGGGTCCAACAGTTCGCTGGCCACGCGGTTCACATCCTCAAGCGTCACGGCGTTCACCTTGTCGTTGCGGGTGGCGATGTAGTCGATGGGCAGGCCCTGCATCTGCATCCCGACCATGATCCCGGCGATCTGGCCATTGCCATCGAAGCGCAGCGGATAGGCACCGGTCAGATAGGTCTTGGCGTCGTCCAGCTCCTTCTGGGTCACGCCTTCGTCGGCGGCGCGGGCCCATTCGGCGCGGATCACCTCGACCGCTTCAGCAATACGGTCATTGGCCGAAGACACCGAGCCAAGATAGACCGAGGCCAGATCCTTGGGCACCAGATAGGTTGCCACCCCATAGGTCAGACCCCGCTTTTCGCGCACCTCCTGCATCAGGCGGCTTTCGAACCCGCCGCCGCCCAGAATGTGGTTCAGAATAAAGGCGGGGAAGAAATCCGGGTCGTCGCGATCCATGCCTTCATGGCCAAACAGGGCCACGGATTGCGGCGTGTCGAACTCGACCACGCTGATCCCGCCCTCGATCGTCACATCGGCCTTGCCGGGGATCGGCTTTCCGGTGTCCGGCAGATCGGCCAGCAGATTGTCCAGCAGCGCACCCAATTCCTCGGCTGTGATGTCTCCGACCGCGCCGACATACAGACGGTCCTTGGCGAAGACATTGCCATAGGCCTCGACCACATCATCACGGGTCAGGGCCGAGACGCTTTCGATGGTGCCCTTCCCTTCGGACCCATAGGGATGATCGCCATAGGCCATGGCAGAGAAATTGCGGCCCGCAATGTCATTGGGGTCGGTCGCGTCCGACCGCAGCCCCGACACAATCTGCGCTTTGACCCGATCCACCGCGTCCTGATCAAACCGGGGCTCGTGGATGGTGGTCCGCAACAGATCCGTCACCTCATCCCGGTTTTCGGTCAGAAACCGGGCCGAGATCGAAACGCTGTCATCCGAGGCGTTGTAGCTGAACGATGCGGCCAGAGCCTCCAATTCACGCGCATAGGAGCGCGAATCCATGTCTCCCGCACCTTCTTCAATCAGCCCACTCATCAGGTACACGGCCCCGCGCTTGTCGGGGTCGTCCAGCGATGTCCCGCCGCGAAAGCGCAGTTCCAGCGCTGTAAAGGGGATCGAATGATCCTCGACCAGCCAGGCGGTGATGCCCCCGGGCGAGGTGACCTCTTTGATCTCGATCTCGGCCCAGGCCGGTACAGCGAACAAAAGCGCGATCAGGGGGGCAAAAAACCGTTTCATTGCGTCACCTCATCTTCGCGCATCAGCCAGCCGGTGACCGACGCCTCGCGTTGCAACACGTCGCGCGCGGCGGCGATGATCTCATCGCCCGTCACCGCTTGCAGAATATCAGGCCAGGCCTGCACGTCCTCGACCGTCAGACCACTGGTCAGGGCCCGGCCATAGCGGTTGCCGATGCCGTCCACATTGTCGCGCGCATAGATCTGAGACGCGCGCAGCTGCATCTTGATCCGATCCAGATCCTCTTCGTTCACGCCCTCGGCGATGAAATCGGCCACGGCCTGATCCATGGCATCCTCGGCCTCTTGCAAGGACACGCCTTCGGCTGGAACCACCAGCAGATCAAAGGTCGTATCATCCAGCGAAACCCCACGATAGAAGGACCCGGCATAGACGGCGATCTGCTGATCCAGTTGCAGCTTTTCATTCAGGTAAGAGGTCGTGCTGCCCCCCAAGAGTTCCGCCAGCAGGAACAGGGCCGCTGCCGTTTCCTGCGCGCCCGGATCGCGTTCAGGGGCCAGATAGCTGCGCTGCACATAAGGCTGCGCCACGCGCGGGTCCTTGAAGGTCAGGCGGCGTTCGGCGGTGTGCGGTGGTTCTTGCGACCGTACCCGTTCGGGCAGGTCCGGATTGGCCGGGATCACGCCATAGTACTTTTCGGCCAGCGCCCGTACCTCATCCGAATCCACATCCCCGGTCACGACCAGAATGGCGTTGTTGGGCGCATAATGGGTTTCGTAGAAGGACAGCGCGTCCTCCATATCCAGCGTCTCCATCTCGTGTTTCCAGCCGATGATCGGTACGCCTAAGCGGTGGTTCAGGTACTGGGCCGCGTTCATCTGCTCGCCGAACAGGGCGCGCGGATTGTTCTCGGTGCGCTGGTTGCGTTCTTCCAAAATCACGTCGCGCTCGGTCAGGATGTCATTTTCCGACAGGCGGATATTGCGCATCCGGTCCGCCTCCATCCGCATCATCAGTTCAAGCCGGTCGGCGGCGACGCGCTGGAAATAGGCGGTATAGTCATACGAGGTGAAGGCGTTGTCATTGCCGCCATTGGCCGCCACGGTGGCCGAAAACTCACCCGGGGCCAGCGTGTCCGTGCCCTTAAACAGCAGATGTTCCAGAAAATGCGCAACACCGGACGAGCCGACGGGTTCATCGGCAGACCCCGCGCGATACCAGACCATATGTTGCACGACCGGGGCGCGGTGATCTTCGATCACCACGACGTCCATGCCGTTGTCCAGCGTGAAGGTTGTAACCGCCTCTTCCTCGTCAGCAAAAAGGGGCGTCGCGGCGATCAGGGCAGCCGACAGGGCAAGGGCCCGAACCATGGGGCATCCTCCGTTTCGTTATCCGACTAAAACTACGGTGGTGCGCGGCAGGTTCAAGGGAGATGACAGAAAGTTAAGAATTATTCATCCGGCGGTGACGACGGTGTCTCAAACCCTGCGCGGCGGGCGGCTTCGGTTTCAGCCTGCGGGTTGATCGACTGCCGCTCATAGACCTGTGCGTAACGATCCACAGGGAACAGGCGCAGGCCGGTCCAACGGCCGCGGCGTTTGCGGAACGCATCATCTTCGGCCTGAACCACCTGACGCGTATCTGGCGGCACACCGTAACGGCCCGATGCAGCCACCAGCGCGGCATCAGACGAAGGAACCGCCCCGTTCGGGTTCAGCGCGCCAGCGTTTCCGCCCAGCGCCGCAACCACATCAGCCTGCGGGTTCGGATCGGTCAGGTTGCCCCCACCCGGAGTGGGCGCAGGCAGGAACGCATAATCCTGTGGCTGTGTCAGCGGTTTGACCGGCAGGACCGAGAATTCATCGGGCCCCTGCCCCGGCGGTTCCAGCGTGCGCAAACCAGAGTTCGAGCACGCCGCAACAGCGACGGCAAAGATCAAAGCAATTGGGGCGCGCGACAACCGCATCAGAGTCTCCAGCCTGTTTGGGCCGTTTTATCGCATATCCTTGGGCGCGTCACGAGGGCTTTTTTCCATCGAACAAAACCAGCCCGATCGCGCCCGCAAAGACGAAAACATCCGCCAGATTAAAGACATAGGGGTTGTTGATGCCGCAACACGACATGTTCAGGAAATCGAGAACAAAGCCATACAGCACCCGATCCACCACATTCCCCAAGGCCCCGCCGATCAACAGACCGCCGCAGATCAGCATCAGTTTCGACGGCGTGGTACGCCGCAGCCAGACAAAAACGGCAACACAAATGGCAATCGAAATGCCGATCAAAACCCAGCGCGCGGCATCGGAATCGCCCTGAAACAGGCCGAAATTGATGCCGCGGTTTTCGCCGTATTTGAACACCACCAAGGGCGGCAGCACATCGATACCGCCGGGCTGTTCCGCCACGCGCATGACACGAACGACCAGAAACTTGCTGATCTGGTCGATCGCGATGGCCAAAAACGCGGCCCAGTAGAACAGCCGATACGACATCAGTGACGGAAGTGACGCATGCCGGTGAAGACCATGGCCAGACCGGCCTCATCCGCCGCCGCGATCACCTCATCATCCCGCATCGAGCCGCCGGGTTGGATGACGCAGGTTGCACCGGCTTGCGCCGCCTCCATCAGACCGTCAGGGAAGGGGAAGAACGCATCTGAGGCCACGGCGGAGCCGATGGTCAGCGGCTGAGGCAGGCCCAGCGCGTCGGCCATGCGCTCGGCCTTCTTGGCCGCAATGAGCGCCGAGTCCACACGGCTCATCTGCCCAGCGCCCACGCCCACGGTCGCGCCGTCTTTGACATAGACGATGGCGTTGGACTTGACGTGTTTCGCCACTTTCCACGCAAACAGCAGGTCGCGCATCTGGTCCGCGGTCGGGGCTTTCTTGGTAACAACCTTCAGGTCATCCATGCCGACAAAGCCGTTGTCCTTGTCCTGCACCAGCAGGCCGCCCGCCACCTGACGCACGGTCTTGCCGCCGGTGGTCACATCCGGCAGCGCCTCGGTCGTCAGCAGGCGCAGGTTTTTCTTGGCGGCAAAGATCGCCTTGGCCTCATCCGAGGCACCGGGGGCGATCACAACCTCGGTGAAGATGCCGGTGATTTCCTGCGCGGTTTCGGCATCCAGCGGCTGGTTCAGCGCCACAATGCCACCAAAGGCCGAGGTGCGGTCGCAGTCGAACGCAGCCTTGTACGCCTCAAGCAGCGTCGCGCCCTTGGCCACGCCGCACGGGTTGGCGTGTTTGATGATGGCGCAGGCGGCACCTTGCGCTGGATCGAACTCGGCCACCAGCTCAAAGGCAGCGTCTGTGTCGTTGATGTTGTTGTAGCTCAGTTCCTTGCCCTGATGCTGCACGGCGGTCGCCACACCGGGGCGGTTCGTACCGTCGGTATAGAACGCCGCCTGCTGGTGGCTGTTCTCGCCATAGCGCAGGGTCTGTTTCAGCTCACCGGCAAAGGCGCGGCGGCGCGGAGCCTCGGCCGCCAGCGCATCGGCCATCCAGTTCGACACGGCCGCGTCATAGGCGGCGGTGCGGGCATAGGCCGTCTGCGCCAGATTTTGCCGGAAAGCGTAAGAGGTCTGACCCTCATTCGCCTCCAGCTCGGCCAGCAGGGCGTCATAGTCCTGCACATCCACCACCACATTGACGAAAGCGTGGTTTTTCGACGCCGCGCGGATCATCGCCGGGCCACCGATATCGATATTCTCGATGCAGGTGTCATAGTCGGCACCTTTGGCCACGGTGGCCTCAAACGGGTAGAGGTTCACCACCAGCAGATCGATGGCACCGATACCGTGTTCATCCATCGCGGCGACGTGGCTGTCATTGTCCCGCAGCGCCAGCAGGCCCCCATGCACCATTGGGTGTAGGGTTTTCACCCGGCCATCCATCATCTCGGGGAACCCGGTGATCTCGCTCACGTCCTTCACGTCCAACCCCGCATCGCGCAGCGCCTTGGCGGTGCCGCCGGTCGATAGCAGTTCAACCCCGCGCTCGGCCAGTGCCTTTCCCAGATCAATCAGACCGGTCTTGTCGGATACGGAAAGCAGCGCGCGGCGCACGGGGTGAAGGTCGGTCATGGGTCCAAAGGTCCTTTTGGCGTCAGTCAAACTCGGGCTCGTCCCGGTGAATGTCGCGCACGGCATAGGCAGTATCCTGCGCCTTGCTCAACATCCACTGGATGCGCGTCGCATACTCCATTGCGCGGCCAGATAGAACGATCTGTTTTGTCGCGCGTGGCTTCAGGCGGCCTTTTTCAAGGTAAACGCTTGGCTCGACAGACAATTTTCCAACGCCATCGTGGCGGAACACCCAGATCTCACCGCTTTTGAGCGCCATCGACACCGCCGCACCGCCCAGATCAATGGCCGCATCGACGTCCGGGTGCAGGTGAAAACGGATGTCAAACCCGATACCCGAAAGGCCGGATGCGTCCAGCGCCCTGTCAAACTGCCGCTTGGCTTTGTCGGTTGCGGTCAGCAGAATATCTTCGCCAGTCAGTTCTCGCCCGTCAAAACGCAGCTCGTATGTGCGGGCATGGGTCAGACCGAAGGTTTTGGCATAGCCGTCATGCCCGGCCACAAAGCGAATACCTTCGAATGCGTCTTCGAACTCAACCGGAACCTCGCGTGGGGCGTCCACCAGCGCCTGATGCTCGCTATCTGGTGTCGGCTTGGCCAATCTTGCGCTGGAATAACCGTCCAGACACAGCGTCGAATGGGACGGGGTCGCCCGACCCGCCCGCCGCCAGTCCAGCCCGAAACTGGCCCCGGACCCGCAATTCACGATCAAAGGGCGACGGCCCGAGGTCACCTCAAACGCCAGTGTCGAGGCATGGGCGTTCAGTGACGCGGCCCCTGTCGGCGGAGAGCTTGCATCGACAATCACAGTCGTCCGCGCGGCGGACAGCCTTGCATAGCCCATCGGCAATTCGGTCGCGGCCTTATGCTTGACCCCGCTTTGCGCCAGCGCCTGTTCCAGCCGACCTTCGACCCCACGCCCGCCGCCGTGGAACCGGGCCAGCGCCCCGTCCGCGTGGCGCAAGCTGCGCAGCGTGGGGGCGATCCGCTTGATGGCATTGGCCTGCGCCACCGGCGTGCCCCGCCCCACATCGTTCAGCGCGGCCGAGGTCCAGCTGAGCAGAGTGAACACCTCAAGCAATTCCTCCGGGTTGCGGGTGGGAATGCCGCCCTGGGCGTCCACCTGACGTTCACATTCGCGGGCCAAAGCACGCAGGGCCGGATCGGCCATTGCCTCAAGCCCTTCCAGCGCCAGTCCGGATTGCACCAGACCGGCCAGCGCCTCGAACCGTGGCAGGCCCGGCGTGGCGGCCTGCCAGCGTTTCGACAGGAACCAGGTTTGTTGCGCAAGGGATCGGAAGAACAGCTTGCTGTGCTTGTCATCAACGCCGCGTAACAGAAAGATCGCGTGGTTGATCCAGCGCATGACCCGCCGCCCGGTCAGGTCCGGCACCCATCCCGGACCATGGCCACGCCCATGCGCCTCGATCCAGCCCCAGACCCAGCGCTGCGCCTTTTCCCGCGCCCGCATGTCACCGACAGCAGCCAGATCGTCCAGCCATGCAAAACCGTGGCGCTCATCGTCAAATCCCACGCTGGGGGCTGCGACCTCCCACAAGCCGGTATCCTGTGCCTCGACCAGATAACCGGCGAACAGCAGGTTCCCGGCGACCAGTTGGCGGCCTCGGGCGAAGGACCCGACAGTGCGTGGTTCGGGCTGCGATACAAACCCCGTGACCGCCTTTTGCCGCTGGCTCAGGCGCGCGTAAAAACGGTTCTGAAACCGCATCCACCGGCTGGTCATGGTGTCCGTTTCTGACATGACGCGTGTTTCTCTGCCCCTTGCGCTCTGCTGGCGCTTGAGACCCAACGATAGACCGTGCCGATCGTCAAGTCATCGAAAAGCGTGTGCTCAGGCGGATTTGGTGAGGCAGGCGATATAGAACCCGTCCATACCACCAAGATCAGGCCAGTAATCGGGGCGCAGACGCAGGCCACCTTCTTCGGTGATCCAGTCCGGCTCGACCCCGTCGATGTTCAGCGCGTCGCGGTTTACGGACATGTCCGGGAACATATCCCGCGCCTCTTCGACCTGCACCTCGCCTTCGTCGGGCAGCAGCGAACAGGTGCAATAGACCAGCCGCCCGCCGGGTTTCAGCAGGGTCCAGGCATGAGCCAGCATCCGGGCCTGCAATTCGATCAGCCCTCCGAACTCGGAACCGTCCTTGGCAAAGGGCAGGTCGGGGTGGCGGCGGATGGTGCCGGTGGCGGAGCAGGGCGCGTCCAGCAGGATGGCGTCATATTGCCCCTGATGATCCAGCGCGTCGCCTGCGATGACATTTGCCTTCAGGCCGGTCCGCGCAAGGTTTTCGCGGACGCGTTCCAGCCGTCCTTCCGAGATATCCAGTGCCGTGACCTCGGCCCCTGCAGCGGCCAGTTGCTGCGTCTTGCCGCCCGGTGCGGCGCAGAGGTCCAGAATTTTCTCACCGGCATTGGGTGCCAAAACGAGCACCGGAAGGGCTGCTGCTGCATCCTGAACCCACCAATCGCCCGTGTCGAACCCCGGCAGGGCCGACACCTGCCCCGCATCCCGCACTCGCATCGACCCCGTTGGCAGAGCGTCACCGGGTCCGCTCGCACCGGGTTTCAGCGACAAGTCCAGCGGCGCACCGGCAAAATGGGCCTGTTCCATGCCCGCAACGGCCTCGGCCCCCCAGGCCATAACCAGCGGGTCGCGCAGCCATTCCGGCAAACGCGGCACCCGCATCTTCGGCCAGGCCTCCGGGCCTTCGGCGGCGACTTTGCGCAGCACCGCGTTGACCAGACCCTTGAGGCGCCCATGCTTGCGCGACCGGCCCACAATCTCGACCATGGAATTGACCACGCCATGCGCGGCCTCACCGTGACACAGCTCAACCGCGCCCAAACGCAATGCGTTGTGAACGGTCAGGGCAGGCGTCCGGTTCAGGTGATTGTCCAGCAGCCGGTCCGCACGCTCCAACCCGCGCAGGGTTTCCAGCGTCAGGCGCTGCGCCCGCGCGCGATCCTCGGGGTCCAGCCGGTCCAGCGCACCTGCGGCCAGACATTCGGACAGCAGCCGCCCCTCTCCCAGAATCTGATCCAGCAGATAGATCGCGCTGCGTCGCGCTGCCGTTGCGTTGTCGGACATGAAACCGCCTTTGATGTGACCCTCGCCCGCATTGCCAAGGGCGGACGGGGGCGTATATCAAGCCCCTGCACGGAAAGGAACCCGATGTCATGAGTGACGACCGCAAAGACCTGCCCCCCGCCGCCCAGCGCGCACTGGCCGAGGCCGAGGAACGCCGCAAACAGGCCGAGGCAAAAGAGTTGCCCAAGGAATTGGGCGGGCGCGATGGCCCCGACCCGGCCCGCTATGGCGATTGGGAGAAAAAGGGCATCGCCATAGATTTCTAGAGTCAGGACCCTAGGCGCTCAACCCCGTAGCGCCTGAAGAAAATCACCAATCAGGGCGCGTTGTTTTTTCGATTTGGCCCGGTCCTCGGGCCATGTCAGACAATAGCCATCTTTGGTCTGCAACTCGGGCAAATCCAGCCTGCGCAGCCGTCCCGCCTGCAAATCCGCTTGCGCAAGAGGCACCGAGCCCAGCACCACGCCCATCCCCTGACGGGCTGCGGAAAGGGCATGTTCCATCGAATCGAAACTGATCTGTGACGGGGGCAATTCCGCCGGATCCGTCTTCCGCGCCCAGTCGCGCCAACCGGGCCGTTCGCCGCGCAGATCAATCAGCGGTACGCCCCAGCCGATACCGGGCGCGGCCATCGGCACCAGCACCTCAGGCGCGATCAACTCCGCATCCCGCCCCGGCCACGCCCCGCGACCATAGCGGATTTGCAGCCATGTCCGTTCCTCATCCAACGAGGATCGACGCGCCACGGAATCGGTCATCACCCGCACCTTGGGTTGCATATCCTGAAACCGAGGCAGCGCAGGCAGGACCAGCGCATGGATGTTCGAGGCCAGCCCGGCCACCCGCAATTCACGCGGAGATTTGCCGAACAGATCCTCGGTATTGCGTTCCAGCGCCTGCAAACTGTCCTGCACCAACGGCAGATAGCTTTCGCCTTCCACCGTCAGCGACACACCCCTCGCCTCGCGCACGAACAGGGTCCGGCCCAGCCACGCTTCAAGATTGCCGATCCGCTGGCTGACTGCCGCCTGAGTCAGGCCGAACTCTTTCGCCGCTGCCGAGAAGCCGCCCAGCCGCCCGGCGGCCTCGAACACGCGCAGCCAGTCCAGCGGGGGCAATCCGATCTTTTTCTTAGCCATAAGTTTTTCCAAGCCTCAGCCGAAAGAAGGATTAATTGTCGTAATGCCACGAGGCGCGTATTTCCTCAACCAAAGCCGCGCTGAACAGGAGATCCCCATGCTGCGCACCGCCACCCATGACACCTCGGTCGTGACTGTCGCGTTCGACACCGGCACCACGGCCCGTTTCCACGCCATCTGGCTGCGCGACAACGCGCTGGACTCTGAAACCCGCGCGCCGGGCAATGGCCAGCGCCTGATTACCATCGGTGATATTCCCGCCGACATTTCGGTCAGCGCCGCCGAAGTCGCCAATGGCGATCTGACCGTGACGTTCCAGCCCGAAGACAAAACCGTCACCTTCCCCGCCATCTGGCTGGCCGATCACAGCTATGACCGCGCCCATGCGCAAGACATCGGCCGCACCGCCCCCGGCATCACCACCTGGGAACGCGGCATAGCCGCGCCCAGCGGCGATTGGGATCAGGTCCACGCCAACCCCGAAGCCAAGCGCGGCTGGCTGGCCGCCGTCGCGGAATACGGTTTCGCCAAGCTGACCGGCGGCCCGACCCAGCCGGAATCGCTGCTGAAAGTGGCCGATCTTTTCGGCTATGTGCGCGAGACCAACTATGGCCCCTATTTCGAGGTCCGGACTGAGGTGAACCCGACCAACCTCGCCTATACCGGGCTGGGTTTGCAGGCGCATACCGACAACCCATACCGCGACCCGGTGCCGACGCTGCAAATACTCTATTGTCTTGAGAACTCAGCCGAAGGTGGCGATTCCATCGTCGTCGACGGCTTCCGCGCCGCCGAAAAACTGCGTGAACAGAACCCCGAAGGTTTTGCCCTGCTGGCAGGCTATCCCGCCCGGTTCGAATACAAGGGCTCGGACGGCGTCTGCCTGCGCTCGCGCCGCCCGATGATCGAGTTGTCGCCGGATGGGGAACTGATCGCCATCCGCTTCAACAACCGCTCATCCGCGCCGTTCGTGGACATCCCGTTCGACCAGATGGAGGCCTATTACGCCGCCTATCGCCAATTGGGCGAGATCATCGACGATCCGGCCATGGGCGTGTCGTTCAAGCTGGAACCGGGCGAAAGCTTTATCGTCGATAACACCCGCGTCCTGCACGCGCGTCTGGGCTATTCCGGCACAGGCTCGCGCTGGTTGCAGGGCTGCTACGCCGACAAGGACGGGTTGCTGTCCACACTGGCAGCGATGGAGATGGCACAGCCGGAGGCCGCGGAATGAAACCGGATTTTTCGACCCTGAACCGGGACAATATCGTGGCCTTCATCGGTGACATCTTCGAGCGTCGCGGTGGTGAGGAATATCTGGGCGAACCCGTCACCATGGCCGAACACATGCTGCAAGGTGCCACCATCGCCGAGCAGAACGGCCAGCCCGAGGAAATCATCGTCGGTGCCCTGCTGCACGATATCGGGCACTTCACCTCCGAGTTCGGCACCTATCACCCCGACGACACCGAAGACCGCCACCACGAGGATGCAGGCGCCGAGGTGCTGGAACAGTTCTTCCCCTCGGTCATCACCGATTGCTGCCGCTATCACGTGGCGGCCAAGCGGTATCTCTGCGCCACCAAGCCCGAATATTTCAACCGCCTGTCTGCCGCCTCGGTCCATACGCTGGAACTGCAAGGCGGCCCGATGAGCGCCGAGGAGGTTGCCGCGTTCGAGGCCAACCCGAACCTGAAAGAGATCATTCAGGTGCGCTATCTGGATGAGGCCGGCAAACGCGCCGATATGGAGACGCCCGATTTCGCCCATTTCGCGCCGATGGTGCAGCGGATGGTCGACAGGCATCTGGGGTCGTCATGAGCGCGCCGGAATATATCTTTGAGGCCAGTTCCAAACCCTCGTTGCCGTGGCATGAGGTCCCTCTGATCCGCGCGACGGATGAGACGGTCAAAGGATACGGCTGTCTGGTCGATGACCCCGACACATTCGAGATTGAGATCTCCCGCTGGCCACAGCAAGGATGGCGACCCATCGACGATGGCACCGGCGACGAAGGCGGCTGGGTCGAGGGCACGTTCAAATGCGACTGGCAGGGCGATGTGCTCTATGGCGAGAACGAGGCTGTCAAGGGCCACTACGTACTGGGCTGGTCCGCTGACCCTCAGCAGGCGCAGACCGACCGGCAAACCGCGCCCCGCGATCAGGTCTTGCTGTGGCATATGAACTATCACCCCGATGGCGGGCAGATGTTCTGGCCGCTGGACGACAAACCCTTCATCGTCCCCGCCGCCCTGCCCGGCGACAACCTGACGCCCGACAAAGTGGTGGCGTTCTGGTGCGACGGCTCGCGCGGGCTCTATATCCATCCCGGCATCTGGCACGAGGGGATTTTCCCGGTCGAAGACAATCAGCGATTCCTTGACCGGCAGGGACGGGTTCATGCCCGCGTCAGCGCAGATATCGGCAAAGAGTTCGGTGTCTATCTGGCCTGCCCCCTGCGGGCAGACAAGATCAAGGATTTGTGACTAGCACCCCTTGATGACCCGAACGCCTACGCATGATCCATATCTGAACGATCAGCAGATAGGGCACAAAGAACGCGAAGTTCTGCACCAGATCGAAAGGGCCCGAGAAATCGGGCTCTGACCCAATCCCTCCGGTCAACAGATACCAAAGCGTATAATGCACCCGGTAGAGCCACGACCCCAGCGCCAGCCAGAACAGCCGCAGCCCCCAGGCCCAATGGCCCGCGCGATCCCGAATGATCGCCATGCGCGCCAGCATCAGCGCCGAGGTGAACAGGCACAGGCCGTACAGGAAAAAGCCAGCAGACATAACCGGGCCGCCAATTGTCCCACGCAAGGGGATATAGGTCATCCCGGCTAGCCCGGTGGTCAGCGCCAGCGCAATCAGCATCGTTCCCAATGCACGGTGAAACCCATTGAACCTCTGCCGAAGGGGGTGGATCAATTGCAGCGGCACCAGTGTCACCAACACCGTTCCGGCAAAGATATGCAGAATCATCGCCGCGTTGCCGACGCTCTGACCGTGCGCAAACAAATAGCTTTGCGCGGGCGCATTGTGCGACAGCCCAAGGCCGATCATCCCGAACCCATGCACCACAAACGGCAGCAGCGTCAGGTAAAACACTGCCAACAACAATCCGATAGCCACGCGCGATTTCAGGATCCGCATGATCTGACATTAGCGCCTCAGGGCGATCCGTCTATGGGCCTACAACCCCAGCACATCCACCATATCATACTGACCCGGTGCCTTGCCCTGCCCCCACAGCGCCGCCTTCAGCGCGCCGCGGGCAAAGATCGCGCGGTCCGAGGCCAGATGGCGCAAAACGATGCGCTCTCCCGGTGCGGCGAATAGGACGTCGTGTTCGCCGACCACATCTCCGCCGCGAATGGCGTGAAAGCCGATATCGCCGCGTTTGCGCGCGCCGGTGATGCCGTCGCGGCCCCGGTCGGACACATCGTTCAGCTTGACGCCGCGCCCCTCGGCGGCGGCCTCGCCTAACATCAGCGCGGTGCCCGAAGGCGCATCGACCTTGTGGTGGTGATGGCCTTCTATGATCTCGATGTCGAAATCCTCATCCAGCGCAGCGGCGACCTTTTTGGTCAGTTGCATCAACAGGTTGACGCCAAGGCTCATGTTGCCCGCCCGCACGATGACCGCATGGCGCGAGGCCGGTTCCAGCGCCGCGATCTGTTCGTCTGTCATGCCGGTGGTGCCGATCACATGCACGCAACGCGCCTGTGCGGCCAGTGCGGCAAAATCCAGCGTCGCCTCGGGCGCGGTGAAATCGATCACGGCCTGCGCCTGCGCGAATGCCTCCAGAGGGTCGTCCGTTACAGTCACGCCCAATGCCTGACCGCCCATCGCTTCACCGACGTCCTGACCGATCCAGTCGTGGCCTTTACGCTCGACCACACCGACCAGACGCGCCTGATCGCTATCAGACACGGTCTTGATCAGCATCTGCCCCATACGGCCCGAAGCCCCTGTGATGACGATCCCCGGAATATGGGTCATTGCGCTGGTCCTTTTCGCTAAGTCGGCTCAAAGCCTCCTACCCCGTTCGCGCCTGCTTGGCAAAGCCCTGCTTTGCGCTTAGATCGGGAATATGGCAAAGAACAAATTCCACGATGGCCCCGGCCCGTCCCAACGGCAACTGCGTGTCGGCGAACTGATCCGCCGCACCCTGTCCGAGGTTCTGGCGCGCGGAGATGTCCACGACCCCGACCTGAACCGCATGTCGATCACAGTGGGTGAGGTGCGCACCTCGCCCGATCTGAAGATCGCCACCGCCTATGTGCTGCCCCTTGGCGGCAAGGGGCAGGAGGACGTGATTGAACTGCTGGCCCGCAACAAAGGTGAACTGCGGCGCGTGATTGGCAAGAAACTGAACCTGAAATTCTCGCCCGATCTGCGGTTCCGTCTGGATGATACATTTGACCGTCTGGACGATACCCGCCGCATGTTCGAACAGGACGCGGTGCGCCGCGATCTGGACGAGTGATCCGTACCCTTGTCACGTTGGGCGCTGCCATGTGGGCGGCGCAGGCGGGCGCGGTGACCTGCGAAAAGCTGACCCATGAGGACAAGCGGTATACCGTCTGCGAAGTGGACACCGCCAATGAAGACCTGCGCCTGTTTCTGAATGATGAAAACGGCGCGGTGCTGGGGCATTTTTCATCCGTGAACGAAGCGCTTGCGCCCAGCGGTAAGCAACTGGCCTTTGCGATGAACGCGGGCATGTACCACGACGACCGCTCGCCCGTCGGGCATTATGTCGAAGAGGGACACGAGCAAATGCGCGTGATCCCGAATGCAGGCCCCGGCAATTTCGGCCTGTTGCCCAACGGCGTATTCTGCATCCGTGACGGTCGCGCCGATGTGTATGAGACATTGACCTATGTCGATCAGGCCCCCGATTGCCGGTTCGCCACCCAGTCCGGCCCGATGCTGGTGATCGACGGAGAACTGCATCCGCGTTTCCTGCCCGATTCGACCTCGCTCTATGTGCGCAACGGGGTGGGCACCAGCGCCGATGGAACGCAGGCGGTGTTTGCGATCTCGGAGGATTACGTGACCTTTCACGAGTTCGGCAGCCTGTTTCGGGATGTGATCGGCACCCCGAATGCGCTGTTCTTCGATGGCAATATCTCGCGCATGTATGATCGGGCGGGCGGGCGTTCGGATCTGGGGTTCTCGCTGGGGCCAATTGTGGGTGTGGTGGAAGATACGCCCACAAATTGACAGCGGCAAAACGATCCGCTAACCCGCGCGCCTCAGCAAAAGGCAAGGTGCAAGATGGGACGCAAACGCAAGGGCCGCGACATTTCCGGTTGGCTGGTGGTGGACAAGCCTGCGGGCATGACCTCGACATCCGTAGTCAACAAGGTGCGTTGGGCGATGGATGCCAAAAAGGCGGGCCATGCGGGCACGCTGGACCCCGAGGCAACCGGCGTTCTGGCCGTGGCTTTGGGTGAGGCGACCAAGACCGTTCCTTACATCACCGACGCCTTGAAAGCCTACACCTTCACCGTGCGTCTGGGTCAGGCCACCAATACCGACGATGCCGAAGGCGAGGTGATTGCGGAAAGCGATGCACGCCCCTCGGATGACGATATCAAACAGGCGCTGGCTCCGTTTCTGGGCGACATCATGCAGGTGCCGCCCAAGTTCTCAGCCGTGAAGATCGACGGACAGCGCGCCTATAAGCTGGCCCGCGATGGCGAGGATGTGGAACTGTCTGCCCGGCCCCTGTGGGTCGAGGAACTGGTGGTGGTCGACCGCCCCGACGAAGACCACGTGGTGCTTGAGATGACCTGCGGCAAAGGCGGCTATGTCCGCTCGATCGCGCGCGATCTGGGTGCAGCGTTGGGATGTTACGGCCACGTCAAGGAACTCCGCCGCATCTGGTCCGGCCCGTTCGAGGCCGAAGACGGCCTGTCCATCGAACAGATCGACGAGATGGCCAAGACCGAGGCACTGGACGAGTACCTGCATCCGCTGGAAACCGGCCTGTCGGACCTGCCCGAGCTGAAATGCACCCCCGAGGGTGCCACCCGCCTGCGCAACGGCAATCCGGGCATGGTGCTGGCGTCGGACGTGGAATATGGCGACGAAGCCTGGGCCTCGCTCGATGGCAAGGCCGTGGCCGTGGGCATCTACAAATCCGGCGAATTGCATCCCAGCCGGGTGTTCGTCGCCTGAACGCTGTGCTAGCCGAAAGACATGATCACACGCACCCATACCAAGGGCGACGCGCCCTCGACCGCCATCTATTCGGATTGCGAGAAGTATCGCTATAGCCTGACCCGCGTTTGGAATGCGGCGGGGCGCAAGGCGCTGTTTGTGATGCTGAACCCCTCAACCGCGACCGAGGTGCAGAACGACCCAACGGTGGAACGCTGCGAACGCCGCGCGCGGGCGCTGGGGTTCGGGGCGTTTCAGGTGACAAATATCTTTGCCTGGCGCGACACCGACCCGCGCAAGATGCGCGCCGCTGCCGATCCGGTGGGGCCCGAGAATGACGCCGCGATTCTGGACGGCGTACAATGGGCCGATCAGGTGATCGCCGCCTGGGGCACCCATGGCGCGCATCTGGAACGCGGCCCGGCGGTGGAAACCCTATTGCGCGGCTCAGGCCAGCCTCTGTTTCATCTGGGGCTGACAAAGGACGGGCACCCCAAACACCCGCTTTATATCGCATACACCCAGCAGCCCGAACCGTGGTGACAAAGGGTTAACCACGGACTCAGGCTTGCTTTGACCAAACCGGGAGCCGGATGGGATAGTTCAACCTCGGAGCAGTGTGCTTTCGGAGGGTTCCCATGTTTCTGGCCGGATTGCTTGGATTGGCCGCCGTCGGCGGCGCGGCTTACGCCATGAGCGACGTGTTCGCGACCGAGGAGGAACCCGAAGACGACGAACCGATAAACGACACGCCCGAGGAACCAACCGAAGGCGAATTTCTGGATATTGGCGAGAACGTTGGAGAACCTGAAACGCCTGAGGGTCCGGAGATCTCAACCGGCACCGTAATCTCCGAACATCTTGGTGATCTGGTGATCGCAGGCTCTGACGGTACAGATGAAATCACCGGGCAGGAGGGGGACGACCAGATCAACGGCTATGGCGGAGACGACATCATCAATGGCGGTTGCGGCGATGACGTTCTGCACGGGGGCGACGGTCAGGATGTGATGTCCGGCGGGCACGGATCGGACATTCTGCATGGCGAGGCGGACGACGACCTGCTGTCCGGAAATGCAGGAGACGACAAGCTGTATGGCCATTTCGGCGCCGATGAGCTGGACGGCGGCGAGGGCGCGGATGCGCTCTACGGTGGTCAGGGCGACGACAGGCTGGCAGGCGGCGCAGGCGATGACGCGCTGCACGGTGGATATGGCAACGACACACTATCCGGGGGCGAAGGCGAAGATGTGCTGTTTGGTGGTGATGGCGATGACCTGCTGTTTGGCGGCGAAGACGGCACTACGCCCGGCCTCGATTTTCTGAACGGTGGCACCGGCGACGACACGATCCTGGCCCAGGGCGGAGATGTGGCCAATGGCGGCCAGGGGGCCGACCAGATCATCCTCGACACCGAAGGGGATGACGAAGAGGTCACCGTCATGGGTTTCCAGCCCGGTGAGGACAAGTTGCTGATCACATGGGACGCCTCGGACGATCCCGACATTCAGATCCAGCAAGACGAAGAGAACACCAACCTGACCCGTGTTGTTATCGACGGGCAGGAGGTTGCGCATCTTTATGGGGCCGACGGGATGACCAGCGACGACATCCGATTGATTACCGAGGCCCAACTGGCCCAGTACGGGCAGACGCTCTAGCCTCGCAGAATCCCTTTGCCATTGGCAAAAAAAGCGCCTATACGCGCCCATCCGCATCGGAATCGGTGCGGGTTTCTCCATGGGCCTGTGCTGGACGACATCCCGGCCTGCGCCATTAACTCTAACCTTTAAAGGAGACCCCGATGTCGATCACTACTGCTGAAAAAGCACGCGTCATGAAAGAATTCGCAACCAAAGAAGGCGACACCGGTTCGCCTGAAGTTCAGGTTGCGATCCTGACCTCGCGCATCAACACCCTGACCGAGCACTTCAAGACCCACAAGAAAGACAACCACGGTCGTCGCGGTCTGCTGAAAATGGTTGCTCAGCGCCGTAAGCTGCTGGACTACCTGAAGGGCAAGGAAGAAGCGCGCTATCAGGACCTGATCAAAAAGCTGGGCATCCGCCGCTAAGCGTTTGCACGTCTCGTCCCGAGCACGAGACCCGGTTCAAGAAAACGCGACGCCCGCCAACAGGTGGGCGTTGGTGCATTTGGGCAACCCTTTGCACACCGCAAATCGTCAAGAAATTGCCGATCAAGCGACAGGCTAATGACACGATCATCATTAGTAGTATTATAAGTTTGGCAGTTGCGCTTAACCGGTCCTTAAGCGTGCGACTGCAAGTTGGGTAACAAGTTTTGTGAGTAGGCGCGATGGCGACACTGGATCAGGCCATATGGCTGGATGGTACGGGCACGGCCCAGGATGGCAGCACCGTTGTATCGGACGGGGCAAATTCTACAACGATCACGGCAGATTTCACCGGTGATTGGGTGAGCGACAACCCCGGAAATTCGGGCGCAGACATCAACTCCAACTTTGCGACCACTCCGAACACAGCGGATTTCAGCTTTTCAAACCCCGTAAACAATCTGTCGTTTGATCTTGGGGGGGTAAACGCCAGCGGGTCATTCAACGACGGGTATCAGATTCTGATTCTGGATGAAGACGGAAACCCAATCCCATTGTCCGAAATCACGATCACTCAAAGCGCCGGCGGGACGATCAACATCACCCAGGACGCCGCAGGCAACATTCTGATTGACCCGGATACCGCAATCCCTAACGTCCTGTCGTTTTCGACCGCTGGTCCGGTGTCTCAGGTCATCATTACCTCGACCCCGTCGCCTGATGGCTCATCCACAGGCGGCTCGGGGATTGGCGACTTCTCGTTCGACGTTCCCCCGCCGCCACCCTGTTTTGCGCGTGGTACGATGATCGAAACCCCGGACGGGCCAGTTGCTGTGGAGGATATTCAGGCCGGTGATCTGGTGGTCACCAAGGATAACGGCGCGCAGCCGGTCCGATGGATCGGATCACGCCGCGTTCCCGGCAAGGGCAATCGGGTGCCGGTGGTGTTTCAGGCCGGCACAATCGGCAATGACCGTGACCTGACGGTCTCGCAGAACCATCGCGTTTTGCTGTCCGGCTGGAAGGCCGAGATGCTGTTTGGCGAAACCGAATGTCTGGTTGCGGCGAAAAGCCTGATCAATGGCGAAACGATTTACCAACGGCCTTGCGCCGAGGTCGAATACTTCCACATCCTGTTTGACCGGCACGAGATCATTTTCAGCGACGGGGCCGCAACGGAAAGCTTTCTGCCCGGTACCGTTGGCCTGTGCAGTCTGGATCATGACCTGCGCTCGGAAATTCTGGACCTGTTCCCAGAGTTGGGGGCATCGGGCAGCAATTCCTACAGCCCGGCCAGACCCCTGTTGAAGTCTTTTGAGGCGGTTGCCCTCTGATCCGGTTGCGACAGACCAAAAGAAAACGCCCGCCGGTTGGCGGGCGTTTCTGTGTCTAAAGGTGCTTACATCTTGGCGTGCTCTGATTTCAGCGCCAACCACAGGCAGTAGCACATCATCAGCACCACCAGCGTGAATGGAATGCCCGTCGACACTGCCGCCCCTTGCAGCGCGGACAATCCGCCGCCCAGCAACAGTGCGATGGCCACCAGACCTTCCAGCGTGCACCAGAATACGCGCTGAACAACAGGCGCGTCCATCTTGCCACCCGCCGTGATCGTGTCGATCACCAGCGATCCCGAGTCGGACGAAGTGACAAAGAACACCACGATCAGGATCAGCGCGATTGGAGCCACGATGCCATAAAGCGGCAGTTCCTTCAGGAACCCGAACAGTGCGCCTTCGGGGGCGTAGCTGTCGATTACTGTGGCGCGGACACCTTCTGCGCCGCCCGCGTTCAGCATGTCGATCGCGGCACCGCCAAAGGTCGACATCCACAGCGCACAGACGGCCGTTGGAGCCAACAGCGCGCAGAGGATAAACTCACGCACCGTGCGACCCTTGGAGATGCGAGCAATGAACATGCCCACAAAGGGCGACCACGCGATCCACCAGGCCCAGTAGAAGGTCGTCCAGCCATGGAAGTAACTGGTGTCTTCGCGCCCGAACGGGTTGGACAAGGCCGGAAGGTGCGTCACGTAATCCACCATGACGTTGAAATAGCGCGCAATAGCTGTGCCAACACCGGTGACGACGATCACGAAGATGAAGAGGCCGACGGCCATGATCATATTGATCTCGCTCAGCCGTTTGACGCCCGCATCCATACCCATCAGGACCGAGCCCAGCGCGATCAGCGTGATACCGATGATCAGCAGGACAACCACAGTCGGGCTGGGTTCGATGCCAAACACCTCATTCAAACCCGCCGCAACCTGCTGCGCCCCAAGACCCAAAGAAGTGGTGAGGCCGAACAGTGTTGCGAACACCGCAAGCGTGTCGATGATGTGGCCCCACCAGCCCCAGACCCGCTCGCCCAGCAATGGGTAAAAGGCCGACCGCAGGGTCAGCGGCAGGTCCAGATTATAGGCAAAGATCGCAAGGCTCAGACCCACGGCGGCGTAAACCGCCCAGCCTTCAAGGCCCCAATGGTGGATCGTGCCCACGATGCCCGCGTATTCGTTACCCGGCACGGCAATGTCGATTCCTAAGGGCGCGGCGTTGCCGCCTTCGGCGAAGTTGTAATAGACCGGCTCCATCACGCCAAAGAACAGCAGACCGATGCCAATACCGGCGGCGAACATCATCGCGATCCAACCGGCATAGGAATAGTCAGGCTCGGCGTCCTTGCCGCCGATCCTCACCTTGCCGACAGGCAGAACGATCAGCACCAGACAGAACAGGGTGATTGCATCGACCGAGAGCACAAGGAACCAGTCAAACGTGCTGGTCAGCCAGGGCCGAAGCCAGCCAAAGAACGAGGCCGCGGCCTCCTGATTGGCCAATGCGATCAGGACGAACGCAAAGATCAGGATACTCGAGATCAGGAAGACCGGATTGTGTATGTCCAGACCGAATGGCCGGACGTTATCCTGCCCCAGCTCATATTCGGTTTCGAAGTCATAAATCCGGGGATCCGGATCAAGCATTTTCTTGGTTTCAGCCATTCGACTTTCCCTCAGTTTGCTACGTGCAAACGCCAAGGTATTCGGTCGAAGACGGCCTTATTTTTCTAGTCCCTTGGCGCGTTCCCGTCCTTGCGACCGCAGGTCTTGTGGGTCGAGCCTACACCCTCATCATAATATGGCAAAATTATTCTTTTTTCGGAATGTGTTGTTCAGGGCATCAAGGTAAAGGGCGCAAACCGGTTCAGGGGCCTTCGACAGGCCCGCCGGATTTCTGCCGAAGCGCCGCGCGCAAGCGATCATGCACCGTCAGGAACTCCTGAAAATGCTCCTCGCCGCTGCCCAAGGGTTCGGCGTTGTGGACATCCAAACGGAACGTGGCCCGCATCGGAACCTGCCCGTCGATCACAAACATCTCGTACTCCGTCGGCGCAATGGTCAATCGCCCGGTCAGGCGAACACGCTCATAATACAAGGTCGGGGCCCACTGGTCCGAAAGCCGGACACGGATCATCTGATTGGGCGGGGGTGGCGGCAGGTGGCTGCACATACCGGGCTGAGGCACCAGATAGGCCACACCATGCCCCTGTTCATCCGAAGGCGCGGGGATCACATAGCCGGTGATTGTGACAACCTGATCGTTGACCTTGGGGTTCCCGGCGGTATCAGCCATCTCGCGACGCTGAATCACCGCATCACGCTGGGACATGAGCCGGTCGATATCGATCTGATCGGCGGCCAGCGCCTGTTCCGTTTCGGACAAAAGCTCTTGCCATTTGTGTTGTTCGTCCGCGCTGCCGACATCCTGCTGCAAGCG
Source organism: Ruegeria sp. K5 (assembly GCF_056531805.1). Taxonomy (NCBI): domain Bacteria; kingdom Pseudomonadati; phylum Pseudomonadota; class Alphaproteobacteria; order Rhodobacterales; family Roseobacteraceae; genus Ruegeria; species Ruegeria sp. K5. Next base: position 339,394 of record NZ_JBQFML010000002.1, on the reverse strand, counting down.
CCCACGCAAGCGCAGCGCAAAGCGCAGGTCATCAAACTGCTCGGCGCTCAGCTCGCGAAACGGGTCTTCAAAGTCCTGCGCGGCAGGGTCCGGCAGATCAGACCACTCGACAGGTTGGGACGCCAGTGCCGCAAAACCCCACAGGGTCAGCAACGCGACGCTCAGCAACCGCAGGCAAAAGGTCATGGCATCCTCGGGTATGTGACATGTGTTACCATGTAAGCAATCCTGCGTGTTTTGCCACACACGGTTGTTCAGCAACGGTCACACTCCGGGCATGGCGGTCCACCGCCGCCTTGTGCGGTTTCGCTTTCCTTCCAACGTTTTCTGCTGTATGCGCGCGGTATCTGAGACGTTGTGCCCTGACCCCGGCACTCGAATGGAAGATAAAGTGGGGTCGGCGGCAATGGGGCCGCCATGCAAACCGGAGACCCGCAGGGGCGGGAGTGCTCCGTTCTAGGATACGCATATGTTTGATGTAACGAAGAAATCGATTCAGTGGGGCGAAGAGACGCTGACACTGGAAACCGGCAAGGTTGCCCGTCAGGCCGACGGCACCGTGATCGCCACGCTGGGCGAAACCAGCGTCATGGCGAACGTGACCTTTGCCAAGCAACAAAAGCCCGGTCAGGACTTTTTCCCGCTGACCGTGCACTATCAGGAAAAATACTATGCCGCCGGTAAAGTTCCGGGTGGCTTCTTCAAGCGCGAGGCGCGCCCGACCGAGAAAGAGACGCTGACCGCGCGTCTGATTGACCGTCCGATCCGCCCGCTGTTCGTTGACGGCTTCAAGAACGAAGTTCTGGTCATGTGCACCGTGCTGAGCCACGATCTGGTCAACGACCCCGACATCGTCGCGATGATTGCCGCTTCGGCTGCCCTGACCATCTCGGGCGCGCCGTTCATGGGCCCGATCGCCGGTGCTCGCGTTGGTTTCGTGGATGGCGAATACGTCCTGAACCCGACCGTGGACGACATGCAGGACCTGCGCCTGAACCCCGAACAGCGTCTGGATCTGGTTGTGACCGGTACCAAAGACGCCGTGATGATGGTCGAATCGGAAGCGTACGAACTGTCCGAGGCCGAAATGCTGGGCGCCGTGACCTTCGCGCACGAGCAAATTCAGCCGGTCATCGACCTGATCATTTCGCTGGCCGAAGAAACCGCGAAAGAGCCGTTTGACTTCGCCGCCCCCGATTACTCGGAGCTGTACGCCGCTGTTGCCGCTGCCGGTGAAGAGCAGATGCGCGCCGCCTTCGCGATCACCGACAAGCAAGAGCGCACCGCCGCTGTTGCCGCTGCCCGTGAAGCGATCAAGGAAGCATTGACCGAGGAACAGCTGGAAGACGCGAACCTCGGCTCGGCGATGAAAAAGCTGGAAGCTGGCATCCTGCGCGGCGACGTCGTCAAAGGCGGCAAGCGCATCGACGGTCGTTCGACCACCGACATCCGTGGGATCGAAGCCGAAACCTCGATGCTGCCCCGAACGCACGGTTCCGCCCTGTTCACCCGTGGTGAAACACAGGCGCTGGCCGTGACCACGCTGGGCACCGGCGATGATGAACAGTTCATCGACGCGCTGCATGGCAACTTCAAATCGAACTTCCTGCTGCACTACAACTTCCCCCCCTATTCGGTTGGTGAAGTTGGCCGCGTGGGTGGCCCGGGCCGTCGTGAGATCGGTCATGGCAAGCTGGCATGGCGCGCCCTACAGGCGGTTCTGCCTGCGGCAACCGACTTCCCCTACACGATCCGCATCGTGTCGGAAATCACCGAATCCAACGGCTCCAGCTCGATGGCGTCGGTCTGCGGCGGCTCGCTGTCGATGATGGATGCGGGCGTTCCGCTGAAAGCACCGGTTGCCGGTGTGGCCATGGGTCTGATCCTGGAAGATGACGGCAACTATGCCATCCTGTCGGACATTCTGGGTGACGAAGACCACCTGGGCGACATGGACTTCAAAGTGGCTGGTACCGAAAACGGCATCACCTCGCTGCAGATGGACATCAAGGTCGCAGGCATAACGCCCGAGATCATGGAGAAAGCCCTGGCGCAAGCCAAGGACGGCCGGATGCACATTCTGGGTGAGATGGGCAAGGCGCTCTCCGAGACCAACGAGTTTTCGGTCCACGCTCCGCGCATCGAGACCATGAACATCCCGACCGACAAGATCCGTGAAGTGATCGGCTCGGGCGGCAAGGTCATCCGCGAAATCGTCGAGACCTCGGGTGCCAAGGTCGACATCAACGACGACGGCGTCATCAAGATCGCCTCGCCCGATGGGGAGTCGATCAAAAAGGCCTATGACATGATCTATTCAATCGTGGCCGAGCCGGAAGAGGGTCAGATCTACACCGGTAAAGTGGTCAAGATCGTCGACTTCGGTGCCTTCGTGAACTTCTTTGGCAAGCGCGACGGCCTGGTCCACGTGTCCCAGATCGAAAACCGCCGCCTGAACCATCCGTCGGATGTTCTGAAGGAAGGCCAGGAAGTAAAGGTCAAGCTGTTGGGCTTTGACGATCGCGGCAAGGTCCGCCTGTCGATGAAAGTGGTCGATCAGGAAACCGGCGAAGAGATCGTGCCCGAAAAGAAAGAAAAGAAAGAGGAAGGTGCAGAGTAAATCTGCTTCCTTATTCTAATGATGAAGGCCCCGGTGATCCACCGGGGCCTTTTTTATGCCACTCTGCCGCCCGTGGGCTTTGATATAGCCTGATCGAACGCATAAACCTTGGTCCAATTGCATCCAATTCAACCAAAGCCCAATCGAAACGATCCGGGCACCCTCCCAACTCCATTGCGTTGAAACGCGCAAAAACAGGAGATGCGATATGGAAAACCTGAAAATTCTGACCCTTGCCGGTTTGATTGCAGCAGCCCCCGCGCTGGCCCTGGCCAATGTGGGGCTGGGCGAAAAACTGGGGACGGATGAGGCTGACATCCGTGCGGCGCTGGAGGCGCAGGGCTATGTGGTCGAAGAGATCGAATTCGAAGACGGCGAGATCGAGGTTGAACTCAGCAAGGATGGCGTGGAAACTGAACTGGTCCTGAACAAAGTCGATGGCACCGTAACCGCCATCGAACTTGAAGAGGATGACGACTGACCGCGCGACCCTGAAGGAGCATCATGAAGATATCGCAAACGTCTTTGTTGTGGCTCCTTTTGGTGGTGCAGGCCCTCTGCGCCACCTTTTTCCTGACCGATGCACTGCTGGATTGGACCGGGGGCGAAAGCGCCGGCTTCCGGTACTTGCACAGTTTTGAACTTTTGATCTCAATAGCGCTTTTGGGTGGATTGGCGGCAGCGATTGCGCTGATCCGCGCCCAGAACCGGCGCGTTCGGGATATACAACGGCAGCTTGGCGTGGCCCAAGGCGCGTTCGCACAGGTTATCGGCACCCAGTTTGACGAATGGCGGCTAAGCAAAGCCGAACGCGATGTTGCGCTGCTCTCGCTCAAGGGCCTGTCGATTGCCCAAATCGCGGAACTTCGGCAGACCAAAGAAGGTACGATCAAGGCCCAAAGTGCTGCAGTATACCGCAAAGCTGGCGTGTCCGGCCGCTTGCAACTGCTCAGCTTCTTTGTCGAGGAACTGCTGTCAGAACCCCTCATGGAACGACCAACATCCCGAGGGTAAGCCCGCCCTGCGACTGCAATTGTTCAATGGGCTACTTATTCACTCACCCACACCCAAAATCCCGTGACGCGAAGTGATGGTCGCGCGCCTTCCTTTTGACCTCCGATTGCCCACATCAGCGCCATGGACCATTCGGAACAAAGGACATGGATTATGGTTTCTCGACTTCTTCTTACCTCGGCGGCGCTGATTTTGGGTGTGACCGCCGCGTCAGCGCAAAGCCTGACGGACGGCACCTATATCCACGGCTTCCTGGGCTATAGCGACCTTCAGGATACCGACTTCAGCGGCAGCATCGGCGGCGCTTCCGAATCCGTCGACACCGATTTCGATGGCGGTGTCGGTCTGGGGATCGCAATCGGTAAAGAGATCCCTCAATGGTCCAATGACGCCATTGGCACGCGGATCGAGCTGGAGCTGTCCTATCGCGACAACAACGTGGACGGCGTCAACTTCTCCGGAAATGGCCCGGGGGCCGAGGGTAATATCTCGGGCGATGTGACCCAAACCTCGCTCTTTGCCAATGTGCTGTTCGACTTCAAGGGTAACAGCGCCTTCACCCCCTATGCCGGTTTCGGTCTGGGTGCGACCTATTCTGATATCGATTTCGCCTACGGCCCCGGCGTCACGCTGGATGACAGCGGCACCGATTTCGCGGCACAGCTGATCGCCGGTGTCGCCTATGACATCAACGAAGACACCGCCTTTACCGTTGATGCGCGCTATACCCGTGCCTTCGACGTCTCATCCGCGCGTCTGGCCCCCACCGGCGCTTCGACGGGAACGGTCGAGGATGACTTGGACACGTTCAGCATCAATTTCGGCCTGCGCTACGGGTTCTGAGCCCCACCAAGGGCGGTGTTCGTCTCCGGTTTCGCCGCCCCTGGCGTGCCTCCGCCCAAGTGGCGGGGGCATGTATTTTCAAAACTCCTGTTATCCGTGAAAGCCCGGTTCTCGGGATTCACCCCATCCCATATCCATGCGGTCGCGCGCTCGGTTTAGTAAACCATATGTTAACACTTATAAGTTGAATTAGCCCAAACTTAAGGAAAACTTTTGTAAATTCTGGGAAGACGTTCCGCCGTGGCCTCCATCACCATCTACGAACTCAGCGCGGACCCCTTCAGCACCAATAGCGTTTCAATCGAAGCCGCATATAGCGCGGACATCATCGATGATGACACGTTTCTGCAAAGCTCGGATTCCAGCACTCAACTGGATCTCAGCGGTGTCCCGAACTTCCACAACTCTTCCTCCAGCTTTCAGGTGTTCGAAACCTATCAGGGCGAAATCAACGGGCAGGCTGTGTCCTTTGTCCAATTGCAGTTCACCTCTCCGATCTATGTGGTTGTCACATCGGGTCAGGCCAACGTCGGGGACACGATTGCAGTCACCAGCAGGCCCTCATCAACACCCCCAACCGAATACAGCACACTACCGTCCTTTGTCTGCTTCACCTCCGGATCGATGATCCTGACACCAACAGGCCGCCGCCGGGTCGAGGCTTTGCGCCCCGGAGATCCCGTCATCGTTGCCGGAGGTCAGGTTCGGCCCGTCCGCTGGATCGGCAAACGCAGGCTGTCCCGGCAAGACCTGCGCCAATCCCCGCATCTCTGTCCGATCCGGGTCAGGTCGGACCATTTTTCAACCACCTGCACCAATCGCGATCTGGTGGTTTCACCGCAACATCGGATCGCGGTTTCCTCCCCAAAAATGGAGCTTTTTTGTTCCGCCCCAATGATGCTGGCCCCGGCCAAAAATCTGGTTGATGGCAAATCTGTCCGCCAGTTGCCACCAGATGAAGGCGTCGACTACATCCATATCCTGTTCGATCAGCATGAACTGGTGAATGTCGATGGCATCTGGTCTGAATCCCTTTATCCGGGCGACACGACGCTTAGCGCGATGACCGCCGAGACTCGAAAGGAACTGCTAAACCTATTCCCGACGCTCAGGCAGGGCGCAAAAGGATACGGCCCCACCGTCCTGCCCGTCCTGAAACCCTTCGAAATACGCCTGCTGCGGCACACGCTTATATTAAACTGCGGGCTGGAAAATCCCTGGTCGATAACCCGCCCCGCCGCCCACGCAGCTTGAACCCCTGGAAAACGGCCATTATCTGCCAAATGGAACATTTCAAACAGTCACGGCTCTGTGTTTCGCCATCACCACCCTTCCCCAACACGCCGGGGTGCTCTATGCACATGCCAATGCGCTCGTTCGTCATTCATATGTCTTCCAGCACCGCCCGGCGGGAAAACGCCGAAAGGCTTTGCGCGGACCTGCCCAACGCCGAATTGTTCGAGGCCGTGAACGGGCGCGACCCGGAACAAATTTCGGATGTCTGCCTGCATCCCGGCAATCTGCATCGGCCCCACTACCCTTTTGCGCTGCTGCCCACCGAGATCGGCGTGTTCCAAAGCCACCGCCGCATCTGGCAGAAAATGGTGGACGAAAACATCGATCTGGCACTCATCACCGAAGATGATCTGCGTATCGACCCTGCCCAATTGCAGCAGATCCTGGCGCTTTTGAAGCGCGAGGCGACCCCGGATCACTACATCCGCATACCGGTCAAACAACGCGAGATTCCGGCACAAACCATTGCCGAGGAAAACGGGCTGCGCCTGGTTCTGCCTTGGGTGGTCGGGTTGCAATGTGTCTGCCAGATGGTGGGACGTCGCGCCGCCGCGCGCATGTTGGCCGCCACGGATCAGATCGACCGCCCGGTCGATACGTTTCTGCAAATGCACTGGCTGACCGGCCAACCGATCCACACCCTGCTCGGCAGCGGCAACCGGGAAATCGCCGGTGAAATCGGCGGCTCGACAATCCAGAAAAGCCCGCCGTTCAGCGACAAGCTGACCCGCGAATTCAAGCGCGCGGCCTACAGGGCAAAACTCTACAGCTACCCACAGCGCCCGCCTGCTTCATCTGGCCATAAATATCCTCGGGGGGAGTCGCGCCTCTAGGCGCGGCGGGGGGCAGACAGCCCCCCTGACCCGGTCCGTCTTAAGACGGCGCCTTGGTCTTACGCAGATAAGGAAAGATCGTCTCGAACTCGCCAAATTTCTCTTTGGCATCTTCATTCGACACGGCAGGCGGAATGATCACATCCTCGCCCGGCACCCAGTTCGCAGGCGTCGCAACACCCTTGGCCGACATCTGCAACCCGTCCAGCGCGCGCAGGATCTCGGCAAAGTTCCGGCCCACGGTCATCGGATAGGTCATAGACAGTTTCAACTGCTTGTCCGGCCCAATGATAAAGACCGACCGCACGGTGGCGCTGTCGGCGGGGGTGCGGCCGTCGGGCAGGTAGGCTTCGGCAGGCAGCATGTCAAACGCCTTGGACACGGCCAACCCATCATCGGCGATGATCGGAAAACCCGGATTGGCGTTCTCATAAGCCTCGATGTCTTTCTTCCACTTCTTGTGATCTTCCACGCCATCGACCGATACGCCGATCACCTTGGTGTTTCGGGCCGCCCATTCGTCATTCAACTGGGCCACAGCCGAAAACTCGGTGGTGCAAACCGGGGTGAAGTCTTTCGGGTGCGAGAACAGGATCGCCCAGCTGTCACCGATCCAGTCGTGAAACTGAACGGTGCCCTGATCCGTTTCTGCGGTGAAATTGGGAACCGTGTCATTGATGCGCAAACCCATGGTGCATCTCCTTTCCTGTGAAAAACCCGAGTCGGTTGCCGTAAACCTAAACACTCTGCGTCAGAGTTAAACCATTGGCCTGCGCAAGGATACGCCATTCCCGCTGCAAGCGGTAAGAGATTTGATCAAAACGCCCTCTTGCCCCGCTATGCCGCCAGTGCCAGAGTGCCCCGAAACCGGCCCCAATGCCGTCTGATCAGGAGGGAGAGCCATGATCGAAAAGCGTGAATTCTACATCAACGGCCAATGGGTTGCCCCATCCGCGCCCAATGACTTCGACGTCATCAACCCATCGACAGAAGAGCCCTGCGCGGTGATCTCACTGGGCGGACAGGCTGATACCGATGCCGCCGTTGCTGCTGCCAGGGCGGCCCTGCCCGGCTGGATGGCCACCCCGGTTGCCGAGCGGATTGCACTGGTCGAGAAACTTGCCGGGATCTACCAGACCCGCAACGAAGATCTGGCACAGGCTATGTCGCTGGAAATGGGAGCGCCGATCGATTTGGCGCGGGCGGCTCAGGCAGGGGCGGGCATGTACCACCTGAACACCTTCATCCGCGCGGCCAAGGCCTTTCCCTTCGAACATCCGCTGGGCGATCATGCCCCGAACGACCGCATCATCCACGAGGCTGTCGGCGTTGCCGGTCTAATCACGCCCTGGAACTGGCCGATGAACCAGATCACGCTCAAGGTCGGTGCCGCCGCGATTGCCGGATGCACGATGGTTCTGAAACCGTCCGAGCAAAGCCCGCTGAATGCGATGATCTTTGCCGAGTTGATGGATGCCGCGGGCTTCCCGCCCGGCGTGTTCAATCTGGTGAATGGCGACGGGGTTGGCGTCGGTTCGCAATTGTCCAGCCATCCGGATGCGGACATGATCAGCTTTACCGGCTCGACCCGTGCGGGAACCGCAATTTCCAAGGCGGCTGCGGACACATTGAAAAAGGTACATCTGGAACTGGGCGGCAAAGGCGCGAATGTGGTCTTTGCCGATGCGGATGCAAATGCGGTGAAGCGCGGTGTCTTGCATATGATGAACAACACCGGCCAAAGCTGTAACGCCCCCAGCCGGATGCTGGTCCAGCGCCCGATCTACGATCAGGCCGTCGAAACCGCCGCCGAGGTGGCCAACATGGTCAAGGTTGGCCCCGCTGCCGAGGAAGGCCGCCATATCGGCCCTGTGGTGAACGAGGTGCAGTGGAGCAAAATTCAGGACCTGATCCAGAAAGGCATCGACGAAGGCGCGCGTCTGGTCGCAGGCGGCACCGGACGGCCTGAGGGTCTGAACAAGGGCTACTACGTGCGACCCACGGTCTTTGCCGATGCCAATAACCAGATGACCATCGCGCGCGAGGAAATCTTTGGCCCCGTCCTGACCATGATCCCCTTCGACACCGAGGAAGAGGCAATCGAGATCGCCAATGACACGCCATATGGCCTGACCAACTATGTCCAGACACAGGATGGCGAGCGCGCCAATCGCATGGCGCGGGCATTGCGCTCGGGGATGGTCGAGATGAACGGCAAATCGCGCAGCGCGGGGTCTCCGTTCGGGGGCATGAAGCAATCCGGCAACGGGCGCGAAGGCGGCATTTGGGGGCTTGAGGATTTTCTGGAAGTCAAAGCCGTCGGTGGCTGGGCCGCCGAGTAACGCCTGTTTTCTACGATCAAAATGTGAGGCACCCCAGGGTGCCTCGCTTTATTTTCAGGCTGGTTGGACGACAAGCTGCGGCTCTCCGTCCGATGTATGACGGGTAGACCGCCCGTCCCAACCGATCTCGCCGGTCACGCGCTGCCGGAAGGCCGAGAAGCTGTCAAACCGCACCACGTCCACGGGCGCGTCGAATTGCAGCGTCACACGGCGGTGCCCGCCATCACCCAGCATCGTCAAACCGCGAATGACCGCATTGAACGGCTGACCCAGATAGCGTCCTTTGACCCGGTCACCGACCCTGAGATGCAGCCGGTTGCCAGCCATCGCACGCAGCGTGTTCCAGTCTTTGGCCCCTTGTTGATGGGCCACCAGCTCTAGGGCCTCGCTATGCGACAGGATCACATCCGCGCTGCGCAGCCTCTCGCGCAGTCGCTTTGCCTGCGCCTTCAGCTCCGAAACCGGAGCGATGTCTTGATCAATAGTCATGTCTTGCCTCGCTTCCTTATAGGGGCGCGAAATCAGGACGGTGTTCGCATTGCCATCCGTGCGCCAGGAAAGGGCAACAGATATGCATTCAACCGGGTTTCACCAAAGCCAAAGGCCGCGAACGGCAGGGGACCCGTACCTGGCGCGCCATATGACAGCGCCGGGACGTTCTGTCAATCAGGCATCCGCCTGCGCGGCTTCATAGGCCAGCATCGCGCGTTTGACGGGCAGGCCCCAGTGATAGCCGCCAAGCCCGCCCGATTTGCGCAGCGCCCGGTGGCAGGGGATCAGCCAACTGACCGGGTTGCGCCCGACCGCCGTTCCGACTGCACGAACGGCCTGTGGCGAGCCCACCCGCTGCGCGATCTCGGAATAGGTGGTGACTTGGCCCGAGGGGATGTGCATCAGCGCCTCCCACACCTTGATCTGCAGGGGTGAGCCGATCAGGTACAAAGGCGTCGGCTGCAAACGGTCGCTGACAGACCCGAAGGCGCTCAGCACCCAGGGCCGCAGGTGCATCGGGTCCTCGACGAACTCGGCCAAGGGCCAGCGCGACAGCATATCCTCCATCGCCTCTTCCTCGCCGGTCTCGGCCCCGAAGGCCATGCCGCAGATGCCCTTGTCGGTGCCCATCACCAGCGCGGGGCCAAAGGGGCTTTCGAACCAGCCCCAATAGATCGTCAGACCTGCGCCTTTGCGGGCGTATTCGCCGGGGCTCATGGACTCCCATTTCAGAAACAGATCATGCAAGCGGCCACTGCCGGACAGGCCCACGTTATGGGCGGTTTCCAGCGTCGTGAACCGCTCGCGCAGCAGCGCTTTGGCATGGCCCAGCGTCAGGTATTGCTGGTAGCGTTTCGGTGATACGCCGGTCCAGCGCGAGAACAGTCGCTGGAAATGGGCCGGGCTCATATCCATCTGCTGCGCCAGTTCCTCAAGACTGAGGCCCTCGCCGCCCTGATCGATCAGCTCGATCGCGCGGCGCATGACGTTGTAGTGGTATCCGCTTTCCGGGGTCTGGACGTTCATGGCAGTCACCTCATCTGATGCCAAAACCATAGCGCGCAGGCCGCGCCCCCGCGACCCGGAACTTGCGCATTGGCTTTGGGCCGGAACCAAGGGGTTGTGTCATGGCCTTGCGAGCGGCATTAAGGCGCGGATGGCAAAGCAACTCGATTACCACACGATCCGCGAGATCTTTACGCGTTTTCAGGCAGCCGACCCCGAACCCAAGGGCGAGTTGGAGCATGTGAACGTCTACACTCTGGTCGTCGCCGTGGCGCTGTCGGCGCAGGCGACCGATGCGGGCGTCAACAAGGCCACGCGCGAATTGTTCAAAATCGCCGACACGCCGCAAAAGATGCTGGATCTGGGCGAAGAAGGTCTGACCCAGCATATCAAGACCATCGGCCTGTTCCGCCAGAAGGCCAAGAATGTCATCAAGCTGAGCCGTATTCTGGTCGACGAATACGGTGGTGAGGTGCCCAACTCCCGCGCCGCGCTGCAATCCCTGCCCGGTGTCGGGCGCAAGACCGCCAATGTGGTGCTGAACATGTGGTGGCGGCAACCGGCGCAGGCGGTGGATACGCATATCTTCCGTGTCGGCAACCGCACCGGTATCTGCCCCGGCAAGGATGTGGACGCGGTCGAGCGCGCCATCGAAGACAATATTCCTGCCGACTTCCAACTCCATGCGCATCACTGGCTGATCCTGCATGGCCGGTACCATTGCAAGGCGCGCAAGCCGCAATGTCCGACCTGCATCATCCGTGATCTCTGTCAATTCGAGGACAAAACCCTATGAAGACCTACCAACTGACCGGCATCGGAAATGCCGTTGTGGACGTGATTTCCCAGGCCGATGACAGTTTCCTGGAACTGATGGGCATCGAAAAAGGCATCATGCAACTGATCGAGCAGGAGCGTGGCGAGGTGCTCTATGCCTCGATGGAAGGCCGGGTGCAGACACCGGGCGGCTCGGTCGCCAATACGATTGCCGGTGCCGGGGCGCTGGGTCTGGACGCGGCCTTTATCGGACGGGTGCATGATGACGCCTTGGGTCGGTTCTATGCGGATGCGATGAACGAAGACGGCGTCGATTTCGTGAACCCGCCGGTCCCAGGCGGAGAGTTACCGACCTCGCGTTCGATGATCTTTGTCTCGCCCGATGGCGAGCGGTCGATGAACACCTATCTGGGGATTTCGTCGGAATTGTCGTCCGAGGATGTCTCGGCCGATGTGGCCAATAACAGCCAGATCATGTTCCTTGAGGGCTACCTGTTCGACAAGGAAAAAGGCAAGGCGGCATTCCTTGAGGCCGCGCGCACCTGTCATAAGGGTGGCGGCAAGGCCGGGATCGCGATTTCCGATCCGTTCTGCGTCGAACGGCATCGCGTCGATTTCCTGCTGCTGATCGAGAACGAACTGGATTTCGTGATCGGCAATGAGGCCGAAATCAAATCGCTGTTCAAAACCGATGATCTGGAAGAGGCGCTGGCAAAAACCGCCGGTATCTGCCCTCTGGTCGTGTGCACCCGTTCCGGCGATGGCGTGACTGTTCTGCATGATGGCCAGCGCGTCGATGTGCCGGTCGAAAAGGTGGTGCCGGTGGATGCAACCGGGGCCGGAGATCAGTTCGCCGCAGGCTTCCTGTTTGGCATGGCCACGGGCCGCGATTACGAGACCTGCGCCCGCATCGGCAATGTCTGCGCCCGCGAAGTGATCAGCCATATCGGTCCGCGTCCCGAGGCCAACATGCAGGACTTGCTGCGCAGCGAGGGGTTGCTATAGGCGCGCCAGCGCCGACCTGCGGGGTGGCGCTTGTACCAATTGAACCTCGCACTTAATGGTGCAACCAACTGCGCGGGTAAAACAGAGATTGACGGTGCAAAAGCGCCGCCCCGTGGGGGCGGGTCGGCGCTGGCGCGGCGGCCTTTCGGCCTTGATCCCGCGCCTTTATGACCCCGCCGCCGCGCCGTTCAGCGCCCAGTCGTATCTATAAGCCTTAACGCGCCGGACTTCTTGCAATCTGGCGCGCAATTCAGGGGCGGCTGCGGTCTGGATATAGGTCAGCACGTCCTGCTCATTCGCTCCGAAATCCTCGCGGAACCAGATATAGATCTTGGACAGGATCAGCCCCCCGCGATCATCAAAACGCACGCCGCGCGGGTCGTTGATATAGGCCCGCTCGGCTGCGGCGAGGTCTTGTTTCAGAGTTCCGGCCTCCCACGCCCGATCCATCAGGTTCGGGCAGCCCACGGCGGCGCAGTTCAGCGCGTAATGGATGCGCGGCTCATCAAATCCGGGGCGGATGATCCGGTGTTCGATATCGTTGAGCGTCAAACTCTGCCCTGCGACCGTGGCCAGGGGGCGATCCCATGGGCCAAAGGAAAGCGGCCCGTCGGTGATGTCGCGGATCGAGTCGACCGGATAAGCCTCAAGGACGACATCCACGGTCAGCGCGTTGTAGAGGTTGATCCAATAGGCCAGTTGCTGATCGCGTGTCAGGCGTGCCGGGTCAACGGATTGCAATTGCCCCAGATACTCATCCAAACGATCACGATCAGACGCGGTGACGCTGGCATAGGCCACGCGGTTCACCCCCTGCGCATCGGGCGCGACATAGCGGGACAGAAACGCGCTCCAATCGCTGTGATTCACGCGCTGCCCGGGCGGCGGGGCACTGCGGGTCAGGGCGTTGCCCGGCAAGGCCTCGGCAGGTGGCAGGGCCAGCCGTTCGACACTGGCGCAGGCCGCCAGCAAAGGCAGCAGCAAGACGATCAGCAGCTTTTTCACGAGGCATCCTTTCGGTCCCGGCGGGTCAGACGCATCTGCCCCTTCAATCGCTTCAGCGGCGCATGGGCCGGGTCGCCCAGCGCAGGAATTTCCGGCCGCGACGACAACCCTCGCATCGCCGCGTTCCACCAATAGGTTCCCATCGGGCTATCGATCCGATCCGGAGCGGCCAGATGCTGATCGCGCTGGGCATTGTGGACGCACATGGACAAGGGTCCGTTCCCGGTCGCCACCATGAACACGCATGAGGCGCAGCGATCCGCCTCTAACGCATCTGCCGCCATGAAGTTGTGGATGAACACCGCCTGCCGCCGCACCCGACCGCGGAGCAAGCCCGGGCCAAGTCGGGCGACCGAGGCCACCAAATGCGCCACCGCCCACACCGCCAAAACCGGATGCCGCAGCACCAACCGACGGACCGTGGACCGGATCACAAGATGCGCCTCGCGCCCCGTGTCCAACCGCTCCAACGCGGCGATCACCTGCTGCACCAGCTTGGCGTTCGACAGCAAGGAGACCGCTCGCCCCCCGGCGGTCAGGACGCTGGCGTAGCGGTTGCAGGCAGAATGACCGACGGAAGCCGCATCAAAATCCAGTGTCGTGCCATATCCACGCTCGATCGCGCGCATCACACTGTCCTGCGTGATGGCATCCGGGCGGGCGCGCAGCACGCCGCGCCCTGTATCGGCCTGCATCTGGAACGAGACAAAGGCAACCTCGGGCTGGTCCCGGAAGAACCGCGCCAGATCGGGCAGATCGCCAAAGTTGCCGCCAAACACCGTCGTGTTGAACAGGACCCGCACACCCAAGCCACGGGCGCGGGCAAGGTATTTTTCGCGCACAGTGTTCAGTTCAGCCTCTGATTCGAACCCGTTGCGGTCCTGAGTCATATCGACATGGAACGCGACATCATCCAGACCGGCCGCCGCCAGACGGGTCAGAAACGCCCGGCTGGCGCGGATGCCGTTTGTCATCAGGCAGGACCGCATGCCCAACCGCTTGATCTCGCGGCACAGCGCCTCAAGGTCTTCGGTTTTGCGCAGGGTCGGGTCGCCGCCGGTCAGCTGTACCGATGCACCACGGCCATAGTGGCTGTTGATTGTCGCAATCCGCGCAAACAGGACCGACAGCGGCGGATCATAGGTCATCTCGGCCCGGTCCGAGAGGTAACACAGCGTGCAGTCCAGATTGCAGCGCTGCGTCACCTCAAGCGCAACGCAGGCCATCGGGTAGAACCGGCCTGCTGTTTGAGTGGCCCCAAACTCACCGCACCCTTTCAAACCGTCGCGCAAGGGCGCGCGTCGGTCTGGGCCTTCAAATCGGCGTCCGGCGGGTTTGGCTGTGATCGGTTCGGGTAAGGTGTCTTTCATGGACCCCAAGCTAAAGGGGGTCTCAGGACGCGACTACGCCCCCTCACGCCAACGTGCGGGGCGGTGATCAGCCCAGATGTTCGGAAAACGCAGCCACCACCTGTTCATAGACGTCACGCTTGAAAGGCACAATTTCTTCAATCAGCCGATCCGGGTCCTGCCATTTCCACTTGGTGAACTCAGGATGTTCGGTTTCGATGTTGATCTGATCGTCGCGGCCCGTGAAGCGCAGCAGGAACCATTTCTGCTCTTGCCCGCGATAGCGGCCTTTCCAGATCTTGGGCACGATGTCATGCGGCAGATCATAGGGCAGCCAGCCATCGGTTGCGGCCACAACCTCGACCAGATCAGAGGTGACGCCGGTTTCCTCCCACAGCTCGCGTAGCGCCGCATCGCGGGGGTCTTCGCCCTTGTCCACACCCCCCTGCGGCATCTGCCAGGCGTCCTTGTGGCGATCGTTGCGCTGACCGACAAAGATCTGCCCATCGGCGTTCATCAGCATCAGACCAACGCAGGGGCGATAGGGCAGTTTGGCGATCTGATCAGGGGTCATGCACGGCCTCGCAAGGTTGTTTTGCCCACCTCTAACAAGCGCCGCCACGGTAGCATAGGGGGTGACGTTAGGTTTCGCGTGACAAAGTTGACGTGAACGTCAATTTAAAACGCGGAGACGGGAGGGAGAGTTTCACCATGACTGCGTACCCAAACATGCTGGCCCCGCTGGATCTGGGCTTTACCACGCTGAAAAACCGCGTGCTGATGGGCTCGATGCACACTGGACTGGAAGAGACCGGCGACTGGAACCGGGTGGCCGAGTTTTATGCCGACCGGGCGCGCGGTGGCGTGGCGCTGATGGTGACGGGCGGGATCGGTCCGAATCTGGAAGGCTCGGTTTTGCCGGGGGCGTCGATGATGACCAACGACAAAGAGGTGGCAAACCATTCCATCGTGACCGAACGTGTGCATCAGGCGGGCGGCAAGATCGCCATGCAGATCCTGCACGCGGGCCGCTATGCCTATGGCCCGAAATGCGTGGCCCCCAGCCCGGTGAAATCCCCAATCTCGCCCTTCCCGCCGCATGAGCTGGACGAAGAGGGTATCGAGAAACAGATCAGCGACATCGTGAATGCGGCCCGAATGGCCCAGAAGGCAGGCTATGACGGGGTCGAGATCATGGGGTCCGAGGGCTATTTCCTGAACCAGTTCCTTGTGACCCACACCAACAAGCGCACCGACCGCTGGGGTGGCTCGTATGAGAACCGCATCCGCCTGCCAATCGAGGTCGTGCGCCGCACGCGCGAGGCGGTGGGAACAGATTTCATCATCATCTATCGCCTGTCGATGATCGATTTGGTCCCCAACGGCTCGACCCATGACGAGGTTGTGCAACTGGCGCAAGAGATCGAGAAAGCGGGTGCGACGATCCTGAATACCGGCATCGGCTGGCACGAGGCGCGGATTCCGACCATTGCCACCAGCGTTCCCCGCGCGGCCTTTGCCTGGGTGACGAAAAAGCTGATGGGCAAGGTGTCGATCCCAGTTATCACCTCGAACCGGATCAACACGCCGGAAGTGGCGGAAGAAGTCCTGTCGACCGGCTGCGCTGATATGGTCTCGCTGGCGCGGCCGATGCTGGCGGATGCGGAATTCGTGAACAAGGCCATTGCCGGTCAGTCCGCGCAGATCGCGCCGTGCATCGCCTGTAATCAGGCCTGTCTGGACCACACGTTCAGCGGCAAGCTGACCACCTGTCTGGTCAACCCGCGCGCCTGTAACGAAACCGAACTGGTGATTGCTGCGACTGATACCGTGAAAAAGGTCGCCATCGTCGGCGCAGGTCCGGCTGGCCTGTCCACCGCAATGACCGCTGCCCAGCGCGGCCATGACGTGACCCTGTTCGACCGCGCGTCCGAGATCGGCGGGCAGTTGAACATGGCCAAACAGGTGCCGGGGAAAGAGGAGTTCTGGGGCCTCGTCGACTGGTACCGCACCATGATGGACGATCTGGGCGTGAACGTGGAACTGAACCGCGAGGTTGGTGCCGACGACCTGACCGGCTTTGACGAGGTGGTCATCGCAACCGGCGTCACTCCGCGTGATCCGCAGATTCCGGGACAGGATGGGGACAATGTCCTCAGCTATATCGACGTGCTGCGCGGCAAGGCCGAGGTTGGCAAATCCGTCGCCGTTGTCGGCGCGGGCGGCATCGGCTTCGACGTTTCGGAGTTTCTGCTGGAAGACGGCCACAGCGCCACCACCGATCTGCCGCTGTGGATGAAGGAATGGGGCGTGACAGACCCGGAAGACCACCGCGCGGGCCTTGCGCCCGAAGGCCCGCAGCCTGCGGCCCCAGCGCGTCAGGTCACCTTGTTGCAGCGCAAGAAACAGGCGCACGGCAAAGGGCTGGGCAAGACGACCGGCTGGATTCACCGCGCGACGCTGAAGATGAAAGATGTCAATTTCGTCGGCGGCGTGAACTACGAACGCATTGACGAAGACGGCCTGCATGTCAGCTTTGGCGAGGAACGCGCGGACCCGACCTTGATCGCAGCCGACAACATCGTGCTGTGTGCCGGTCAGGTCTCCGAGCGCAGTCTGGCAGACGCGCTGATCGAACGGGGCATCACTCCGCACGTGATCGGCGGCGCAGATGTCGCGGCGGAACTGGACGCCAAGCGGGCAATCAATCAGGGCACACGTCTGGCGGCCGGGCTTTAGGCCCGGTCAGTCAGACAGTGCAAGCTTCACCCCAAGCGCGCCAAAAGCCGTTGCAAAGCAGCGTTTGATCCAAGCCATCACAGATGGGCGATGAATGATGTAATCCCGCGCCAGCGCCGCGCAGGCCCCATAGGCGATGAACACAACAAAAGTCATCGCCATGAAGGCAAGCGCCAGTTGCACCAGCGCCAGACCCGCATGCGCCGTGTCCGTGGGCAGGAATTGCGGCAGGAACGCAAGAAAGAACAGCGAAAGCTTGGGGTTCAGCACGTTGATCAGCGTGCCGGTCGTCGCGATCTTAAAGTAGCCTGTGGTCGATTTCTCGGCACTCACTTCCATCGCGCCGCCCTCGCGGACGATGCCCCAGGCCATATAGAACAGGTAGAGTACACCAAGGTATTTGAGCACCAGAAACGCCAGCGCACTGGTGTGCAGCAGCGCGGCCAGCCCGATAATGCTGGCCACAGCGGCGGGCACAATCCCAAGCGTGCAGCCTGCCGCCGCCGCAACGCTGGCGCGAAACCCCCGGCCAAGCCCGATGGCCAGCGTGTAGATCACGCCCGTACCCGGCAACAGCACGACGATCAGCGATGTAAGAAGAAACTCAAGCGACATGGAACCCTCCGATCACACGTCGGAGAGTTCCTTACATCAGCGTGAAAGTAAACAGGCGTATCTGGGCGTCTACTCGACCGTAATCGTAATCACCTCGGACACAATCGGCGGGTTGTGCGGTACATGACCCGCATCGCCCAGCACCAATTGCAGAGTGTGCTGGCCTGCGGGCAGGTCCAGCGTCACCTCGGTCTGACCGCCGCCGAAATGCATATGATTGTCGTCGGCGGGCAGGCCATAAGCCAGCTCATCCGCGCCGTCCTCGCCTTCGCCAATCGGCGGGCGGTTGATCAGCAGATGGTGATGGCCGGTATTCTCGGCCTCGGTCCCGGCTGGCGCGACGCCCATACCGCTCAGGCCAAAGACCACCGTCACCGGCGATTGAACCGTGTCCCCATCCGCAAGGTTCACGAAATAGACCTTGGCGTCAGGGCTGGATGGGGTCTGCGCTTGGGCCAGGGCCAGACCAGCGGACAGACAAAACGCGACAATGGCAAATAGTGATTTCATGATCTCCTCCCAGGACACAAAAATGCCATTCTCAGCATAGCACAAATGAAAAAATGTCTAGAAATCACCGTTTGACCGGGGTGTTATTGGATCGGAAACCATTGTTTCAACGTTTCTGAACTGCAAACGATCCGATTCAAAACCCTGATATTATCCCATGTCTGCCCCGTTTCCGCCCAGATTGAGCGTCAAAACTGACGTCGAACGTAAGACCTGGGGAACGAGTATGGATCGATTGACCGAAATGGAAGCCTTCGCCAACGTGGTGGACCAGGGTGGCTTCACCGATGCGGCCAAGAAGATGGGCATCTCCAAATCGGCCGTGTCCAAGCACGTCTCGAGCCTTGAGGCGCGTCTGGGTGCGCGGCTGCTGAACCGCACAACGCGCCGGGTGTCCCCAACTGAAATCGGATTGGCCTATTACGACCGCGCGCGCCGCGTTCTGAATGACGCGGGCGAGGCGGATGCACTGGTTACCTCGATGCAATCGGCCCCGTCAGGCCTGTTGCGGATCAGCGTCGCGACGGATTTCGGGGTCAATCACCTGTCCCCTGTTCTGTCCGAATTCCTGTCCGCTTACCCGGATATCACCGTCAACATGGTGCTGAACAACCGCTATGTTGAGTTGATTTCCGAAGGGTTTGACGTGGCCGTGCGCATTGGTGAGCTGGAAGACAGCACCCTGCGCGCGCGCAAACTCACGGAAACCGTCAAACGCATGGTTGCGGCCCCCAGCTATATCGAGAAATTCGGACGTCCGCAGAAGATCGACGACCTGAACGAACACAAGTTGCTGCATTATTCCAGCCAGTCTTCGGGCAATGTCTGGAAACTGACCGCGCCATCGGGCGAAAAGCGTCAGGTGCGCACCGCCGGTTGGCTCAGCGTCAATGACGGGCAATCCCTGCTGAATGCTGCGATCTCGGGCCTCGGGATCGCTTATCTGCCCAGCTATCTGTATGCGGATGCGTTGAAATCCGGCCAGGTGCTGGACGCGATGCCGTCGCTGCCGGATGAGGTTCAGGGTGTTTACGCCGTCTACCCGCCCGGGCGTTTCACGCAGCCGAAAGTGCGGGCTTTCATTGATTTTCTGGTCGAGTCCTTCAACGAAAAGGGCCCGATGGATTGGTAAATTCTCCCGGTGAACTTTAGCGACCCGCGCTTTTTTGGTGCGGGTCTTTTTTTATGCGTCAGTTGACCAGCAATACAGCCTCGACCCGGCGATTGACATCGCGGCCCTCGGCGGTGGCGTTTGAGGTGATGGGGGCCAGATAGCCGACGCCCTGCGCCTCGATCCGGTCGGCGGCCACGCCATGCGCCTCGATCAGACGGGTTCGAACGGCCTCGGCCCGGCGCTTGCTGACTGCGATATTGGCCTGCAAGGCGCCGGTATCGTCGGTATGCCCCACAAGCGCCAGCCGCGTGTCCGGCTTATCCGTCAGGAACCCGGCCAGCAACGCGAGCGAGGCAAAGGGGCCTTCGCCCAGCGCAACCTCGCCGGTGCGAAAGTGCAGGTCGTCCAGAATGACATGACCGGTTTGCTGGAATTCAGCCAGCAAACCGCCGGCCCCATCCACACTCTGATCGATCACGACAGGTGCCGGGGCCGGCGCATCAACCGGAGTTACCCGGATCATCTGCACATAGCCATCCGGCGGATTCCGGCTGACCAGCAGGCTCAGCACCTCGGATCCCTTCTGCGCGGACAGAAACCGATAGTCCTGAATGGCGACATACATATCCGGCGTTGGCACCACTTCGGTGCCGAACCTAAAATCGAAGCCGCCGCAAATGCGGGCCTCGCATTCGTACAGAATGTCATACCCCTGCGCTTCGATCTGGTCGCGCAACGGGGCAAGCAATTGCAGCGTCGTGCTGGACCCGGCCTGCAACCGCCATGTGACCCTTTCAACCTGCCCCTCGACCGTTCGGGCCGGAACCGCTCCATCTGCGAATGGCCCGGTTGGCAGATCATAGCTGTCCAGCGGTGAAATCCGCTGACTGATCTGCTGTGCGGATTGCGGCAGCGTCAGTTCCTGCGCAACCAGCGGGCTGGCCAGGATCACGGTCAAAAGGCTTAGCGTTCGGATCATCTGTACTGTGCGTGATACTCGGGGTTTGGAACCATAGCCGTGGCGCTGGCCACGCGATTGGACATGTTGAAGAACCCGGTCACGTTGGCAATGTCCCAGATATCCCGGTCAGAGAACCCGACATCGCGCAGACGCTGGCGGTCGGGCTCTTCAATTTCGGTACTGGCTTTGGTCATCCGGGCAGCGAAATCCAGCATGGCGCGTTGGCGGTCGTCCAGCGGCGCGACGCGGTAATTCATCACCAGCATCTCACCCAGCTTTGGGTCGCCCGACAACTGCCGCACGGCAGCCCCGTGGGCCACAAGGCAATAGAAGCACTTGTTGATGGATGAGACGACCACTGCAATCATCTCGCGTTCCAGCTTTGACAACCCGCTATCTGCCAGCATCAGGTCGTTATACATGGTGGTAAAGGCGTTCAGCTTGTCGATGTCAAAGGCATAAGCCTTCAGCACATTTGGCACCATGCCCAGTTTCTCGACGCAGATATCAAAGTATTTCTGCGTCTCGGGCGGCAGCGGGTCTACCATGGGCAGGTCCAGCGCGGTAGGCATGTCTTGATGTGTCACGAAAACCTCTGTGTTAGATAAGCTGACGGTAATGGTATTCGCCCGCGATCTCCATCCCGAGCGCTTGGTACAGGCCATTTGCCCCGTCGTTCACCTTGGTGCAGATCACGCTGAAGGTTTCGGCACCATGTTCGCGCGCCCAGATCGCGGCACCCCGCACCGCCCACTGGCCCATGCCCTGACGGCGGTGATCGGGCAGAATTTCCAGCGCATGAAGCATTGCAACACCGTCATGAATAGCAACAAAAGCGACCCCGCAGGGTTGATCCTGATGCCGCAACAACAGGCCGATCTTGGGGCCTTTGACGCGCTCCATCACGGCGATGCGTTCCGGCCCTATACCCCCGGTCGCCCAGAGATCCCGCATGATCGCAAGCGGCTCCCAGACGGTGAACACCATGACACGCGGGATCGGCTGGTCGGTCAGATGGGATACCGGACAGGAATAGATGTTGACCGGATCCAGCACCTCGTACCCTCGTGCGGCAAGCTGCGCGTCAAGCGCCTCGTCCCCCGGACGCAGGCAAAAGATGCGCTTTTGCCCCATGGCCAGCATCGCCTGTTCGGCTGCTTCAATATCCGTGTCGCTGACAGGGCCAAACGCATTGGCCGCCGACACCCGCGAGCCACCGCCCTGCCCTTCGCGCAATTGAAACGGGCCCAGCCGTTCATAGCGGGCCGCGGGCCAGGTGCCGTCGACAATGTCGGCCCAGTTGACGTTCACAACTCCAGCTCTTTCGCCAGTTGGGTCATGGCGGCGTCGATCCGGGTGCCCTCGGTACCGCGAATGACGACATTTGCGCCAAAGACACCGTTGATCTGGAACGGGTAGCACCCGATTGTCAGGTCATCATAGGTTTCGGCCAGCGCGGAGAGGGTCGCTGCGATATCGCCCTCGCCCCGATTCACCCGCAGGGTCTGCGACAACAGGGGGCTGCCACCGGTCAGCTTGGGCAAAACACTGGCCACCATGGCCTGAAACACCGACGGCACCCCGGCCATCACATGCACGTTTTCGATGGTAAAGCCCGGCGCGGTCGAGACCGGGTTGTCGATCAAAATCGCCCCGTCCGGGATGCGTGCCATGCGCAGGCGGGCCTCGTTCAGTTCAAGGCCGGATTTGTCGTAATGCGCCTGCAACAGCGCCCGCGCATCATCGCGAATGTCGATATGCGCCCCAAAGGCCCGCGCGATGCAATCGGCGGTAATATCGTCATGGGTCGGGCCAATGCCACCGCTGGTGAACACATGATCGTACCGGTCGGACAGCGCCTTTGCGGCCCCTTCGATCTCGGGCGCGTCGTCGCTGACGATGCGGACCTCTTTCAGGTCGATGCCCTGTTTGGTCAACTCTCCGGCGAGATAGTGCATATTCGCGTCGCGGGTCCGGCCCGAGAGAATCTCATCCCCGATCACCAGCATTGCAGCGGTTGGATTGGCCATGGCGCTCTTCCTCTTGATCGACCCCTGGGGCAGGTATAGGCCGTGGGGCATGCGATTTGAAACCCCTCTTGTCCCCGCCCGCCTGATCCGCCGCTACAAACGCTTTCTGGCCGATTGCACGCTGGAGGACGGGCGCGAGGTTACAGCCCATTGCGCCAATCCCGGCTCGATGATGGGGCTGGCCGAGCCGGGCCAGAAAATCTGGCTGGAGCCCAATGACGATCCGAAGAAAAAGCTGAAATATGGCTGGCGACTGGTCGATCACGAAAACGGGCATTTCACCGGGGTCGATACATCGGTCCCGAACAAGGCCTTGCGTGCGGCGTTGGAGGCGCGTGAAATCCCCGAACTGGCCGCCTATGAAACCGTCC
Source organism: Ruegeria sp. K5 (assembly GCF_056531805.1). Taxonomy (NCBI): domain Bacteria; kingdom Pseudomonadati; phylum Pseudomonadota; class Alphaproteobacteria; order Rhodobacterales; family Roseobacteraceae; genus Ruegeria; species Ruegeria sp. K5. Next base: position 316,473 of record NZ_JBQFML010000002.1, on the reverse strand, counting down.
GCCCCGAGGTGAAATACGGCGAAAACAGCCGCATCGACTTTCTGCTGAGCGCGCCTGGCCTGCCCGACGCCTATGTCGAGGTCAAAAGCGTCACCCTGTCCCGCCAACCCGGTCTGGCCGAGTTCCCCGACAGCGTAACCGCGCGCGGCACCAAGCATCTGGGCGAACTTGCGGCGATGGCCGCGCAGGGGCACCGGGCGATCATGCTGTATCTGGTGCAGCGCACCGATTGCGACCGATTTGCGCTGGCCGCGGATATCGACCCGGCCTATGCGGCGGCGTTTGAGGCAGCACAGGCGAAGGGCGTTGAGCGGTTGGTCTATGGGACACGGATTACGCCGGAAGGTGTTTGGGTAGTTGCCAACAAACACCTAACTGCTCCATCCAATTAAATGAGATCAAACAGCGTACAAAGGTAATTGAAGATGAAAATTTGGACGATTAGCTATTTGTTTTTCAACGTATTATTGGCAACCGAGCTTTCTGCTGATAGTGCCGCACCTTCTTCGATTTTGGACGATCCGATTGCACGGTATACAAAGGAAAACTTGGAAGTTGATCAGTTGAGTTTCTGGTCGGAGGAAATTGTCATGCAAATTGCAGGGCAAGTTTCTCCAGATACGGCATTCTACTCAGCCTCTTTGGCTAAGATACTTGCTGACAATGCCGGTAGCGATCTGCGAATGATGGGAGACCCTGATACATGGTTTCTTTCCCAAAACTCACTGAGTGGAGGATCGAACCTGATTTTGATATTCCAAAACCTCGAAACCGAAAATCGCGAGGTGAAGGATACACTATTCCCGCAAGACATTGATGTAGATTTTACCAACTCCGCGCTTCAGGTTCGTCGTGCAGTCTGCAACGGTCTGAAGATGAGTAGACCTGGTTGCTATGGGAATTGGTCAACCAGTAGCAGCAACGTCATTGAAGCAACTGTGCAAGTCATCGATGTCAATTTATCAAACGATGAACAGAAACGGTGTGCAAATACTCTTATGCACACGTCTTTTGGAGTCGCACCGACTTTTACAACACTTACATTTTCGGATATTCCCGGTATCGACAGCGACAAGGTTTTTGTAGACTCTACTGAACCAACATTATTGTTGAGGATGTTGACGTTTTGTCGGGAAGAATTGAACACCACAACAATTCAGTGTCCAAAGGACATATTGGAAAACCTGTATATGGTGCATGCGAAACGCTTGGCCAATCAATAGCGCTTCAGTTTGATCCGTAAACTCTTCCCGCGACCCCGCACCCTCTGGAACTTTCTGCGCAAGCAGCGTAAGTAAGGGGCTGCGCGAAACATTTGGAGCTTAGCGTCGATGAAAGACCATCGTGGCCGTCTGACAAAAGACGGTATCCGCATCTACGAACAGGGTGACTTTGCCGGCATGCATGCGGCAGGGGCCTTGGCTGCGCGGATACTCGACGATATTGCCCAGCATGTGTTTCCCGGTCAGACGACCGGCGCGATTGATGAGCTGATTACCCAAATGGTCGAAGACGCGGGCGCGACCTCGGCGACCATCGGCTACAAGGGCTATCAGCACGCAAGCTGTATCAGCGTGAATCACGTGGTTTGTCACGGCATTCCGGGTGAGAAAAAGCTCAAGGATGGTGACATCCTGAACATCGACGTGACCGTCATCGTTGACGGCTGGTTCGGTGATACCTCGCGCATGTATGTTGCGGGCAAGCTGCCACGCAAGGCTGAACGTCTGATCCAGGTCACCCATGACGCCTTGTTCAAGGGCATCGAGATGGTCAAGCCGGGCAACACTTTCGGCGATATCGGTCATGCGATTCAGGCTTATGTCGAAGCGCACCGGATGAGCGTTGTTCGCGATTTCTGCGGTCACGGGCTGGGCCGGGTGTTCCACGCCCCGCCCAACGTCCTGCACTATGGCCGCCCGGGCACCGGGGCCGTGTTGGAAGAGGGTATGTTCTTCACCATCGAGCCGATGGTCAATCTGGGCCGCCCCGAGACCAAGACGCTGGCCGATGACTGGACCGCCGTGACCCGCGACAAGTCGCTGTCGGCGCAGTTCGAGCATTCGGTGGGTGTAACGGCGGATGGGGTCGAAATCTTTACCCTGTCACCCGGCGGCAAGTTCCACCCGACCTATTCTTCGTGATCGGCGGCCTGGTCGCGCAGCAGTTTCAGCAGCAGGGTTTCGTGACCCCAGGGCGTTAGCGCGTCGTTGATAAAAACCGGCGCGCGCATTGGCTTGCGCTCGGGGGCCGGTGTGGCCTCAGCCTCTTGTGAGAATGACCAAATCGGTGGTGTCAGTGCGCGGTCCATGACCAAGACACTAGCACGGAAGGGTCAAATTCCCAAAAGGCGCGGCACTTCGGCCATGTCGGTGAAGACCTCTGCGCCAATCTCTGACAGTTTGGCACCACCCCCTTCGGGCGCAAAGCCAAGACACCGCATGCCCGCGCGCATCGCGGCTGTGACGCCGTTATGGCTGTCTTCGATTACAACCGGGGCGGATGCGCCAAAATGCTGCGCGGCCAGCAGAAACATCTCGGGGTCCGGTTTTGCGGTTCCCAGTTGGTGGGCCGAGAACATGGCACCCTGAAACCGATCCCAAAGCCCGTTCTGGCCCAGCGTGATCGCCATTTTGTCCGGGCTGCCATTCGAGGCCACGCAGAACGGAATCCCGTGCTTATCGAGCCGATCCAGCAGGTCCCGAATACCCGGCATCAATGCCACACCCTGACGCAAACGCTCGTAGGTTTCCGCATAGACCTCATTGATCCAGTCATCCGGCAAATCGGCCCCCAACGCACGCGCCTTGTCCCGCACGCCAGCCATTGTCCCGCCGAGGAAAAACCCGACGCTGTCTTCCAGTGTCAGGTCCAGGCCGTACCGGGCCAGATTGTCCACCAGAACCTGATTGGACAGCGGTTCGCTATCGACCAGAACGCCGTCGCAATCGAAGATGACCAGATCGTGCATGAAGCCTCCGCGGATTTTGCGCCCGGCTTAGCCCAGTGCAGGCCCCTGCGCAATTCCACGCTCAGCAGCAATCCGCGCGCGCCGTTTCAATCTGAAACAGTTCGCCTTGTCAGAGTGTTGGGTCAAGTGCACCGAACCGGTCACAACCCGTTCAGGATGCCGAGCATGTGCCCCTGTCAAATTGCTGCCCCGCCCCCTTGACCATCATGTCATATTCCATGCTGTGATAATCGACGACAAAGGTGATCACTCCGGTATCCTGCATCAGCAGGAATGTCATGCTGTCCAGGCCGGGGTAAATATCCGCCTCGCCCTGCACGTCAGTTGTCATGATGTAGCCTTTGTCGGATCCACCCGAACGCACCAGCGTCACACCCTCGCTGTTGACGTCTGAGATGCAGTTGACGAAGAAATCATCCATGTCGATCTGGGTTTCGGCCACACTGGCCGAGGCGGCGGCACAGCCGATCAGCAGGGCTGGAAGGGTCTTGGAAAACATTCAGGTACTCACTGTCCGGGTTGCTAAACTCAATTTCGGCTACCGGCGATTCTGGCCCAAAATGTGTCCCGAACCTCCGCAAAATAGGGCATTAACCATTTGGCAGGGTCGATCACGGGAATGTGAATCCAGCCTTGCTGCGGATCAGCGTCAGTTTTCCGCGCTGCGCCACATCAGCGAGATATGCGTGTCGCCATACTTTCGGGCGCTGTGCAGATCGAACTCGTCCGGCGCGGTCATGGGGGCGTTTTCCTCCCACACGATCAGTGCGTCCGGGGCGATCCAATTGCCCTCGACCGCCCTGGCCAGGGCCTTTTGGCCCATGGCCTTGCCGTATGGCGGGTCCAGAAAGATCAAATCGTAAGGGGCATCCGGGTTGTCGCCCAGCCGCGTTGCATCGCGGCGGATCAGATCGGTACGGTCCGTACTGCGGGTCAGGTCGATATTCTTTCGGATCAATCCCTGCGCCACCCGCCCGTCATCGACAAACGTGACATGGGCCGCACCGCGCGACAGCGCCTCAAGGCCCAGCGCGCCGGTACCTGCGAACAGGTCCAGCACGCGCAGGCCGTCGAAAACGATCTGATGGGTCAGGACGTTGAACAGGCTTTCGCGCACGCGGTCGGTGGTGGGACGCAGATGCGCGCCTGCGTCCCCCTTGCCGACCGAGGCCAGAGCCCGGCCCCGGAATTCTCCGGCAATGATCCTCACGCCTTGAGCAGCGGTTTCAGGTTCGCATCCGGGTCGGCCACAATGGCCGGATCGGCGGTTTTTCCCATTTCGATCAACCGTTTGGCGACCATATAGGCGCGCGGATCGTTCATCGCGTCCACGGCAATCAACCGGTCGCCGTCGTAATACCAGAAGGACACGCTCTGGCCTTCGCCCTGCCGGGTCACGACGCGATCATAGCCGGTGTTCAGGCCTGCGATCTGCAGTTTGACGTCGAATTGATCCGACCAGAACCACGGTGTTGCCACATAATCCCTGGCCGCGCCCATCATGTTCTGGGCTACGATCTCGGCCTGATCGATCGCGTTGGGCACGCTTTCCAGACGGATGCGCGTGTCGCCATGCGGGAAGGACGCGCAATCCCCGGCGGCCCAGATCGACGGGTCCGAGGTGCGGCCATGGGCATCGGTCTTGATCCCGTTGTCCAGTTCCAGCCCCGCCATCTCGGCCAGTTGGGTCGCGGGGGCGATACCAACGCCCACTACTACAAAATCCACCTCAAGCTCGGTTCCGTCGGTCAGAACAGCGCCAACCACCTTGCCATTGTCACCGACCAGACGATCCAGCCCGACGCCTTCGCGGATATCGGCGCCGTATTCCGTATGCAGCGCGCGGAAATAGTCGCTGGTCTCGGGGGCCGCGACCCGTTGCAGGATGCGGTCGGCCATCTCGACCAAGGTCACTTTCACACCGCGCTTGGCGCAGACGGCTGCGGCCTCAAGCCCGATATAACCGCCGCCCACGATCAGGGCACGCGCACCGTCCGTGACGCGAGGCTCCATCTCATCGATATGGGCCAGATCGCGCACCACGTGCACGCCCTGCAAATCGCCACCGATCGCAGCGGGCAGGCGACGCGGGTCCGATCCGGTGGTCAGCGCCAGTTCGTCATACGAGATGACGTCATCGCCCACGGTCACGGTTTTGGCCTGCGGATCAATCGCCGTAACAGGCCGGCCCAGACGCAGAGTGATGTTGTTGTCGGCATAGAAGCTTTCGGGCCGCAGGAACAGACGCTCCAGCTCCATCTCACCCAGCAGATAGGCCTTGGACAAGGGCGGGCGCTGATAGGGCAGATGCGGCTCGGCCCCGATCAGGGTGATATCCCCGTCAAACCCATCATTGCGCAGGCGCGCAACCAAAGATGCCCCGGCCTGCCCGGCACCGATCACGACAATATGGCTCATGTTCCTCCCACCCTGTCGAATTCCCGTGGTCTCATCCACGTGGTCACCTATATTGCGGCTGAACCCGACTCTGCAAATCCAATCAACAGGAGTGCTATAAATGATTTCGACAGGTGACCAGCTACCAGATGCGACTCTCACTCAACTGGGTGCGAACGGCCCGGAAGAGGTGCGGATTTCAGACAAGACCAAAGGCCGCAAAGTTGTGATCTTTGCCGTACCCGGCGCGTTCACTCCGACATGCCATTCAGCGCATGTGCCCAGCTTCATGCGCACCAAAGACCAGTTCGACGCCAAGGGCGTGGATGAGATCATCTGCGTGTCCGTCAACGACCCGTTCGTGATGAAAGCATGGGGTGAAGCCACCGGCGCAACCGAGGCGGGCCTGACCCTGCTAGGCGACGCAGCGTCCGAGTTCACCAAGGCGATCGGCATGGATTTCGACGCCCCGCCTGCCGGGCTGATCGCACGGTCCAAACGCTATGCCATGCTGGTCGAAGACGGCACCGTCACAGCCCTGAACCTGGAAGAAAACCCCGGCGCGTGCGAGGTTTCCGCGGGCGAGGGGCTGCTGGACGTGATCTGAACCCTGACGGCCCCGGCATCGTCGGGGCCAGATGAACCCAAATTAACTTGATACAACGCCCCGTTGCGCGAATACTTGGCGCATAGAACACGGGAGTTGATTTATGAGCCTCAGATTTATTTCCCTAATTGCCGTCAGCGCAGGCGTTTTGGCCGCCTGCGGTCCGGCCCCCACCCCGCAACAACAAGCCGCGCGCCAGCACGAGATTGCCTGCCTCAGCGGAACCTTGGGCGGCGCATTGATCGGCGGCGCAATCGGCAACCAGTTCGGCGGCGGGTCTGGTAAGACAATCCTGACAGCGGCGGGCGCTGCTGCGGGCGGTTTTGAAGGGCAGAGATTCGCATGTTGAGGGGATTGAAAATGAAACCACTTATTCTTGCCGCGACTGTCGCCCTGGCGGGTGCAGCCAGCGCGGAAACCGTGGCCGAGTTGCACGAAAAAGAACTGAACAACATTGACGCCAACAATGACGGGTTTCTGTCCAAGGACGAGTTCAACGCCTTTTCCGATTACGCCTTTCAAACGATGGACGAGGACAAGAACGGCACGTTGGGTCTGGACGAAGCCAAACCGTTTCTGGACATCAATCAGATCCGGGACGTTGACCACAACGGCGACGGCTTTATCTCAAGATCAGAGTACGACGCGCAGATGGGTCGCGACTTCACCTCTGCCGATCAGGACGGAAACGAACGACTGGACTAGGCCAACTCTGAACAGGAGCGCGCTATGAACAAATGGATCGCCTTTGGGGCGCTTGTTGCACTTGCGGCCTGTGATGTACCGCAAGCCCCTGTTGTCACGGGGCCGGACGGTCAACCCCGCATTCAGATCAATCTCAGCGGGCTGACCTGCTACAATACCAAATGCCTTGATATTAATCCGGCTGCACGCAGCGTGCGGCAGGTGGGCAACCGCACAACCCGCATCCCCGGAAATATCAATGTCAGCGACGGCACCGTCACCCCGGCCGAGTTCCAGCAGATGGGCGTTGCAGCCTCATTGGCCGGCGGAATGGGATCGCGCGGGGATCGGGGCTAGATCAGGCTGTCCATCTTGCGCGCCAGCTTGGCGTCCAGCGCGGACAACCCGCCGACGTCATGGGTGGACAGGGTCACCTCGACCGTGCGGTAGACGTTGGACCATTCGGGGTGGTGATTCCATTTCTCGGCCCAGATCGCCACCTGTGTCATCCAGCCAAAGGCGGCAACAAAATTGTCGAAAATAAAGGTCTTGGTGATCGCGTCCCGGCCTTCGACCATGGTCCAGCCATTGTTGAACAGCGGGTCCAGAAGGGGGCCACGGGTCTCGGTCGACAAAAGCTCGGTCATTGCTGTTCCTCCGGGTTCGATTTTCTGAACGGGCCGTAATCCGTCAGAATCTCAATCTCTTCTCCCACCGCGCGGCCTTCGGCGTCCAGATATTTTTTGACGGCATCGGCAAATCCCGGATCGCCGACCCAATGCAGGCTGTAGGTGCGCGCCGGAAGGTAACCGCGCGCCAGCTTGTGTTCCCCCTGCGCGCCCGCCTCGACCCGCTGCAGGCCCTGAGCGATGGCAAAGTCGATGGCCCTATAATAGCACAGTTCGAAATGCAGGCAGGCGTGATGTTCGACACAGCCCCAGTACCGACCAAACAGCGTCTCGCGCCCGATAAAGTTCAGCGCCCCGGCAATCGGATACCCGTCGCGCTCGGCCAGAACCAAGGCCATATCATCCGCCATTGTATCCTGAGCGATATCGAAGAACTGCCGCGTCAGGTAGGGCGAGCCCCATTTTCGCGCGCCGGTGTCCTGATAGAACCGCCAGAACGCATCCCAATGCTCGGGGCGCAGATCATCGCCGGTCAGCGTGCGTATCTCACCGCCAAACCCGTTTGCCTGCGCCCGTTCCTTGCGGATATTCTTGCGCTTGCGCGAGGACAGGGCGTTCAGAAACCCGTCGAAATCGGCATAGGTGTCGTTCAGCCAGTGGAACTGTTGCGATTGGCGCAGCATCAGGCCCATCTGTTCGCCCGCCAACGCCTCATCCTCGGTACAAAAAGTCGCGTGGATTGATGAGACCCGATTGTCTGCCGCCAACTGCACCGCACCCTGCACCAGCGCCGACATGCCAATCGCTTCATAGCCCGGACGCACCAGAAACCGCCGCCCGGTTGCGGGGGTAAAGGGCACGGCAATCTGCAGTTTCGGGTAATAGCGCCCGCCCGCGTTTTCATAGGCATGTGCCCAGCTATGGTCGAAGATATATTCGCCCTGACTGTGCGACTTGGCATACATCGGTGCCGCCGCAATCAGCATCCCGTCCAGATAGCAGGTCAGATATTGCGGCTGCCAGCCAGTGCCCCGCCCGACCGAGCCGCTGTTTTCCAGCGCCAGCAGAAACCGATGGGTGGTGAACGGATCCAGCGGGCGCCCGCCATCGGCAGCTTCGGGACACGCGCAGGCATCCCACTCGACCGCAGAAATCTGCGAAAGCGTGCCTACGACCTGAACCTCGATTTGCGCCTGATCCATGTGCCCTCCGCGTCTGACCTTTATCTGTGACGGTCGGGGGTGGGTTCAACCCGGATGCGGGGCCAAATACCCTTCGAAGGTCACATTGTCGGCAACGGTGCGGGCCTGTGTCTCTTGCTCGGGCGAGCGCACGGTCCAGCACAGAATAGGGACTCCCTGAGCTTTCAACTCGGCGACGCGTTGGCGGTCCAGATCCGTGACCTCATGGCTGATGAAACTGGCATTGACCCTGTCGAAATCCGGAATGCCGCGCAAGTGGTCGCAGATTTTGTCAGACAGCGGCCAGTCCTGCGGATCATAACTGCTGGTTACGATCCCGCGCGGCAGATGCGGGGCCAACCGGGCCAGTTCGGCCACGCTGTTTGGGTTGAAGGACATCAGCGCCACCGGACCTTCGTAACCTTGCAAGGCCCGCACGGCATCCGCCTCAAGCGGGCCGACATCGGTGCCCATCGCGCCATCCTGATCCTTGAGCTCGATCAGCAGCGGCACTTTTCCAGCGACCATCGCAAGCACCTCGTCCAGTGCGGGGATACCGTCATCGCCGTGCAGCAATGGGGTGTCCGCCGCCTGCGCCGAGGTGATCCGCCGGATCGGGCCGGGCTGGCCGGTCAGACGCGCCATGTCATAGTCGTGAAAGACCATCGCACGATTGTCCGCGGTCAATTGCAGATCGATCTCGATCCCGTACCCGGCATCAATTGCCGCCTGAATCGCCGCCCGGCTGTTTTCCGGGCAGTTGTCCGACGTGTCATGCAGGGCCCGATGCGCAATCGGGACCTGCAGGAATTCCGGTGGCAGTCTGGGGGTCATTGGACCTCGAAAATTCCTTCGATCTCAACCGCGACACCCAGCGGCAGGGATGCGGCACTGACGGCTGATCGTGAATGACGCCCGGCATCACCCAGCGCCTCGACCAGAAAATCGGACGCGCCGTTAATCACCTGCGGCTGCGCGGTAAAATCAGCGGTCGAGTTCACAAAACCGGTCAGCTTGATCACGCGCACCAGCTTTTCGATATCGCCGCTACAGGCCGCTTTGACTTGTGCCAACAGGTTGATGGCGCAGACCTTTGCCGCCGCTGCACCGGCCTCGACATCCATGTCGTCGCCCAGCTTGCCGGTGATCAGATCATCCGCCTTCGAAATCTGGCCCGACACGTAAACAATGTTGCCCATACGCACGAACGGCACATAGTTTGCCGCAGGCGCGGGGGCGTCGGGCAGGCTGACGCCCAGACTTTCCAGTTTTGCTGTGATACTCATGGGATCGTCCTCACCAATTGTCGACTCGGCCGGACGCTACCCGGTCAGGCGCGGCGGGGAAAGCGATAAACCGGCATTTTGCCGATCGGCTGCGATCTGGGCGTAACTTCTCTTATTCCGAAGTGTTGAAGCTATGTCACTTTACCGCGCAGTAGCAGACGCGCTAAACGCTAGATGTTTCATTTGAGACGCGAAACAACTATGTGACAACGACTTGTGCCAACGCGGCACTATATTATCGATTGAAAGCCCGACCCGCCCGGGTCAGGTCACTTTGGAGTAGCTAAGACCGTGTTGAGCAGATTGCGCCTGAAACACCTTATTGTGCTGTCCCTGTTGCCGGTCCTGTCGGCCTGCGCCACCCAGCCGCCCGAGCAGGCCGCCCGGGGTGAGGTGTTTGACCCCTACGAAAACACCAACCGGGGCATCCACAGATTCAATCTGGGCGTTGACCGGTTCCTGTTCCGTCCGGCCTCGAAAGGGTACGTGAAGATCGTGCCCGATCCGATGGTGACCAGTTTCAGCACCTTTGCCGAAAACATCTCGCTGCCCGGACAGGCGGTCGACTACCTTTTGCAGGGCAACCCCAAGCAGATGGGCAACGCGTTGCTGCGCTTTGTGGTCAACATGACCGTCGGCGGGTTTGGGCTTTCGGCCCCGGCGGACGAACTGAACCTACCGCCGGTCGATACGGATTTTGGCGAAACCCTGCACGTCTGGGGATTTGGTGAGGGGGCTTATGTCGAGCTGCCCTTCTACGGCCCATCGACAACGCGCGATGCGGTCGGCGTTGTGGTCAACCTGTTCTCGAACCCGATCAATTTCACGCCGACCCGGCCCGCCGACAACCTTGGCGTCTATGCCGAGGTTGTGCGCCGCATGGGCGACCGGGGACGGTTTTCGGACACGGTTGACTCGATCCTCTATGAAAGCGCCGACAGTTACGCCCAGGCCCGCCTGATCTATCTGCAAAATCGCCGGTTCGAACTGGCGCGCGATGATGAGGACGCCTATCTGGACCTGTACTCCGATCCCTACGCCGAAATCGGAACCGACCCTGTCAGGGACCCCTACCTAGACCCTTACGAGGACCCCTATGCCGAGTAATTCTTTGAACCGTCGTCATTTTCTTTCTGCCGGTCTGGCCGGATTGGCACTGACCGCCCTGCCTTTGCCCGCGCTGGCCCAGACCGAAGCCAGCGCCAAAGCGCTGGTGAACAGCGTCGTGGCCGAGATCAACCGCGTCATCGCCTCGGGCAAGTCCGAGAACGCCATGCTGCGCGATTTCGAGAAGATCTTTGTGCAATACGCCGATGTGCCGATCATGGCGCGCTATGCGTTGGGGGCCGATGCCCGCTCGGCCAGCCCGGCACAGTTGAGGCAGTTTACCAAGGCCTTCCAACACTACATCTCGCGCAAATATGGCCGCCGCTTCCGCGAGTTTATCGGCGGTGAGGTCAATGTACGTAACGCCCGCAAAATCCGCGCCGGTTTTGAGGTCCGGACCATGGTCAAACTGCAGGGCTCATCCCCGTTCGAAGTGACGTTTCTGGTGTCTGACAAATCGGGGCGCGACAAGTTCTACAACATGTTCATCGAAGGCGTGAACCTGCTGTTGACCGAACGTACCGAGATCGGAGCGATGCTGGACGCCCGTGGCGGCGACCTGAACCGGTTGATCAAGGATCTGAACCGCACAGCCTGACCGGCTTTTCAGAAACATCTGGGCCGCGTTGTCGAACACAACGCGGCTTTTTTCGTTCAGGTAGGCGCTTTGAAGCCCTGCCTGACTATCTGAAAAGGGGCAGCGCTAAGGCATGTAACTGCGCACCAACGCACTGGCGATCAAGGCCCAGCCATCGGCGATGACGAAAAACGCCAGCTTGAAGGGCAAAGATACAATTGCAGGCGGCACCATCATCATGCCCATCGACATCAGCACCGCCGCGACCACCAGATCGATGATCAGAAACGGCAGGAAGATCAAAAACCCGATCTGAAACGCGCGCGCGATCTCGGACAACATGAAGGACGGCATCAGAACGGACAGCGGGGCATCTGGCGACAGTTCCATCGCCTCACCCCCCGGGCGCAGCGCAGCCATGGCCTGAAACGTATCGCCATCCAGCCGCGCAGCCATAAAGGCGCGAAACGGCTGCAGCGCGCGCTCCAGCGCTGGTTCCACCTCCATCGTTTCGTCGATCATCGGGCGGATTCCGGTCGTCCAGGCCTCTGTAAAGACCGGGTCCATGATGAAATAGGTCAGAAACAGTGCCAAGCTGACGATCAGCATATTCGGCGGCGATTGCTGCAGCCCGATCCCTTGACGCAGGATCGACAGAACCGTGATCAGGAACGGAAAACAGGTGATCATGATCGCCAGCCCCGGCGCGAGGCTGAGGACCGTGATCAGAAGGATCAACTGGATCGTACGCGCCGAGAGTGATCCACCCTCACCCAAAGACAGCGAGACCTCCTGCGCGGCCACAAGCGACGGCATCAGAACCGCCGCCAAGACCAGCCCGATCAGCAGGCGCATCAACCAATCCCGTTTTGCAGATCGGCAATTTCCGTCAGTCGGACCGCCAGTTGACCCGCCCGGTCGCCCTCCATCTCCTCCAGCAGGCCGCGGGCAACCAACTGATCCCCGACATACAGATCCACCGGGTCTTCGATCCTTTTGTCCAACGTCAGCACAGCGTTTTCGCCCATGTTCAGCAAATCCCGGATCAGGGGGCGCGCGCGACCGACGGATACGGTCACTTCGATGGGCACCGCGTCAAAAGGGTTCGGTTTTTCAGAGTTTTGGGTCTGGGGGTCACTCATTTGACAATGCCTCTTTTGCCTCAAAAACATATGCGTCGAAGGCCCGCGTGACCGAGTCCAGCAGCGCGCTGCAATCCACCTCGCTGCGGGCTATGCCGACCTGCAACCGGGCCTGTCCCTGCTCGAGCGCGGGGTCTTCGATCACTTTCGGCCTCGGTGACAGGGTCGCGGGGATCAGGGCGTCCACCTCGGCCATACATCCGACCGGCACGATGACCTGCATCGGCTGCCCGATCTGTTCACGCGCCATCTCGGACAGGTGTTCGACCAGTTGCGCGGCAAAGCCCCGGTCGATCATGTCCGGTAAGACCAGATTGGTCAGGCTCTGAAACATCGGCTCCAGCGACAGCGACATGCGGGTGATCGCCTCGGTATAGGTAAAGGACATATCCTCAAGCGATTTGCCCAACTCGGACGAGATTTGCCCCCGGCTTTGTTCCTGCGCCTGCAAGGCGTCTTCCCACCCCGCCCCATAGCCTTGCTCAAAGGCGGCCAGGCGCTGTTCCTCCAGGGCGTCTTCGTCCAGCAGGTGAACCTGCCCGCCGTTGGCCTGAACAGTGAAATCTTCAAGAAGATGAGCAATTGTCATCACACGCGCTCCTCACCTTCCTCCAGCCAACTGCGCAGGATTTCGACCGTCTCCTCCTGCTTGTCGCCAATCATCGCGCGCAAACGGTCGACCGGATCCTGTGACGGGGCCACACCAAGCGCGGGCACTTCGGCCTGCGCGGCCAGCGGCGTGAAGTCCGAACTGCCATCCGGTGCGATTTCGCCGGTCAGCACAGGTGCGCCTTCGGTGACATCCCCGGCGCTTGCGGGCAGCAAGGCCGGTGCTGTGGCGGGTTTCATCAGGATCGGGCGGATGACGAACATGGCCAGAACCAGCGAGACCGCCGCCAATACAGCCATCTGGATCAGCGACATCGCGTCCAGATGAATGGACTGCCACATCGATGCCGACACCAACGTCCCCTGCGGGTCAACCGGCGGCAAATCCAGCGATTTCAGGGTGATCACATCCCCGCGGTCCGCGTCAAATCCAACGGCCGAGGCAACCAGCTCCTCTAATGCATCCAATTCGGTCTGCGGCAAAGGCGCGAAACTTTCGGCCCCACTGGCGTCAACCGTGCGCGTTCCATTGACCAGAACTGCAACAGTCAGACGTTTGATGGCACCCGGTGCTGTGTGAACCTCCAACTCGGTCTCGGAGACTTCGTAATTTATCCGTTCGCGCGTCTGCGTTGCGGTCGAATTCGATTCGTCACCGCCTGCCCCATCGCCATCGGGCAGGTTCGAGGCGACCGTCACATCCGCAGATTGGTTGCGGGCGCTGTCCGAACGCTCTTCGACATCTGTACTGATCGCGACGCGCCCTTTGGGATCAAAGCGCCGCTCGCGGATCGATTCGGTTTTGGTCACCGTGTCCACGCTGACCTCGACCACAGCGTTGCCGGCCCCAACACGCGCCTCGACCAGACGCAGAACACGCTCGCGCAGCTGGCGGGATTTGTCATCCGCCGTCTCAGCCGCAACCGCAGTGTCCTGCGCGCCAATCACGGCCCCGTTCGAATCGACAACCGTTACATTTTCCGGCGCCAGGCCACTGACAGCCGAGGCGACCAGAAACCGGATCGCCTTGGCCTGATCGCCGGTCACATCCGCGCCGGACGGCACCAGATAAACCGAGGCCGTGGGCGCCACGCTGCGCTGAAACGGATTGGCCGATCCATTTGCGATATGCACCCGCGCCTGACTGACATGAGGGCTGCCGACGATCGTCCGGGCAAGCTCGCCTTCTTTCGCGCGCCAATAGGCGGCATCGAACATCTGGGATGTGGTGCCAAACCCGCTGAGGGAATCCAGCAGCTCGTACCCGCGATTGCCATTCGCGGGCAGGCCTTCGCTGGCCAGCGTCATCCGCAGCTCATCCCGCTGCCCGCCGGGCACATAGATCGACCCGCCCCTGATTTCGTAGGGCACACCGCGCTGATCCAGTGAACGGACGATGTCACCAGCGGCACCGCTTTCCAGCCCCGCATACAGCAAGGTCATCGACGGCGCGGTCGCCAGCCGCGACATGCCAAGAATCCCGAGAAACACCAGCACAACCGCACCGGCAACGATGATTTGTTTTCGCCTGTCCAAACTTGCCCAGACAGTTCCGATCTGCTGCACGCTCACCTCCGACTCGCCGACATTCTGCCCGGCGCATCCCCTGTTTGGACGATTGCCCTTAACAATCGGTTAGTCCCTGAGGGGATATGACGGATTCACAGCAGATGGATGAGGACGTCATGGCCGACGCAACAGCAGAACAGGCGGAAACCCCTGAGAAAAAAGGGAAAAAGGGTTTGATGGTCGGGTTGATTCTGGCCGTGGCCGGGGCGGCAGGCGGCTATTTTCTGACGGCATCAGGTCTGTTGCCGATTGGCGGCGGGGCTGAAAAATCGGCAACAGATGACCAAACGAAAGAGAGCAAGGCCAAACCCCTTGCGGATGTGGGATTCGTCGATTTGCCGCCGGTGATCATCTCTCTGACCGAAGGCCAGTCGCGCCATTTGAAATTTCACGCACAGCTCGAAGTTAACGCTCCGTACATCGCTGATGTGAAAAAAATACAACCGCGAATCATGGATGTGCTGAACGGCTATCTGCGGGCGGTCGAGGTGTCGGATCTGGAAGACCCGCTGGCATTGACGCGGATCCGGGGACATCTGCTGCGGCGGATCGGGATTGTTACGGGCGAAGGCCGGGTGCGCGACGTGCTGGTCATGGAATTTGTACTGAATTAGGAGGCGGGATTGGAGCTTATTGCGGATATTTTGCTGGTTGCGGGCGCTTTGGGCGCGGGTCTGTATTGCTTCGTCCTGTCGCGCAGGTTGCGGCGATTCACCGACCTTGAAAAAGGTGTGGGCGGCGCGGTGGCTGTGTTGTCGTCACAAGCGGATGAGCTGAAAAAGTCCCTCGACAACGCGCGCGCTGCCTCGGATCAGTCGGGCGATGTGTTGAAAGAGCTGACGCAACGTGCAGAAAGCGTGGCACAGCGGTTGGAATTGATGATGGCGTCCATGCATGACGTGATTCCAGCCGAAGAAGAAAAGGTCGAACAAGCGGGTCCCCCGGACCCAAAGGTCGAGGCATCAGAATCGCCTGAGGCCGCGGATGAGACCCCGCCTGAAGATCAGCCGAACCAAGATTCCGAAGATATGGCGGAGGAGACCACGGCCAAGGCCCCGGAAGGCCTGATGTTCTTTCGGCACGGCCGCAAAATGAATGAGGCCACCTGATGGGCATCCGACGGGCGACCAAACGAGACCGCCCTCGCGCCGGGGTGCTGACGGTGATCTCACTTCTGATGATCGGGTCTGCGGCCATCCGCGTTGGGTTAGAGGCGGGGCCTGCCCTTGCCAAATCTGCCGAGCCTGAACAGATCAAAGCCACCCAAACCCCAACCGATACGCGCGACATTCAGGTCGTTCTGACGGAACTGCTGCGCCGCGAAAAGCGGGTGAAACAGCGTGAAGATGTGGTGTTGGACAAGGAAAAGGCGCTCCAGATCGCAAGCGAGGCCATCGAAACCCGCTTGGCGGCGTTGCAGGAGGCTGAAGAGTCTCTGCGTGCGACCCTGGCGGTTGCGGACAAGGCGGCAGAGACCGACCTGACGCAGCTGACGGATGTCTACCAGAACATGAAACCCAAAGACGCAGCCGCCTTGTTCGAAACCATGGACCCGACATTTGCATCCGGATTTCTGTCCCGCATGCCGCCGGAAGTCGCCGCGAACATCCTGGCCGGTCTCAGCCCCGATGCGGCCTATACGGTCAGCGTCGTCATGGCGGGCCGTAACGCCACCGCACCGCAAGAGTAGACGGCCATGCAAACCAAACCTGTCCTGAACACATCTGGGGATCGCAAATGATTGGAATTGTTGGAATTGTCGTCATTTTCGTGATGGTGTTCGGCGGCTATCTGGCCGCCGGGGGCAAGATGACCATCATCCTGAAATCGCTCCCGTTCGAGATGATGATGATCGGCGGTGCGGCGGTTGGGGCCTTTCTGATCAGCAACGATATCGGCGGTGTCAAACACACGATCAAAGACATGGGAAAGGTCTTCAAGGGACCGAAATGGAAGCCCGAAGACTATCGCGATCTTTTGTGCCTGCTGTTCTCGCTGATCCGCATCGCGCGGGCCAATCCGGTCGAGGTTGAACAACATATCGAAGACCCCGAAAACTCCAGCCTGTTTTCCGCCTATCCCAAGATTCAGTCCGACAAAGAAGCCGTCGATCTGATCTGCGACACGATGCGTTCAGCCGCAATGAACTATGACGACCCACATCAGGTCGAGGAGGTGTTGGAAAAACGGATGGAGGCGAATTTCCATCACGCCATGCACTCGAGCCACGCGTTGCAAACCGTCGCGGACGGGCTTCCGGCACTTGGGATTGTTGCTGCCGTTCTGGGTGTGATCAAAACCATGGGCTCGATCGACCAGCCGCCCGAGGTGTTGGGCAAGCTGATCGGCGGGGCGTTGGTGGGGACATTTCTGGGTGTTTTTCTGGCCTACGGGCTGGTCGGCCCCTTCGCGGGTAAGCTCAAGACCGTTGTGGAAGAGGACAACCATTTCTATCAACTCATAAAAGAGGTGCTGGTCGCCAACCTGCACAACCATAACGCGGCCATGTGCATCGAAGTCGGCCGCCAAAACACCCCTACGCATAACCGCCCCGGTTTTTCCGAACTTGAAGAGGCGTTGAAAGAGCTCAAGCAGGCGGCGGCATGACCCGACTTTTAAAGCTGATTGCTGCCCTGATCGCGCTTGCGTCACCTGCATTCGCGCAAGAGGTGACGGTTCGGTCGGGTGAACACGCGGGCTTCACACGACTGGTGTTCAACGTGCCGCCCGACACGGGTTGGGTTTTGACCCATCGCAAGAACGGGGCGCGATTGTCGGTCGATCTGGAGGCTGCGACCTTCCAAACCAACGCGGTCTTTGGACGGTTGACCACAAATCGTCTGGCCGCAGTGTCGCAAAAGAAACCCGGGGACGGGCTGGATCTGGAATTCGGCTGCGACTGTGTTGCCTCGGCTTTCCTGTATCGGAAGTCGATGATTGTTCCGGACATCGCGCCGGGTACAGCGTTGCCTTCTTTGTTGGCCGATATCCCCCCGCCCCGGCCTGAACCACAGAAGAAACGCGCACGTCAAGACCCCGTGACATCGTTCGAATTGCCTTTACTGTCGATGAGCGGTCAAGCGTTCAAAGATCAGTTGTCGACCAGACTATTGCAGGGCGCGGACCGAGAGGTGCTGGACCTGAACCTGGCCGGAATCCGCCCAAGGCGGTCCTCCGATTTACCGGCTTTGCCCATGATCGACGGCTTGCAGTCGAATGTGCAGCTGTCGACCGTTCTGGACGACCTGAATGCCATTCTTGGTGCTGAATTCCCGCAAATCGATGCAAAACCGGCGTGTTTCACGACGGTCGAGCTTGGGTTTGAAACATGGTCGGATTCGCGACCGTTTCAGGAGCAGGTCGCGCAGCTGCGCGCTGGCTTGTTCAAAGAGTTTGATGATCTGGATGAGGACCGGGCAATGGCTTTGGCCAGGCTGTATGCGTTCCATGGTTTCGGTGCTGAGGCGGTTCAAATGCTAAAAATGCTGGCGGATCAAAACTCTGACGCGGACCGTGTCCAGGCAATCGCCCATATCGTGGACAATCGGCCGCTGTCGGCAACATCTCCGTTTCAAGGGCTGCAACGCTGCGACAGCGATGCGGCCCTGTGGGCGGCGTTGGCTGAACAGGAATTGGCGCCGGAGGCAAGGGTTGAGGCGATCGAGCAGGGCTTTGCGCGGCTGCCTGATCACCTGAGACGCAGTCTCGGGCCTCGGTTGTCTTCGATTTTGGTCAACGCAGAAGAATTGGAAGCCGCCCGGCGGATCTTGCGGTCGGTGGACCGGGTTGAGGATGCAACCACCCCGGCACTCTCACACGCCAGGGCAAAAGTCGCCGAAGCCGAAGGCGATATGGCGGCTGAGGAGGAACATCTGTCCCAGGTCATCACCGCACCGGACGCGCCGGATGAGGCCGCATTGGCTCTGGCCCGGCTGGTCGAGAAGCGATGGACCGACCGGGGGGCCGTTTCCCCGCAGGAACTGGAATTGGCGGCGGCTTATGCGACGGAACTCCGCCAGTCAGAGATGGGGCCGATGATGACCAGAACGCATGCGGTTGCTTTGGCACTGACCCAGGAATTCGACGCTGCGTTTGACCTGATCGATACGCTGCCGGACGGTTCTGACGCGCCTGCGGTTTTGGACCGGCATCTGCAATTGCTGGCTGAGCGTGCTGATGACGTCACCTTTTTGCGGCAGGTTTTGACTTTGTCGGGTGATCAAGCCGACGGTGTATCAACGCCGACGGCGATAGCTCTGTCTGAACGGTTGATGGGGCTTGGCTTTAGGTCCCGGGCTTTTGCATTTGCCAACCGGGACCAAGACCGCGCACGACGATCCGAACGGGCGCGGTTGCGGGCGCGGGCAGTGTTACAGAATAACCGCCCACATCAGGCGATGCTGGAGCTTGCGGATGACTCCTCGGACGAGGCCAGTGCTTTGAGGGCCCGCGCGCTGGAGGCCAGCCAAGAATTCGCAAAGGCCGCAGAAGTGTTGAGCGAACTGGGTGATCTACAAGCGGCCAATAGGTATTTCTGGCTCGCGGACCTGCTGGAGAAGACAGACGCGAACGCAGTAGGTAAATACGTAAAGCTGAGCGAAACCACGCAAGCCTTGAGAAACCCGCCCGAGAGGTTGGCGGATAAACCCCTTGCGGATGCGGCCAACCTGTTGAACGACAGCATCGAAGCGCGGCAGCAGATCAGCACGTTATTAAACGCCGTTGAGTCTGAGTGATCCAGTGCCGATCCACGCATCCTTGATCTGAGTGTCGCAGCCTATCGCTTTTTGGGCCTGATCCGTTCGTGACAAGGAACTGGTTCGAACAGCAAGGGGTCAGTATTCAGTGAATAAATTGTGCCCCGAGCAGGCCAACCTGCCTTATCCTCCGAGCGGTGGCTGATACAGCAACTCGGCCAGATCCGCGTAGCGAGAATGTGGATTGGTCCAGCCCAGTATTGCCGTGCGGATTTGCTCGGCGCGGGTTGGGCCGATGACCGGAGCGGCAAATTGCGTGTACTTCTCGATCACCTCTTGCCGCGAGATTGGCGATTCCGGCCCGCCTCGGGCATGGGTGTCTCCGGAGTGCAGAACGCGCCCGTCGGTGGTTTCGATCTCGACATCCGCCCAGCGCCCTTCGGGAAAACGGGCAGAATGCCGATTACGTTCCGTGACCTTTATGCGCGACATGAACCGAGCGACGACCGGGTCAGACAGTCCGGTGCCCGAGATATGTTCGACGCCGATACGGCCATAAATCGCGTGAACAGCGGCCGCAAATGGCAGAGAGTATTGGGCTTGCGACGTTGTTTGCGGGACACCTGCAAACAGGCAGGCCGCCTGATGGAAACTGTTGATCTGCACCGATTTGATCTGATCATGGGTCAAATCGTGGTCGATCATGACAGCCCTAAGCGCGTCGATAGCAGCATGCGCCCACCGACAAATCGGATAGGGTTTCACATATTGATGCTCGACCTGCCAGAACCTGCCCAAATCGTCCCAATGCGGGGCCGCACTGTCCGCCTCAATCGTGATCGCGGGGGCCCCGGTAAATCCACGCTCGGCCAGAACAGCGGCTGAAACACCGACCATTGCCCCCCAGCCCGAGCCGTCATGCAGCATGGTAGGGTTCGCAATCTCGCGCATCATCTGGCTGCGCGGCCCGTGGTATTCGGCAATGCCCAGCGCCTGCCGCAACTGGTCGTCACCATGCCCGCGCAAACGTGCGGCCATGGCGACCACACCCAAGGCATTCCAGGCGCCGGACGTGTGGTAATCACTGACGCTGTCATGCAGCGAAAGCCCCGCGCGGCCTGCGATTTCGTAACCGGTGATCACCGCAGCCAGGGCCTCGGGGCCCGTTAGATTGGGGCAATGTTCAGCCAAAGCCGCCAGCGCGGGCAGAACCACAACACCGATATGCCCCTTGGTCGGGTTATAGCCGTCATGCCCGTCCAGATTGTCGGTCTGCGTTGCCGCCGCATAAGCCGCGCCCGCCATGCTGACCGAACGGCCATCGAACATCATGCGCGCGCTGAAGGACGGATCGGAACTGGCATACAGCAGCGCTGCGGTGTCGCGCGCGATCACGCCCGCCTCCATCGGTCCCGCGGCGATCAGGATGCCCATCGTGTCCAGCATCATCAGCGCCGCAGCCTCCTGCGCGCTGGTCGGCATGTCGGCAGCCGCCCGCGTCAGCGCAAAATCGGCAACACGGGCGAAGCTGTTGGTCACGCCGCGCCCTCCATCACCGGTTTCACGTCACGCAAACGGTGGCCTGCCGGATCGAACGGGGGGTCTGACAGGATCTTGGCCTTGTGGGGTTTGCCAAGAATGTAAATCTCGACCGTATCGCCGGGTTTGGCCACCTTAGGGTCGGCATAGCCGATGGCCAGCGATTTTCCGACCGAATAGCCGTATGCGCCCGAGGTCACGCGGCCCACCGGCGTGCCATCCGGGGCAAAGATCGGCTCACCCCCGCTGGCGTCGGCATCTGCGGCGTCAACCTCGAAGTTCGACAGGACCTCACGCGCGGCATTGTCCTTGATGGACAGATACGCGTCTT
Organism: Ruegeria sp. K5; assembly: GCF_056531805.1. Classification (NCBI taxonomy): domain Bacteria; kingdom Pseudomonadati; phylum Pseudomonadota; class Alphaproteobacteria; order Rhodobacterales; family Roseobacteraceae; genus Ruegeria; species Ruegeria sp. K5. The sequence continues at coordinate 295,147 of NZ_JBQFML010000002.1, read as the reverse complement.
TGTGCAGGAAGTCCTTGTCCAGTTTGATCAGGCCCGCAAGGCCAACCTCTTGCGGCCAGTATTCCTGAGAATATTCGCGCCCCCAGGAACCATAGCCCTTTTCGATCCGCAGCGACCCCAGCGCGCGGCCGCCAACCGGGCCGCCGCCATGGTCCTTCGCGGCCTCCAAAAGCGCTGAATAGAGCCTGATTTGGTCGGATTCAGCACAATGCAGCTCCCACCCCAGATCGCCCGTAAAGCTGACACGGATCGCCAGGCAGGTAACGCCTGCGACTTCGATGGTTTGCGAGCGCATGAAGCGGAACGCCTCGTTCGACAGGTCCGCGTTGGTCAGGCGTTGCAGGACATCGCGGGATTTCGGACCGGCCACGTTGAATCCGGCGATCCGGTCGGTCGCGACGTCCAGCGTGGTACCGTCGGGCAGGTCGACCATGTTGAAGAAACGCTGGTGATAGCGCTCGGCCATGCCCGAGCCGATCATCATATATTCGTCTTCGGCAACCTTGGTGATGGTGAAATCCCCGGCCACACCACCGCGCACCGAGATCAAAGGGGTCAGGCAGGACCGCCCGACCTCGGTCGGGACACGATTGGCGACCAGACGATCCAGCCAATCATAGGCGCCGGGGCCCTTGATCACGTAATTGGCAAAGTTCGAGATATCGATCACGCCGACCGCGTCCCGCAACATCTGAACTTCACGCCCGACCGGCTCCCACCAGTTCTGGCGGGTGAAGCCGTTGGTTTCGACCGTGCCGGGCTGGTCGGCAAACCACAGCGGATGTTCCCAGCCGCAGTTCAGGCCGAACACGCAGCCCATATCCTTTTGCATCTCATAGGCCGGGCGCACGCGGGCGGGGCGACCGGCGCTGCGTTCCTCGTTCGGGAAGTGGATGGCGAAGCGATGCGAATACTGATCTTCGACCCGCGCCCTGGTGAATTTTTTGTCGGCCCAATCACCAAAGCGGGCCAGATCCCAGGCGAACATGTCGTATTGCGGCTCGCCCTCGATCATCCATTGCGCCGCCAACAGGCCCAGCCCGCCGGATTGCGAAAAGCCTGGGATGATACCGGTGCAGCAGAAATAGTTCTGTAGCTCGGGCACCGGGCCCCAGATCGCGTTGGAATCCGGCGACCAGATCATCGGGCCGTTGATGACGCGTTTGACGCCCGCGGTGGCGGCAACCGGAACACGTTCGGTGGCGCGGATCACGTTTTCCATGATCCGATCCAGATCGTCGGGGAACAGATCATGCGCAAAATCCAGCGGCGTGCCGTTTTCAGCCCAGAACCGCATGTCTTTCTCATAGGCCCCGATCAGCAGGCCGTTGCCTTCCTGACGGAAGTAATACTCGCCATCTCGATCCGCGATCGACGGCAGACGGCGGCCCATATTGGCCACTTCATCGATGGCCTCGGTCACGAAATACTGATGCTCTGTCGGTTGCAGTGGTAATTCGATCCCGGCCAGCGCCGCAACCTCGCGCCCCCAGAGGCCCCCGGCATTGACGACCCATTGCGCGTGGATGTCACCCTTTTCAGTCCGCACGATCCACGACCCGTCTGACTGTTGTTCAGTCCCTATTACAGGGCAAAACCGCTCAATCGTGGCACCCATGGCCCGTGCGCCTGCGGCATAGGCCATGGTCACACCGGACGGATCGACATTGCCACCATCGGGTTCGTACATGATGCAACGGATATCATCGAACTGCGCCAGCGGGTGCAATTCCTTGGCCTGCTCGCGGCTGATCTCATAGAAGTTCAGGCCGTAGAACCGCGCCTTGGCCTCCTGCAACCGCAACTGATGCTCGCGGTCTTCGGTTTGAGCCAGATAAAGCGAGCCCGGCTGGAACACGCCGCAGCCCTGACCGGTTTCCTTTTCCAGCTCTTTATACAGGTTCATCGTATAGTGCTGGATCCGCGTGACATTGTTGTTGTCATGCAGCCCGTGGATGTTGGCCGCCGCGTGCCAGGTCGAGCCTGACGTCAGTTCATCCCGTTCCAGCAGAACAACGTCAGTCCAACCGAGCTTGGCCAGATGGTAAAGGATTGAACAACCAACAAGGCCCCCTCCGATAACGACGGCCTGTGCGTGGGTTTTCATGGGGTCTCTCCTGTAAAGCGGTCGCGGTCAGAGCGGCACGGTTACAGGTAAGTCAGCCATAGGTTGGAAATGGCATGTGTTCTGTTCCCGACGCGAAATGTCGGGAACAGAATTTATTGGCATGAGCCTATCTCATGCGAAACTCACTTAGTACGGAGCCTCAACGTCGTTCATGGACACGTAGACCGTCTTCATTTCGCTGAAATGGTTGATCGCCAGCTTTGAATTCTCGCGCCCGACACCTGACATTTTTGATCCGCCAAAGGGCGCTTCGACCGGGGCCAGGTTATATGTATTAATGTAGCAGGTCCCCGCCTCGAACCCGGCGACGATGCGGTGGGCGCGGGTCAGGTCATTGGTAAAGACCCCGGCGGCCAGACCAAACTCGGTGTCATTGGCGCGGGCCAGAACCTCGGCCTCGGTGTCGAAATCCAGAACCGACATGACCGGGCCAAAGATCTCCTCGCGCGCGATGGTCATGTCGTCGGTGACGTCGGCGAAAACGGTGGGCTGCATGTAGAACCCGTCGCCCTCGATCCGCTTGCCGCCATAAACCAGACGCGCGCTTTCGGCCTTGCCCTTTTCGACATAGCCTAGCGCGATGTTCATCTGGTTTTCGCTGACCATGGGGCCGAAATTGACCTCTTCGTCCAGCGGGTCGCCGATTTTGGCAGTGGCCAGACGTTCGGACAGGCGGGTCAGGAACGCCTCTTTGATGCCCTTTTGCACAAACACACGGGTGCCGTTGGAACAGACCTGCCCCGAGGAATAGAAGTTGCCCAGAATCGCGCCCGAGACAGCGTTTTCGATATCGGCGTCGTCGAACACGATCATCGGGGATTTGCCGCCCAACTCCATGGTCACGTGCTTCATCCCATCTGCCGCAGCGGCATAGACCTTACGGCCCGTCGGCACCGACCCGGTCAGCGAGACCTTGGCCACGCGCGGATCGGTCACCAGCGAGGCACCCACATCGCCATAGCCCTGCACCACGTTGTAGACCCCCTTGGGCGCGCCCGCTTCGATCAGAATCTCGGCCACTTGCAGCGCCGACAGGGGCGTGGTTTCCGAGGGTTTGAAGATCATCGTATTGCCGCAGGCCAGCGCCGGGGCCCCTTTCCAGCAGGCGATCTGGGTCGGATAGTTCCACGCACCGATGCCAACGCAAACGCCCAGCGCCTCGCGGATGGTGTAGACGAAATCGCCGCCGCCCAACGGGATATGCTCACCGGTCAAAGACGCAGCCAGACCTCCGAAGTATTCCAATGCGTCGGCACCGCTGGTTGCATCGGCCACCAGCGTTTCCTGCAGGGGCTTGCCGGTGTCATGGGTTTCAAGGATCGACAATTCGCGATTGCACTCGCGCATGATATCGGCGGCCCGGCGCAGTACCCGGCCGCGCTCGGTTCCCGACATCGCCGCCCATTCCGCCTGAGCCGTTTTTGCGCTATTTAGAGCCATATTTACAATATCTGGCGTGGCCGAGTGCAGGCGTGCGATGACCTCTCCGGTCGCCGGGTAGATGACGTCAATCGGCGCGCCGTTGGTGTCTTCGACATAGACACCGTTGATGAAATGACTGGCCTTGGGTTGAAACTTCATACCGGGTTCCTCTTGGTCTGATGCGCCAATGCACTGCGCGAGGGGCAGTTTATCCCGGCCTATCGGTTGTTGATTGATCAGTCAATAAAAACCGCACAACGGCAAGATGACGCCTGCGCGCCAAGGGCTACCCTTGAAAATCTTGGTTAATGTTCTATTTATGTTCTACATAGTCAGAGGATCGACCGATGACCCAGAACACGCGAAATTCAGCCCTTGGAGGCTCGAGCAACGACTACCACCTGCTTCCGGTCACGGACCGGCAAATGCGCTATGCCCAAGCGATTGCTGAACGGTCGGCATTGGAAATCCCAGTCGACGTGCAGCGTGACCGAAAAATGCTGTCAGACTGGATATCGGCGCACAAACCCCGTGCGACCTCGCAATTCGACAACTACCCGACCGGCAAACAGGTCGCCTTTGCCGAGCGTATTTCGCGCAGCAAGCGACGCCCGATCCCGTCTGAGTGCTTTCGTGACAAGCGAATGATGTCGCGTTGGATTGATCAGAACAAATAGGCTCTAATTCGGGTCATTTTGACCGTGATTGCGCGCGTAAAGCGCAACCGCAGCAGCAACGAACATTCCCAGCAGAATGTATCCGGTCACCGCTTCGGCCACGGCAAGACCACGGCACAACCCCGTCGGGGACATGTCACCGTATCCGACGGTGGTGAAGGTCACGTAGGAGAAATACAGAATATCCGCCGGACCCTGCGCGCCAATCACGCAGTTGTCGTTGTATCCAAACGCACCATACACAGCGGCGAACAAGAACGGCACGACCTGAATGAACGAAACGCCCATCAGGAACAGCAGCCGACGCGGCGATTTCACCTGTGTCATGTAGTACCAGGATTGCGAAACGATCCAGAGCAGCAGACCGACCGAGGCAATCGAGCCGATGGTATCCCCGGCTGTTGCTTCACTCAGGCGCGACAACCCGAACCAGGCCAGAAAGCTAGCCAGCACCAGCCCCAGCGCGGCCAGAAGGGTGGATTTCCATTCAGCAAGGGTTGTGGGTTCGCGGTGCATGGACACTCCGTCAGGCTGGTCTGCCTGCGATCATCCGGTCTAAGCCGCGGGCCTGCAAGCCGAATTTAATCGGAACCCAAGTGTTCAACACCACGTTTGCGCGCCAGCAGGATCTGCTTTTGCCGTTCGCGAAAGCGCGCCTTGTCGGCCTCTGAAGTCTCATCGATACAGCGATGACAGGTCACGCCGTGTTCGTATTCGGGTCGCTTCATATCTTCGGGCAGGATCGGGCGGCGGCAGCCATGGCACAGCTTATGAGGGCCTTCGACCAGCCCATGCCCCACCGAGACGCGATTGTCGAACACAAAGCATTCACCCTGCCAGGTGCTGTCCTGCTTTGGCATCTCTTCCAAATAGCGCAGGATGCCGCCTTTCAGGTGATAGACATCCTCGACCCCCTGCCCCAGCAGGTAGTTGGTCGATTTCTCGCAGCGGATACCGCCGGTGCAGAACATGGCAACGCGCTTGTTGTGGAAGCGGTCCTTGTTTTCTTCCCACCAGGCGGGAAATTCGCGGAAACTGGCGGTTTCAGGGTCTATTGCGCCCTCAAACGTGCCAATCGCCACCTCGTAATCGTTACGCGTGTCGATCACCACCACATCGTCGGACCGGATCAGGTCGTTCCAGTCCTCCGGCTCGACATAGTTGCCGACGCGCGCGCGCGGGTCGACATCGGGCTGGCCCATGGTCACGATCTCTTTCTTCAGGCGCACTTTCATCTTGCCGAATGGCGGATGGTCTGCAGTCGCCTCTTTCCACTCAAGGTCCGCGCAGCCGGGCAGCGCCTTGATATGCGCCAGCACCGCATCGATCCCGGCGCGCGGGCCTGCGATGGTGCCGTTGATCCCCTCTTGCGCCAGCAGCAAGGTGCCTTTGACCGACTGGGCGCGGCAAAGCTCCAGCAGCGGGTCGCGCAGGGCGGCATGATCCGAAAAGCGGGTGAAGTGATAGAGGGCAGCGATCGTATACATGCGCGCGATCTAAACCCGCGCGCGCAGAGTCGCAAGGGACCGGATTGACGCCCCCCGCACCACGCCGTACCGATAGATCAAAGGAGACCGCGATGACCCACGCCCTGATCGTAATCGACGTCCAGAACGATTTCTGCCCCGGTGGCGCGCTGGCCGTCGCAGGCGGGGATGAGGTCGTGGCCCCGATCAACGCCATGATGGGTGATTTCGACGCCGTGATCCTGACGCAGGACTGGCATCCGGCGGGTCATTCCAGCTTTGCCAGCTCACACACCGGCAAATCCCCGTTCGAGGTGATCGAAATGCCCTATGGCCCGCAGGTCCTATGGCCCGATCACTGTGTTCAGGGCAGTCAGGGGGCCGAATTTCACCCCGACCTGCGGACCGATGCGGACCTGATCATCCGCAAAGGGTTTCGCAGTGCCATCGACAGCTATTCAGCCTTTTTTGAAAACGATCAGACAACGCCAACGGGCCTGAAGGGGTATCTGGAAACGCGGGGCTTGTCGCGCGTGACTCTGGTTGGGTTGGCCACGGATTTCTGCGTGCATTACTCGGCAGTGGATGCGGCGCGACTGGGTCTGGATGTCACCGTCCGGCTGGATGCCTGCCGGGGCATCGATATGGACGGGTCGATGGCGGCAGCCGAACAGGCGATGCGTCAGGCCGGGGTCAAACTGGTTTAACTCCCGGCACCCGCCGCTTCGAGGAATTTGAACAGCACAAACAGGATTACGGCCAAACCAAGGGCGAAGCCGATCCGCCCCGGAACCGCGCGCCGTTTGGACCGGCTGACCGGGGTTGGCATCGGAGGCTGAACAACAGGCTCGGATCGCATAACGCCCTGCACCGGGCGCGCCCGCTGGACGTGATCCAGAAACTGCATGAAATCGAACTCGCCACTGTATTCGCCCTGAACGCCCTGACTTTTGATACTGGCGAACAGCGCCGACAGGATGCGTTCGCGCTCGGGCTGGTCCGCAGGTGGGTAGACGTCAGGCGCAATTCCACTGTCATGCGCCGCCAGCCCGAAGCCCGCATCCTGAAACATCTTGCGGATCTTGGGCGACGCCCCGCGCAGCGCATCAGACGTCTTAACATCCCGAAACAGCGCAATCACCTGACCCCCGTCCGGACCAGAGGTCGGCGGCGCGTCAGGCGTTTGTTCGTCCAGTGCTTTCCTTACAATATCAAAGTCGTACCGAAGACTCATACACCACTAACAGCCTTATTCTTCCATCCCACACCCTCACTAATCGGTGATAAGACCAAACAATATGCCCGCTTTGTGACGTCAAGCGGGCATTGTCACCAGATCAGCGACTCTTGCCATTCCCCGTGCTGATTGATCTAACAACGGAAATCGCAGGAGTTCCCCATGGTCGATATCGCGACCCGTGTCTACAACCACAAATGGAAGATCGACCCGATTGTTCGGTCTTTGATCGACACAGATTTCTACAAACTGCTGATGTGCCAGTCAGTGTTTCGAAATAAGCCTCAAACAAATGTGGAATTTTCACTGATCAACCGGTCGAATCACGTGCCTTTGGCCAATTTGATCGACGAAGGAGAGTTGCGGGAACAACTGGATCACATCCGTTCGCTCAGCCTCAGCCGTGGGGAAAGTACCTGGCTGCGGGGCAATATGTTCTACGGCAAACGGCAGATGTTCCGGTCAGATTTCATGGAGTGGTTCGAGAACACACGCCTGCCGCCCTATCATCTTGAGCGGAAGGGTGATCAGTATGAGCTGACGTTTGAGGGCAAATGGCACGAGGTCATGTTGTGGGAAATCCCCGCTTTGGCCGTATTGATGGAACTGCGCTCGCGCGCCGTGCTGAACCAGATGCGCCGGTTTGAATTGCAGGTGCTCTACGCTCAGGCCATGACGCGGTTGTGGGAGAAGATCGCGCAGCTTGGCTCGATCGAAGGGCTGGGGATTGCGGATTTCGGGACAAGGCGGCGGCATTCCTTCCTGTGGCAGGATTGGTGCGTTCAGGCGATGATCGAAGGCCTGGGGTCATCCTTCACCGGCACTTCGAATTGCCTGATCGCCATGCGGCGCGAGGTTGAGGCCATTGGCACCAACGCCCACGAACTGCCCATGGTTTATTCCGCGCTGGCCGACACGGATGAGGAATTGGCGCAGGCCCCCTACGATGTCCTCAGCGACTGGCATGATGAGCATGACGGCAATCTGAGGATTATCCTGCCCGACACCTACGGCACCAAAGGGTTTCTGGATCGCGCACCCGATTGGCTGGCCGGCTGGACCGGGATCCGGGTCGACAGCGGCGATCCCGCTGCCGGGGCCGAAGTGGCCATCGACTGGTGGAAATCCCGCGGTGAGGATCCGACGCAAAAGCGGATCATCTTTTCGGACGGATTGGACGTGGACAAGATCAAGGAATTGCACGGCCAGTTTGCGGACCGCGCCAATATCTCCTTCGGTTGGGGCACTCTGCTGACAAATGACTTTCGCGGTCTGGTACCGGGCGACGCGCTTGCGCCGTTTTCACTGGTGTGCAAGGCGATCTCGGCCAACGGGCGACCGACGGTCAAATTGTCGGACAACCCGGAAAAGGCGATGGGACCGGCGGATCAGATCGACCGTTACAAACGGGTGTTTGGGGTTGGCGCGCAGAAGGCAATCGAGGTGATCGTCTAGCCGTGATAGGCCGCAACGGTCTTGAGTTGCGAAAAGCCATAGAGCGCCTCGAACCCTTTTTCGCGACCGTGACCGGATTTACCGACCCCACCAAATGGCAATTCGACGCCGCCCCCGGCACCATAGTTGTTGATAAACACCTGACCCGAGCGCAGACGTTTTGCCAACCGCATCTGCCGCGCGCCATCGCGTGTCCAGATACTGGCGACAAGGCCGTAGTCGGTGCTGTTGGCAATGGTTAGAGCCTCATCTTCCGTGTCGAACGGGATCAGAACCTGAACCGGGCCGAATATCTCATCCTGCGCCAAAACGTGATCGGGGGGCACGTCCGCGAACAGGGTTGGTCGGACATAGGCCCCGGCCGCTGGCGCGTTGGCGGTGATCTGCCCCTGCGCGGCGATGGTCAGATCCCCGCCTTTCGCCAGAAACCCCGAGACGATGGTCTTTTGCCGGTCCGAGATCAGGGGGCCCACCCGCAGATCATCCATCGCCGGACCCACGCTCAGTTGGCCATAGGCATCAGTCATGCGCACCCTGACCTGATCATAGACGCCACGCTGCACCAGAATGCGGGACGAGGCCGAACAGGTTTGCCCTGCGTTCTGAATGCCTGCATTGACCAGAAACGGCAGGGCCGCGTCCAGATCGGCGTCGTCAAAGACCAGTTGCGGTGATTTCCCGCCCAGTTCCAGCGTCACGGGGATCACATTTCGCCCCGCCGCCTGCTGCACCAAAGCGCCCGTCGCAACCGAACCTGTAAACGAGATATGGTCAACGCCTGGATGCCCGGATAGCGCGGCCCCGGCCTCGGCCCCCAATCCGGGCACGACATTCAGCGCCCCGGCAGGCAGCCCGGCCTCGGTCGCCAGATGGGCAAAGGCCAGCGCGGTCAGGCAGGCCTCTTCCGCCGGTTTCAGGACACAGGCATTGCCCATGGCCAGCGCCGCCCCGACCGAACGGCCAATGATTTGCATCGGATAGTTCCAGGGCACGATATGACCCGTCACGCCATGCGGTTCGCGCAGCGTGTAAACCGTGTAGCCGTCCAGATACGGGATCGTCTCGCCCATCACCTTATCCGCCGCGCCACCGTAGAACTCGCAATAGCGCGCCAGGGCGACGGCATCCGCCCGCGCCTGAGTCAGCGGTTTACCAACATCCATCGCCTCCAACACGGCCAGATCCTCCACCCGTTCCTGAACCAACCGCCTCAGGCGGCTCAGGATGCGCCCCCGCTCGAACGCGGGCATTTGGCCCCAGTCGCCGTCCAACGCAGATCGGGCCGCCGTGACTGCCGCATCCATATCTGCGGCACCACCCCGCGCGATGCGGCAAATCTCCGATCCATCGGACGGGTTGACCAAGGGCAGCGATTGTCCCCCGTCCGGCAACTGCCATATGCCTCCGATCAGACAGAGGCTGGGATCAAACCAAATCGGGTCGGTCATCGGAAGCTCCTATTTCGGCTCTAATATGGGAAACCTCATGCGGCACCCTTCCCGATCTCAGGCAATTGCGGCGCGGCCGAGATCAGTTTTTGCGTGTACGGATGACGCGGGTTGGTGAAGACTTGCTCGGTTTCGCCCTGTTCAACAATCTTCCCGGCCTGCATGACCATCACCCTGTCCGTAATTGTGCGCACGACGCTCAGGTCGTGACTGATGAACAGGTAGGTCAAATCATAGGCCGAGCAAAGTTCGGCCAACAGATCCAGAATCTGCGCCCGGACCGAAACGTCGAGGGCCGAGACAGCTTCGTCAAACAGGATCAGTTCTGGGCGGATGATCAGCGCACGGGCGATGGCAATCCGCTGCCGCTGCCCGCCCGAGAATTCGTGGATGTACTTGTCGGCATCCTCAGGACGCAGCCCCACGGCGGTCAGCATTTCGGCAATCCGATCCTGCCGCTCTGCCCCCTTGGGAGGGGTGTCAAGCAGGTGAAAAGGTTCCGTAATCAGCCGGGCAACGCGGTGGCGCGGGTTGAAACTGCCATAGGGGTCCTGAAACACCACTTGCATCTTGCGGCGCACCGCCGGGTTGGGTTTGTGGCCTGAAAAAACCGGCTGACCTTCCAGCCGGATGTCACCCGATTGAACCTCTTCCAACCCCAAAATAGCCCGCGTTAGGGTCGATTTCCCGCATCCGGACTCTCCGACCAGCCCCAGCCGCTCTCCCCGGTTGAGGGTGAAGCTGACGCCATCCACAGCACGGGTATGGCCCGGCGCGTCGAACAGGCCTTTGCGGGGCAGGCGATAGTCGCGGATCACCTGCGTGACCTCCAGCAACGGGTGCGGCTGCTGGGCGTCGGGCAGTGCCACCTGATGGTTCGACGCCTCGAACAGCATCCGCGTATAGGGGTGCTGCATATTGCGCAGCAAGTGATCCGTCGCACCGCTTTCGACCACTTCGCCATGGCGCATGACCACGATCTGATCCGCCATATCGGCGACAACGGCCAGATCATGGGTAATCATCAGCAGACCCATGCCGTATTCGGTCACCAACCCCTTGAGCAGGTCCAGAATCTGGGCCTGAGTGGTCACATCCAGCGCCGTTGTCGGCTCATCCGCGATCAGCAATTTGGGGCGCAGGGCTATGGCCATGGCGATGACCACGCGCTGACGTTGCCCGCCCGACAGCTCGTGCGGGTAGCGGGACAAGGGGAAGCGATCCGGTGGCAGGCCGACGCGCGTCAGCACTTCCTGTGCCCGCTCCCGCGCTTGCGCGGGGGGCATTGCTTTGTGGATCAGAATGGTCTCCATCACCTGGTCGCCGATGGTCTTGACCGGGTTCAGCGCGGTCATCGGTTCCTGAAACACCATCCCGATCGAGGCGCCGCGCAAGGCACACATCTCAGCCTCGGACCGGTTCAGAATTTCTTGCCCATCCAGCAAAATCGAGCCGCCGCTGTCGGCCCCGTTTGGCAACAACTGCATCACGGCCAGCGCGGTCATCGACTTGCCCGAGCCGCTTTCCCCGGTCACTGCCACGATCTGACCGGGCGCAATCATCAGGCTGACCTGTTTCAGAATCTCGACCCCGTGGATACCCAGGGACAGGTTTTCGATCCGCAGCAAACTCATGCCCGCGCCACCCGGATTCTGGGGTCTAGCCAGTCGCGCAGCCCATCGCCCAGCAGGTTCAGCCCCAGCACGGTGACGATGATCGCCAGACCCGGAATCAGAGCCAAATGCGGGGCGAAACTGACCATTGTCTGCGCGTCTGCCAGCATCCGACCCCAGCTTGGCGTGGGCGGTTGCGCGCCAAGACCAACGTAGCTCAAGCCCGCCTCTGCCAGAATGCCCAGGCTGAACTGAATGGTGCCCTGCACGATCAGCAGGTTGGCGACGTTAGGCAGGATATGCTCCACCGATATCCGCGCCGCGCCCTTGCCCGAGACACGGGCGGCGAGGATGAACTCGCGCTCCCACAGCGACAGCGCGGCCCCTCGGGTGATGCGCGCGAAAACGGGGATGTTGAAGATGCCGATGGCGATGATCGCGTTGATGGCTCCGGCCCCGAAAACGGCCGTGATCAGGATTGCTATGACGAGCGAGGGGAAGGCAAAGACCAGATCATTGCCGCGCATAATGACCTCATCCAGCCACGACCCTTTGCGTGCCGCCGCTGTCAGACCCAGCGGCACGCCCAAGCCGATGCCAATCCCAACTGCGACCAGTGCCACCGCAATCGACGTCCGCGCGCCGACCATGATCATCGAGAACATGTCGCGCCCGAAATGATCGGTGCCGAACCAGTGCTGCGCGCTGGGCGGCTGCAATTTCTGCGGAATGTTCAGAGCCGCAAAATCATACGGCGTCCAGACAAAAGACACCAACGCCGCCAGCAGGACCAACGAGGACAGCACCGCGCCAAGGATCAGGTTGCGGCTCATGTCCGGCTCCTTAGCCTTGGGTCAACGGCGGCATAGGCCAGATCGACCAGAAAGTTCACCGTGATGACAGCGAAGACCAGCAGCATGACTACCGATTCCACCACGATCAGGTCACGGGCCGAGATTGCCTGAAACACCAGCCGCCCGAGGCCGGGCAGGTAGAAGACCTGTTCGATGATGATCGACCCGGCCAGCAGGAACGAGAATTGCAGCCCTATAATGGTCAGCACCGGGATCAGCGCATTTCGAACCCCGTGCCGCCACAGCGCCTGACGGCGGGACAGACCCTTGGCGCGGGCGGTGCGCATGAAATCCTCGCCCAGAATGTCCAGCAAGGACGACCGCATCACACGCGCCAGAATGGCCGCTTGCGGCAGGGCCAGGGCAATCGCGGGCAGGGTCAGGGAATGCATACCGGTCCAGAACCCTTTGTCCCAGCCTGCAAACCCGCCCGCATTGAACCAGCGCAGGTTGATGGCAAAGATCAGGACCAGCATCATCGCGAACCAGAAGTTCGGCACGGCGATGCCCAGTTGCGTGGCTCCCATCACCGTCAGATCGCCGGGTTTGCCCCGGCGCGCGGCAGCGTAGATGCCTGCCGGAAAGGCGATCAGGGTCGACAGGGTCAGCGCATACAAAGCCAGTGGCAAGGAGACCCAAAGCCGATCCGCAATCATCTGCGAGACCGGCGTGCGGTAGGTGTAAGAGGTGCCGAAATCCCCCACCAGCATCCCACCGACCCAGCTGAAATACCGCTGTACTTTGGACCCGTCCAAGCCCAACTCGGCCCGCAGCGCAGCCAGCGTATCCTCTTGCGCGTTCACACCCAGCATGAACGAGGCCGGATCGCCCGGCGCGATCTCGATCACGGCAAAGATCACCACCGAGGCGACAGCAAGGCTGATCATCAAAGAGATCAGTCGTTTGAGAGCGTATCCGAGCATTTCCGGTCTGTATTAAGGTCATATGTCTGGCAGGCCGATACGATGAGCCTGCCAGTCAGAAACACCAGTTTACTCGGCCCAACTGATCGCCGTCAGATCAATCGCCGCCGTGGGCGCGTTCTGCCACAGCCCCTGCACGCCAGCCTTGGCCACGCCCAGTTTGGCCAGTTGGAACAGGTATCCGTTGACATAGTCGCTGGCGATCAGGCGTTGTGCCTCGCCCATCAACCGGGTGCGTTCGTCCGGGTCGGTTGTGGTGTTCAGCAGATCCATCAGCGCCTGAAAATCGGTGCTGTCATATTGGAAATAATAGTCAGGCCGCGCATAGATACCGATATCCATCGGCTCGGTATGGCTGACGATGGTCAGGCCGAAATCCTTGCCTTTGAACACCGATTCCAGCCATTGCGCCCATTCGACATTGATGATCTCGGCGGTAATCCCAACCTCGGCCAGTTGTGCTGCGATGATCTCTCCACCCCGACGGGCGTATGACGGAGGCGGCAGGTGCAAAGTGGTCTCGAACCCCTCCGCATATCCGGCCTCGGCCAGCATCGCTTTGGCCTTTTCCGGGTCATAAGCCGACTGACCCGTCAGATCGACATAGGCCGGGTGATGTGGCGCGAAATGAGTACCGATGGGCGTGCCATAGCCAAACATCGCCCCGTCGATGATCGCCTGACGGTCAATTGCATGGGCCAGCGCCTGCCGGACGAGGATATCGTCAAACGGGGCCTGCTTGTTGTTGGTGGACAGAATCGTTTCCCCCTCGGTCGAGCCGACAAGGACCTGAAAGCGCGGATCAGCTTCGAACTGAGGCAGATTCTCGGGCGCGGGGAAATTGTCGAACACATCCACATCCTCGGCCATCATGGCGGCAAAGGCAGCGGTCGGGTCCGAGATGAACTTGAAGGTAGCAGTCTCCAACGCGGGCTGATCGCCCCAATAATCGGGATTGCGGTTCAGTGTGATACTGTCGCCCTGCACCCATTCGCCAAAGGTAAAGGCTCCGGTGCCGACGGGGTTGGTCTTGATGTCCTCGATGCTTTCGGATGCGACGATCACCGCGTCGCCCCAGGCCATGTTGAACAGGAAATTGCCGTTTGGCTCGGACAGAATGACCTTGACGGTCAGCGGGTCCACCGCCTCGACGCTTTCAATCCCGGCAAACAGGGCTTTCTGTGCGTTGGCGCTGTCATCGGCATTGGCGCGGTCCAGACTGAACTTGACGTCCTCGGCATCCATCGTGCTACCGTCATGGAAGGTCACACCCTCACGCAGCTTGAACGTATAGACGGTGCCGTCATCCGAGATTTCCCAGCTTTCCGCCAGCCCCGGCACGACCGAGCCGTCGCCCATGAACCGGGTCAGCCCTTCGAAGATATTGGTGTAAACCACCGAATCGATTGCCTGCGCGGCAGCACTGGTTGGATCCAGATGCGGCGGTTCCAACTGCATCGCAATCGTAATGTCGGACTTGGCCATCGCGCCCGTTGCCAGCAATCCGGCGCTCAGCGCAAGCACCGAGCCAAAGGTTCGAAACACCTGCTTTGTCATGAAAATCTCTCCCCGTTGAAGTCAACGTAACCGTGTTTGTGCGGGTTATTCCTGGGCCAGTGTTCCTCTAAACCTTGGGTCATTCAAGGAAATGTTCGCGCAACCGGGGTTTCTATGGCCCTGCCTGATCTGTTATGCCGCGCTGCAACATGAACCCCGCGAGGAGCGAGCATGAGCGCCACCGCCCGCAAGAAAGCCCCGAACGCCCAGGATATTCGCGCCCGAAAAGGCGGCGAGCCCCTTGTCAGCCTGACCGCCTATACCACGCCAATGGCCCGGCTGATGGACGCCCATTGCGACTTTGTTCTGGTCGGGGACAGCGTCGGCATGGTGCTGCACGGGCTGGAATCGACCCTTGGCGTGACGATGGAGATGATGATCCTGCACGGTCAGGCCGTCGCGCGCGGCTTGAACAGCGCGATGATGGTCATCGACATGCCCTTTGGCAGCTACGAGGAAAGCCCGGCGCAGGCGTTCCGCAACGCCGCCCGCCTGATGGCGGAAACCGGCGCGGGTGCGGTCAAGCTGGAAGGCGGCGTTGAAATGGCCGAGACCATCCGCTTTCTGGTCAAGCGCGGCATTCCGGTGATGGCGCATATCGGCCTGACGCCGCAGTCGATCAACACGCTGGGTGGCTACAAGGTGCAGGGCCGGGATGAGCAGGCCGAAGCCGTTTTGGCCGATGCCCATGCGGTGACGAACGCGGGCGCATTTTCCGTCGTTTTAGAGAAGGTGCCGCAGGGTCTGGCCGATCAGATCACGGGTGAGGTCGCGATCCCGACCATCGGCATCGGTGCATCTGCCGGGTGTGACGGGCAGATTTTGGTAGTGGACGACATGGTGGGCTTTTTCACAGCGTTCAAACCGAAATTCGTCAAACGCTATGCCGAGCTTGGTCCACTGGCCGAGGCTGCAATCGCCGAATACGCCGCCGAGGTCCGCGCGCGCAGCTTTCCGGCAGCCGAGCATGTCTTTGCCGATCAGGCCCCCGCCAAGGGCACCAAATCATGACCGCACCGATCCTGCGCCGTCTGGCTGACCTGCGCGCGCTGACCACCGAATGGCACCGCAAGGGCGAAACCATCGGCGTTGTGCCCACCATGGGCGCGCTGCATCAGGGCCACCTGTCGCTGGCCGAGGCCGCGCGGGAAGGCACCGACCGGGTGATCGTCACCATCTTTGTGAACCCCAAACAGTTCAACAACCCCGAGGATTTGGCCAATTACCCGCGTACCGAACTTGAGGACGCGGAAAAGCTGGCCCCCTACGGCGTCGATGCAATCTATGTGCCCGAGCCCGACGAGATCTATCCGCAAGGCTTTGCCACCAATGTCTCGGTCACCGGCCTGACCGACGTGCTTGAGGGCGAATTCCGCCCCGGCCACTTTGACGGCGTCGCCACCGTGGTCGCCAAGCTGTTCCTGCAAACGCAGGCAGATCGGGCGTATTTCGGGGAAAAAGATTATCAGCAATTGCTGGTCGTACGCCGCATGGCGCGCGATCTGGACATTCCGATCGAAGTGATCGGCTGCCCTACGGTGCGCGAGCCTTCGGGGCTGGCCATGTCCTCGCGCAACCTGCGCCTGTCGCCCGAAGCGCTTGAGGTGGCCGCGCATCTGAACAGGGCGATGCGGGACATCGCTGGCGCATTGAAAACCGGCGCAGAGTTTGGTCCGCTGGTGAAACAGGCGCAGGCCGATCTGCTGGCAGCGGGGTTTTCGCAGGTCGAGTACCTCAAGCTGCATTGCGCCGAAACGCTTGAGCCGCTGCCCCATCCGGATCGCCCAGCCCGCCTGCTGGCCGCCGCCTGGCTGAACGGAATCCGCCTGATCGACAATATTCCCGTCTGAACGCTCTGGCCCGAGCGTCATTGTTTGCGCTAAAGTCCCGCAAAACGGTTTGGGAGAGGCGCGCAGGCATGACCTATATTCTGGCAATCGATCAGGGCACCACGTCCTCACGCGCGATATTGTTCGATGCGCAGATGAACCGTGTCGGAACGGCGCAGCGTGAATTTCCACAGCATTTCCCGCAGGAAGGCTGGGTTGAGCATGATGTCGAGGATATTTGGGACAGCGTCCTGACCGTCTGCCGCGAGGTGATGGAGACCAGCAAGGTCTCAGCCGACCAGATCGCCGGGATCGGCATCACCAACCAGCGCGAAACCACCGTGGTCTGGGACAAGACCACCGGCAAGGCGATCCACAACGCCATCGTCTGGCAAGACCGTCGCACCGCCGAGATCTGCGCCCGCTACAAACAGGCCGGGTGCGAAGATGACGTGACCGCCCAGACCGGGCTGCTGCTGGATCCCTATTTCTCGGGCACCAAGGTCAAATGGCTGCTGGACACCGTCGATGGCGCGCGCGACCGGGCCGAGGCCGGAGAGCTGCTGTTCGGCACCATCGACAGCTTTCTGATCTGGCGTCTGACCGAAGGGCGCAGCCACGTGACCGACGCCACAAACGCCGCCCGCACCCTTTTGTTCGACATCCACAAGGGCGCGTGGAGTGCAGAGATTTGCGAGCTTCTGGATGTGCCGTTGGCGATGCTGCCGCAAGTGCTGGATTGCGCGGCGGATTTCGGCAGCACGTCGCTGCTGGGCGGCAATATCCCAATCCTGGGCGTCGCGGGGGATCAGCAGGCCGCCACCATCGGGCAGGCCTGTTTCCAACCCGGCATGATGAAATCGACCTATGGAACGGGATGTTTCGCGCTGCTGAATACCGGCACGCAGCCTGTCGCCTCGAAGAACCGCCTGCTGACCACCATTGGCTATCAATTGGACGGGCAGAGGACCTATGCGCTGGAAGGGTCAATCTTCATCGCGGGGGCTGCGGTGCAGTGGTTGCGGGACGCGCTGAAAATCATAGATGCCGCCCCACAAAGCGGCGATCTGGCAGCGCAGGCCGATCCGACCCAGCATGTGGTGCTGGTTCCCGCCTTTACCGGGCTTGGCGCGCCCTATTGGAAACCCGACTGCCGGGGCGCGATGTTCGGACTGACCCGCAACTCGGGCCGGGCCGAAATTGCCCGCGCCACACTGGACAGCATCGCCTTCCAAACTCGCGATCTGTGGCACGCCATGCAAGGCGACTGGGGCGCCGAGGCCGATGTGATCCTGCGCGTCGATGGCGGGATGAGCGCATCGGACTGGACCATGCAAGGGCTGTCAAACTGCCTGGGCGCGCCGGTGGACCGTCCGGTGATGCAGGAAACAACCGCTCTGGGCGCGGCCTGGCTGGCCGGGATGAGAGCAGGTGTTTACCCCGATCAGGCCGGGTTTGCCGAGACATGGCAACTGGACAAACGCTTTGAACCGGAGATGGCGCAAGAAGCCCGCGACGCCGCCTATGCCCGCTGGCAACGCGCGGTACAGGCAGCGATGGCATTTTAATGGGATGAGCAAGGGTGGCGGTTGGTTTCTGCGGCTCTATCCTTGTGCTTCGGGCGTTACCGGTGAAGCAAAACCTGAATGACGTTTACCCATAAAACCTGGAGGCCGAATTGACGCGTATTTTTGCAGCATTTTATATCGTGACCGCCCTGTTAGCAGGGCCGTCAGCGGCGCATGAACGGTTTGCATTGGTGATTGGGAATGCCGGATACACAAATGTCCCGGCGCTCGACAACCCCGTGAACGACGCGCAATTGATGAGCTATGAACTGCGCAACGCCGGTTTCTCGGTCACGACGCTGACAGATGCGAACCGTGCAGAGATGATGCGCGAAGTCGAAACCTTTGCCAGCAAAGTACGCGCGGCGGGGTCCGAGGCGTTGGCCGTATTCTATTTCGCGGGGCACGGGGTGCGCAGTGATGGTTTTAACTATCTTCTTCCGCTGGGTGTGAACATTCAGTCCGAGGCTGACATAGCGGGCGAAGCCGTCCCGGCAGAATGGGTTTTGGATCGCTTTCACTCGCCACAGGCTGTAAGCGTTATGATCCTTGACGCCTGCCGCGACAATCCGTTCAGCAGCCAATCGGACGTGGTCCTGGATGTGGGCGACGGGCTGGCGCGTATGACCGCACGCACGAACAACCTGATCGCCTATGCCACAGGACCCGGTGACGTTGCACTTGATGGGACCGGAACCAACAGCCCTTATACAGCAGCGATTGCGCGCGGGATCGGGACCTCTGGCCTGTCCCTCGATCAGCTGTTTGATCAGGTGCGCTCGGACGTTATCAGCGAAACGGATGGCGTCCAGTCCCCCTGGGCGCGGTCGTCGCTGAACCTTAGGATCGGTATGAGAGACCCGACGTCCAACTGATTTAGGCTTTCAGCCCAGGGCTTCGCAGTGGTCGGGGTGTCCCCCACCCTAGCTGTGATCTTTCATCAAACGCTGCTTTTGCCGTGACCAGTCGCGCTTGGCCTGCGTTTCTCGCTTGTCGTGCAGCTTTTTACCCTTGGCGATGCCGATCTTCAGCTTGGCCCGGCCCTTATGGTTAAAATACAGAACCAGCGGCACCAGCGTCATACCCTTGCGCTGGGTCGCATTCCACAGGTTGGACAACTCCTTGCGTGAGACCAGCAGTTTGCGGCGGCGGCGTTCTTCGTGTTTGAACACCTTGGCCTGCTCATACGGTGCGATGTAGCTGTTGATCAGCCACAGCTCTCCGTCATCGACCGAGGCATAGCTTTCGGCAATGTTCGAGCCACCGGCCCGCAGGGATTTGACCTCGGAGCCTTCCAGCACGATGCCGCACTCGATATCCTCTTCGATTGCGTAATCGAAGCGGGCGCGCCGGTTTTCGGCAATCACTTTGTAATTCGGGTCGGTCTTCTGCTTGGCCATGACGCGTTGATTTAGGCCGCTTGCAGCAGCCATGCAAGGTAAGGATGTGCCCTGCGCCTCAGGATTTTGCGGAAATGATCAGGTCGGGGCCAAAAATCGTGTCGGCATGGTTGTGCAGATAGATCTTCAGCCAGGGCGTGAACCGGTCAGGGTGGCGCTGCACCTCGGCCAGCAGATCGTGATAGTCGATCCAGCGGATCTCCATCACCTCGTCCGGGTTCGGCTCGATCTTCAGCGGGCCGCGCACATGGGCCAGAAAGACATCCACCACCTCATGTTCGACCATATCGTTGCCGACATCGGCGTGATATTCCAGCCGGTGGCGGTATTCCGGGTAAAGACCGGTGATCCCAAGCTCTTCCCGCAAGCGGCGCACGGCACACGTCGAGGCGTTTTCGCCCCAGTCGGGATGGGTGCAGCAGGTATTCGCCCACAGGCCAGGCGTGTGATATTTGCCCAGCGCGCGCCGCTGCAGCAAAATCTCGGTCCCGCGAATAACGAAAACCGACACCGCCTTGTGCCTGAGGCCTTTCTGATGTGCCTCCAGCTTGTCTACTGGGGTCAGTTCGCCATCAACCCAGGCCGGGATCATGATTCCCATCGGTCGTCTCCTGCTGCCGATCCGTAGGACGGGGGAAGTAAAAAGAAAAGCTAAGGCCGGATCGGCTTGGCGTCGCGGCCCCGTCGGAGTGTTGTTTCGCCACGTGAGGTCAAACTGGCAACGTTAAGGCCAGTTATCAAGCGCACGAAAGGCCGCGGGGCTGCGGCCTTTCGTCATGTCACCCGTTATGAACGTGTGAATTTATTCGCCAGAGACGCTGACGATATAGGCAAAAACGTCCTCGGCCCCGGATTTCAGCTTGAAGGTCATTTTCGACTTGGCCGCGGTGTCATCCAGATAGTCTTTCAGGAACGCCTTGGGGTCCTGCGAATAGGCGACAAAGGTTTCCTCGTCCCAGACCAGCCCGTTTTCACCGGCGGCGACGATGCTGTCGCCATATTTGAACCCTTCATAGGTGCCAGCGGTCCGGCCTGCGACGCCGTACAGGTTGGGTCCGGTCTTGCCGCCTTTCACGATCACTTCGCCCGCGGGGTCAGCGATCAGGTGGCAGGATTTACACTTGTTGAAGGCTTTCTTGCCGGCCTCGGCATCACCTTCTGCATAGGCTGGCAGGGCCAGCAGGCCGACAATTGCGGTAGCGAGGATACGATTCATTGTCTTAGCTCCGATACGAAATTGGCTGCACCGAATGGACCGTCGGTGCAAAAAAGAGTCAACCGGCAGATTGCCGCGTGACGACACTCTGCCACTGCGACATAGAGGCTGTCCTTAACTTAAGTCATGTAACACGGACCAACAGGGCAACAGATCGCCTTGTGCCGGGGTCGCCAGATAAACCGCGCGCGCAATGGCACGTGCCAGGCAGATCGAAGCTGCGTGGCCGATCATCCCAAGCTCGGCGTCAGAGGACAGTGCCTTTGCCCCGGTATTGACCCCAAAGACCAGATCGCCGTCGCCCGGCGTATGCGCCGGCAGAACAGCGCGGGCGATGCCGTCATGGGCCGCCACGGCAACGCGCTGGCACTGAGGTTTGGACAAAGCGGCATCGGTGGCGACAATCGCGATCGTGGTGTTTGTTTTCTCGGGATCGCCGCGCATCGCCTGTGCCTTGCGACTGGGGGGCGGACGGCCCAGACCGGCATTGGGATCAGGGCCTAAACCGCCGTATTCATCCCCGATTTCAAACGGCGCCGCCCAGAAATGACGCTCACCCGGTGTGGTGACGCTGCCCAGCGGGTTGGCCGCAACCAGCGCGCCAACGGTGATACCGCTTTCCAGCACCAGCGAGGCGGAGCCCAGCCCGCCCTTGTGCATCGCCGCCAGAGCACCCGTGCCTGCGCCCGCCGTACCCAGCGCGAAGTCTTCGCTGGCGTTTTCGAACGCGCTGCGCCCCAATGCGCGATAGGGGTTTTCCTCCCACTCCTTGTCGCCGCCATTCAGCAGATCGAACAGGATCGCGCCCGGCACGATCGGAACCACAGTGTCCCCGACCGGAAACCCCCGGCCCTGCGCCCGCAGCGCATCGGAGACGCCCGAACACGCATCCAGCCCGAAGGCCGAACCACCGGACAGCGCAATCGCATCAACCCGTGTAACCGATTTGTCCGGCGCAAGCAGATCGGTTTCGCGCGTTCCCGGCGCGCCGCCCATCACATGGACCGAAGCTGTGAAGGCCGCATCCGCCGTCAGGACGGTTGTGCCGGATTTCAGCGTGCCATCCTGCGCGTTGCCGACCCGCAGGCCAGGGACATCGGTGATCAGGTTTCTGGGTCCAGGGGTCATTGATTTTGTCGAGGTTGGGGCCGGGAAGCGCGCAGGCGCGCTGCCTCCGGCGGGGATATTTTTAGCCAGATGAAGAGCGGATCAGATGCAACGGCCACCGTCGACCTCCAATGCGGTTCCGGTGATCATGCTGGCTTCGTCCGAGCACAAGAACAGGGCGGCGTTGGCCATGTCCTCGGGGGTCGAGAAGCGGCCGAGCGGGATTGTTGAGAGAAACTTGGCGCGAATCTCGGGCGTGTCTTCGCCCATGAAGGATTTCAATAGCGGGGTTTCACCCGCCACCGGGCAGATCGCGTTCACCCGCACACCAGAGGGGGCGAGTTCAACGGCCATGGTCTTGGTTGCGGTGATCATCCAGCCCTTGGAGGCGTTATACCAGTTCAGGTTAGGGCGTGGCGACAGGCCTGCTGTGGAGGCGACGTTGAGGATAGCCCCCGCGCCGCGGGCCTTCATCGCGGGGACAAAGGCGCGGGCGGTCAGGTAGACGGATTTCATGTTCACATTGAAGACGCGTTCAAAGTCATCCTCGCTGACATCTTCCAGCGGTGTGGGCAGATGCGTGACGCCCGCATTGTTGACCAGAATGTCGAGATGTTCGTATGTGGCATAGGCTGCATCGGCCATGGCCTGGACCGAGACACGGTCACCCACATCCACCTGCTGCGCCAAGGCGTTTGGTCCAAGTTGCGCGGCCATGTCCTGCGCTGCGTCGCCGTTTATATCGGCGATCATCACACGGGCCCCTTCGGCCAGAAACTTCTGTGCGATCCCTGCCCCGAACCCGGACGCCGCGCCGGTCACGATTGCGGTTTTTCCGTCCAGCCTCATGATGTTGCCCTCCTGCCTGTCAGGGGCAGAGTAGCAACGCATCGCAAAGATGCCAGATCATTCTTCCGACACTTTGCCACGCAGCGCCTTGACGTCACCACGCGCCTTTTTCGCTGCCAACCGCCGTTTGACCGACCCATAGGTCGGTTTCGTCGCGACCCGCCGTTTGGGTTTGACCAGCGCGCGGGCGATCAGTTCGGCCAGTCGGGCGCGGGCAAGTTCGCGGTTGCGGGCCTGAGATCGGGTTTCTTCGCATTGGATGATGATCGCGCCATCCTTGGTCCAGCGCCGCCCGGCCAGCCGTTTCAGCCTGTTCTTCACCGGGTCGGGCAGTGAAGGCGAGCGCGCGGCTTCGAACCGCAACTCGACGGCGGTGGACACCTTGTTGACGTTCTGCCCGCCGGGGCCAGAGGACCGCACGAAGCTTTCCGTCATTTCCCAGTCCTGCAGGGTGATCTCGTCGGTGATGCGCAACATGAGGCGGACCTTACAGGGACCGCACAGAAACAGAAAGGGCCGCCCCGGCGGGACGGCCCTTCGAAAGTTCAGGAGGTCGGGTCGGTTAGATCAATCGACCAGCCGGAGCGAGCGCTCCGCCAAGGGCTGCCCTAGCAGGCGATCCCCCCGGTTGTTCCGACACCTCTCTCCAATCTCTTTCTCGACACTGGATCACCTCCTTTTCTATCTGTTGCGGTTGAAAAGGATGGTGGCACAAGTTGTGCCATTCTCCAAACGTTTTTTACGCGGGCTGCGCAGTCAGGCGGGAAACAATCACCTTGAACGGAATCAGCGCGATCAGCGCCAGGGACAGTTTCACCAGCCAATCGGCAAAGGCCAGTGTGACCCACAGGGGGGCCATCGGGCCGGACAGCATGAAGGGCACAGGCTCCCACGCCCAGCTGATGGCTGCGTCTGCGCCAGCACCGAAGACCGTAACCGAGGCCGAGAAGGCGAGGGTAAAGAAGATCGCAGTGTCCAAAGCCGAGCCCACAAGGGTTGAGACTAGCGGCGCGCGCCACCAGCGACCGCCGCGCATCGCATTGAAGATGGTCACATCGGTCAGCTGTGCGATCAGGAAGGCGGTACCCGACGCGACTGCGATCCGCAGCGGTACGGCGGTATAGGTGAAGCCGTCCCCTTGCAGCACGATCTGGCTGCCGATCAGCGAGCAGATGATACCGGTGACAAACCCGGCAAACACGACCTTGCGGGCCGGGCCCACGCCATAGACGCGGTTCATGATGTCAGTGACCAGAAAGGCCAGCGGATAGGTGAAGGCACCCCAGGTCAACAGCCCGTCAAGGATCAGGAACTGGACCAGGATGTTCGAGGCCACGACAATGGCGGCCATGGCAAGAATGCCGGGAATAAAGCTGCGTTGCATATTTTGATGCCCGTTTTGACAAGGTAGCGGCGACTTGGCCAAGGGCTCATCCCAAGGCAAGCCGTGCGTTTAGACCTTTGCCTGCGGCCTGTCAATCGGGCAGCAGGTATTCCACCAACTCGGTCCGTTGCAGCGCCAGAAAGTTGTCATCCGAGATCATGGTGGCGCGCAATCGGCCCTGTTCATCGCGCCAGACCGACAGCCCTTCGAGGTTGTCATGCGCGCCTTTGCCTGTCTCAATCAGGGTTTCTTCGGCCTTTGGCGTGTCATCAGAGACATCCCACCGCCGCAGGCGCGACCGAAAGCCGGTTATGGAAGCGGTGCGTTCCAACACATAAAACCGCCCATCCGGGCCGAAATCGCCAGCCACAGGCCGGAAATCCCCGCGTTGCAGCAGGACAAAGGGCGTAGACCACGCGCGCCCATTCCAGCGATAGACAGGGATGTCCCCCTGCGCCGTGCGGCTTTTCTCGGTCAGGGTATAAAGGCGACCCTGATCGTCGATTGCCAGCCCTTCGAACGAGCCGTTGCGATCCAGACCGTCAAACGCCTTGGGCCGGGGCAAGACCTGGGCCCTTGTTCCCGGCGCCGGGTAATAAGCCACGCGATGCACGCCTTCGAACGAAATATAGAACCCGCCATCCGGCGCCATTGCGATGCCTTCGGAATCCCCCGCATAGCCCAGCATGATGCGGCCCGCGCTGGACAGAACAGGCCATTGGCCCAGAATTCGGATGTCGGTGATCTGATCCCCGTCACGGGCGATGCGGGCCGTGACCAGCGTTGCCCGGTCGCTGAGCACCGTGATGTGAGTGCCGTTTTCCGACATATGGATGGCCGAAAACCCGCCGAACCATTCGGCGTTATGCCTCCAGACATAGCTGCCAAGTTGCGTGGCGGTTTTGACCTCAACGGCCCCGACCGATCCCGCAATAGCCGCCGCTGCTATCAGTTGGACGACAAAACGGCGGCGCATTGCTGGGGTAAATCAGCCAGAACATACTCCCGGCGTTTCTTGGGGGCTGGGGCGTTCGGGTCGGGTGGCGGAGGGTTGAGGATGTTGTTCACCCATTCCTGCGCCTGAGCGCACCCGTCGCCCCGGGGCGGCGGATCCTGATTGACGCAACCACGCGATCCGCGCGGGCATTTCAGACGGACGTGGAAGTGATAGTGATGCCCCCACCACGGCCTGATCTTGCGCAGATAGGCGCGGTTGCCTGTCTCGTTGTTGCACATCTGAACCTTGGCACCGGGAAAGACAAAGATCCGCGCCACGCGTTTGTCTTTGGCAGCTTCACGCAGGATCGCGTGGTGCTGAGGGGTCCAGTTGCCGTTCACAAAGGCCCCGCCAGAGCGGCGTAGGGAGATGGAAGAAAGGTTCTCGCGCGCAGTGCGGCTAAGGCGCATATCACCGCCGGGCAGCATCCAGATATCGATGTCCAACCCAAGTTGATGCGAGCGATGGCCCGAGGTCATCGGCCCGCCCCTCGGCTGGCTGATATCCCCGATATAAAGGCCGTTCCACCCCGGTTGTTTGGCGGCAAAACGGCTGAGGTCCTGCACGTAGTCGATTGCCTCTGGATGGCCCCAGTTTCGGTTCCGCGACAGCCGCATCGCCTGCCATGTGGGTCCGGTTTCCGGCAACTGCACTGAACCGGCAGCACAGCCGCGCGAATAACTGCCGAAAGCGGCAGGTTTTTGCTGTGAACTGGCCCTCTGCGCGCCAAATAACTGTTTGGCCAAAGGCTCGGCCGCTGCTGTACTTGCCAGGGTAAGCGCGGCCAAAACTATTAAAAAACGTCGTAAAATCATCTGCTCTGATCCCCTTCCGGTTTCACCCAGCGCATTAGGAACAGCCCCAGAATAAACAACAGGACGATGGGTGACACCCCCAGTCGCGCGCTGCCAGTCACGGTTGTGGCAATCCCGATCAGCAGCGGCGCGGCAAAGGCTGTGGCGCGACCCGACAGACCATAAAGCCCAAAGCTTTCAACCGGGGTGGCGGGATCCGTGTGGCGCACCATCATCGAGCGGCTGGCCGATTGCAGAATCCCCCCCATGCCGCCGATCAGAACGCCGCAGCCAAAGAACACCAGATCCGGCAGGTTGGACCCTTCGGGCAGGCTGATGCCATAAATCTGCGTCCGGTCCATCATCACCACGGTGGCGCAGACAAAGATCAGCACCCAGATCGCGGTCAAAATCACCGGTTTAGGGCCGTATTTCCGATCCATCTTGCCGCCGATCCAAGCAAAGATGGCCGAGGCCAGAACGCTGACGATCCCGAACACGCCGATCTTGATCAGATCCCATTCCAGCACCAGCCGTGCGTAAACGCCGCCAAAGCTGTAAAGCCCGTTCAGCGCGTCGCGGTAGAACATGGACGAACCCAGATAAGCCGCCAGACTGCCCCGATGACGCAAGGCGGCGATCGACTTGCCCAAAAGGCGCAACGCCTCTCCGACGCTGCCCTTCTTTTCGGTTTGCGGATCATCGCGCACCCACAGGAAATAGGGCACCATGAACAGAACGAACCACCCGGCGGTGAACGGACCGACAAAACGCGTGCCCTCGCGCGCGGCGGCGTCCAGCCCGAACAATGGCTCCATTCCGATCAGGGTCTTGCCATTGGGCTGTTCCACAAACAGCGCCAGCATGATCGCGAGCGAGATCAGACCGCCGAAATAGCCGAACGCAAAGCCCGAGCCGGAAATCTCGCCCACTTCGTTATCGTCCCCCAGATCGGGCAGCTGAGAATTGATGAAGATCAGCGCATATTCTGCGCCCACAAAGCCCAGGCCAAAGGCCGACAGCATCAGCCACATATTCGAGCCATCGGGCAGCGTGTACCACAGCGCAGCCGAGCCCACCGCGTACATCACCGAAAAGGCAAATATCCAGGGGATGCGCCGCCCCGACACATCCGCCATTGCGCCCAGCAAGGGCGCTCCGAACGCGATGATCAGACCGGTGATGGTCAGGCAGTTTGCCCAGACCGTCTGCGCCTGCGCGGCGGCGGCCTCGGCACCCAGCCCGGTATTGGCGTAATACCCGGCGGCGACCCCTGCGAAATAGGGGCCGAACACAAATGTCACCAGCAGAGTGTGATAGGGCTGGCTGGCCCAGTCGAAAAACCACCATCCCCAGATGCGCTTGCGCTTGGAAATCTCTGCCATGACTGCCCCTGTTCTTCTTTGTCTTCATAAGACGGGGCTTTGTTCCAATTCGCAAGCATTCAGTTGGCGCAGGCTTGCTCTTTGCGACAGGGGCGCTTAGGTCTCTGTTCGGTGAAAGAACGGAGTGCCCATGCTGTCGCTGATCCAAATCCTGCTGCTGATCCTGGACATTGTCTGGTTCATCATCCTCGCCCATGTGATCATGAGCTGGCTGATCAACTTTCAGGTGCTGAACCTGCATCAGCAACTGGTCGCGCAAATCTGGTACGGCCTGAACCGCATTCTCGAACCGATTTATGGCCCGATCCGCCGCTTTCTACCCGCGATGGGCGGACTGGACCTGACGCCGTTGGTGGTGCTGGTCGGCGTCTATGCACTGCGGATCATTCTGATCAACAATGCGGTCTATTTCTACTGACCTCTTGTTCACCGAATCTTAGTATGTGATTGTCCTGTCTTAAGAGCAGATAAACCTTAAAACAGGGCAACCCCGCACATGTTCGACGCCGCGCCTTTGCTGCGAGATGTCTTTGGATTCAACGACTTCCGCCCCGGTCAGGAGGAAATCGTCGATGCTGTGACAGTCGGTGAAAACGTGCTGGCCATCATGCCCACCGGCGGCGGTAAATCCCTATGCTATCAACTGCCTGCCTTGCTGCGCGACGGTGTGACGGTGGTGATCTCTCCGCTGATCGCCCTGATGCGCGATCAGGTGCGTGGGCTGCAAGAGGCCGGGGTTGAGGCCGGAGCGCTGACATCCGGCAATACACAAGAAGAAACCGATGCGGTGTGGGAAGCGTTGGAGGCCGGGCGGCTGAAGCTGCTCTATATGGCCCCAGAACGTCTTGCCGCCGGGTCGGCGCTGGGGATGCTGCGCCGGATCAATGTCAGCCTGATTGCCGTGGACGAGGCCCATTGCGTCAGCCAGTGGGGCCATGATTTCCGCCCCGATTATCTGCGGATCGGAGAGTTGCGGCGCGCGCTGAACGTGCCACTGGCCGCCTTCACCGCCACTGCGGATGCGGAAACGCAGGACGAGATTGTCGAGAAGCTGTTCGACGGCACCGCGCCCCGCAAATTCCTGCGCGGGTTCGACCGACCCAACATCCATCTGGCCTTTGCCGCCAAAGATGGCCCCCGCAAGCAGGTCCTCGACTTTGCCGGTGCCCGCAAGGGGCAGTCCGGCATCGTCTATTGCGGCACCCGCAACAAGACCGAGGTGCTGGCGCAGGCGCTGCGGGCCGAGGGCCACTCGGCCTGCCACTACCACGGCGGGATGGAGGCCGAGGACCGCCGCATCGTCGAAACCCGTTTCGCCCGCGAAGACGGACTGATCGTCGTCGCCACCGTGGCTTTCGGTATGGGTATCGACAAGCCCGATATCCGCTGGGTCGCCCATGCGGACCTGCCCAAATCCATTGAGGCCTATTATCAGGAAATCGGCCGCGCCGGACGCGATGGTGGCCCTGCCGAGACGCTGACCCTGTTTGGGCCGGATGACATCCGCCTGCGCCGGTCGCAAATCGACGAAGGACTGGCCCCGTCTGAACGCCGCATGGCCGATCATGCGCGGCTGAACGCCTTGCTGGGGCTGGCCGAGGCGCTGGTTTGCCGCCGTCAGACCCTGCTGGGCTATTTCGGCGAGCAGATCGAACCCTGTGGTAAATGCGACCTGTGCGATACTCCGCCCGAGGTCTTCGACGGCACCACCCCCGTCCGCATGGCCCTGTCGGCAATTCTGCGGACCGAGGAATGGTTCGGCGCGGGCCATCTGATCGACATTCTACTGGGCAATGAGACCGACAAGATCCGCGCCCGCCGTCACGACGCCCTGCCCACCTATGGCATCGGCAAGGATTGGTCGCGACCGCAGTGGCAGGCGATTTTCCGGCAGATGATGGGCCACGATCTGGTCCGACCCGATCCGGACCGCCACGGCGCGCTGCGCATGACCGAGGCCGCCAAACCGATCCTCAAGGGCGAGGCGCAGATCAACCTGCGCAAGGACACGATCCGCAAGGCCACCCGGCGGCCAGCGGTCAAGGCGATGGTGTCCGAGGAAGACGCACCGCTGCTATCGGCGCTCAAGGCCAAGCGCCGCGCGCTGGCCGAATCCGCACGGGTTCCGGCTTATGTCATCTTCCCCGACCGCACCCTGATCGAAATGGCCGAGACCCGCCCCGCAACGCTGGACGACATGGCCCGGATCGGCGGGGTCGGCGCGAAGAAACTGGAACGCTACGGCGATACGTTTCTGGAGGTGATTGCGGGCGCGGTCGAGGCCGTTCACCCCGCGCGCCGCAAGCTGGCAGGCCGCGATCAGGGCGAGATTTATGACCGTTTGCTTGAGGTGCAGTCTCAGCTGTCGCGTGGCCCGGACGGGATCGACAAGCCGCTGACCTGTTCCGCCTCGCAATTGGCCAAGGTGGCACAACTGCGCCCCGACGACCCACGCGGGATCGAGATGGTGCTGGGTGACCGCCGTCACGAAAGGTTTGGCGCGGCCTTTCTGGACGTGCTGCGGGATGCGGGCTAAATACCCGGCATCAGGCAAGGAACGAGGGCGGATATGCTGGTAGTGATTTCCCCGGCCAAACGGCTGGACTGGGCAGAGCGGGATATTGAGGTCACAGCACCCGACTTTCAGGACGACGCGATCCGTCTGTCAAAAACCGCCCGCAATCTGACGCTGGGCGATCTGAAAAAGCTGATGGATCTGAGCGACGATCTGGCCCGCCTGAACCGCGACCGCTATCGCGCCTTTGCCGACGCGCCCGAGGCGGACGCCACCCGCCCCGCCGCGCTGGCCTTTGCCGGGGATACCTATCAGGGGCTCGAGGCAGCCTCGCTGGACGCGGATGAGATGGCCTGGGCGCAGGATCATCTGCGCATTCTGTCGGGTCTTTACGGCGTGCTGCGCCCGCTGGACGCGATTCAGCCCTATCGGTTGGAGATGGGCAGCAAACTGAAAACCCGCCGCGGCAAGAACCTGTATGAATACTGGCGCGACCAGTTGAGCAAGGCGCTGAACGCGCAGGCCGAAGAGATTGGCGGCGATGTTCTGGTGAACTGCGCCAGTCAGGAATATTTCGGTGCGGTCGACCTGAAGGCGCTGAAACTGCGGGTGATCACGCCCGTGTTCATGGAAGACAAAGGCGGCACACCCAAGATCGTCAGCTTCTTTGCCAAGAAAGCGCGCGGCGCGATGGCGCGCTATATCATTCAGCATCGGTTGACCGATCCCAAAGGGCTGCTCGATTTCGACAGCGGAGGTTACGAATACCGCCCGGAACTGTCTGAGGAAAACAAGCCGGTTTTCCTGCGCCCTTATCAGGCTTGAACCTTACGCATGAAACCGGCCTGTGGTCCTGGTTGTTGATGGCGGAGCGAGGGGCGCTGCCCCTCGCGCTCCCCGAGATATTTTTGGCCAGATGAAGGGGATCCGGTTGCGCGGTTTGAAGCGTGGCGTGTGTGGGGCGAGCGGCGCTAGCCTGTCGGTGCCGGGCTGTCCGAGACCGGTTGGGCTTCATCCGGGCGGTGATCCAGAATCATCTGGTGGATCAGCTTCTTGTGCAGCGGTTTGGTCAGGTAGTGATCAAGCCCGGCGGACAGGATGCCCTGATCGTCACCCGCCATGGCATGCGCGGTCAGGGCAACAATGGGGACATGGCCGCCCGTTTCAATCTCATGCCGCCGGATTTCGGCGGTCGCCTGCTTGCCGTCCATTTTAGGCATGGAAATGTCCATGAAAATCAGGTCAGGGGCGAATTCCTGATAGGTTTCAACCGCCTCTAGCCCATTGCCTGCAAACTGAAGATCGATGTTCAGGTCTTTCACCATCTTCTTCAGGATCAGTTGGTTGGTGCGATTGTCCTCGGCCGCAAGGACGCGCATCCGCCTTTGGCGTTCTGGTTTCTGCGCAGAGCCAGCTTCGGCCACTTCCGGGGGGTCGGGTTTCAACGCGGCGTTGCCCAGCGCCATGAGGCGGCTGTAAAGCTCGGATCGCGGGATTGGCTTTTGCAGAACGCCTTCGATCAGGTGCCGGGCGGGATCGGCGTAGATGACGCCCGGATTTGCCGACATGATCACCACCGGCAGCTCTGACCAGCCGCGATCTTTCACAGTTGTCGCAAGTTCCAGCCCGTCCATATCCGGCAGGTCGTGGTCACACAGGACCAGATCGACGGTTGCATCCAGCTTTGCCAAAGCCTCACCCCCCGAGGCGCACATCGTGACGTCTGCGCCAAGGCGGCCGAGTTGCTTGGCAAGGATGGCGCGGTTCACGGCCATATCTTCGACCACCATCACATGTTTCAGGCGACCATCCAGATCAGGCGGCGCGGGCTGAGGACCTTCGGCGGTGGGCAGCGACACCCGGAACCCAAAGCAAGAGCCCTGCCCCACCTCGCTTTCGACCCAGACTGTGCCGCCCATCATGGTGATCAGGCGCTTGGTGATCGCAAGACCCAGCCCGGTGCCTTCGAATTGGCGATTACGCTCATCCTCGACCTGATTGAACTCGCCAAAGATGTGACTGATCTTGTCCGGCGCGATCCCGATGCCGGTGTCTTCGATAGCGATATGGATGTCGCATTCCTGCGTGTCCGGATGCGGCACACCAGTGACCCGGATCAGGACGTGACCGTCACTGGTGAATTTGACGGCGTTGCCCACCAAGTTGGTCAGCACCTGCCGCACCCGACCCGGATCGCCCACAAACAGCGTCGGCAGGAACAGGTCGTAATCCACCAGCAGCGTCAGCCCCTTGTCCCGCACGCTGGGCTGCAACAGCATCGCCACTTCCAGAATGCAGCGTTCCAGATCGAACTGTTCGGGATGCAGGATCAGCTTGTCGGCTTCGATCTTCGAATAATCCAGCACGTCATTGATGATAACCAGCAGCGCCTCGCCCGAGTTACGGATGGTGTTGACGTAAAGGCGTTGTTCCTCGTCCATCGGGGTTTCGGACAGCAACTCGGTCATGCCGACGATGCCGTTCATCGGTGTGCGAATTTCGTGGCTCATATTCGCGAGGAAAGCCGACTTGGCGCGGTTGGCGGCCTCGGCCCGGTCGCGGGCGGCCTGCAATTCAGCCTCGTGCCGGACCGAGGCGGTAATGCTCAGCGCCAGGCTGACCACATCGCCGCCATTGCCGCGTTGATCGATCAGACGGATGTATTCGCCGTTCCACAATTGAATTACCTCGGACGGCGGATTTGCCAATGCCCATCGATCCTGCATCCGGGCGCGCCATGCGGCGGCTTTCTCATCGCCGATATCCACGATCCCCTCGGTCGTCAGCAGGTCGAGAATCCGGGTGTATGAGATACCCGGCGCGACCTCATCCAACCCCTCAAACACGCTCAGATAAGCGGTGTTGGCGCTGATCAGGCGGCTTTCACCGTCAAAAAATGCGAACCCGTCCTGAATCGTCTGGATCGAATGCCACAGGCGGCGTTCTGCAACCTCGACCTTGGCATGCGCCACTGTCAGATCGGATTTGACCTTTTCGTTTTCATCCCGGACCGTCTCAACCTCGGCCTGAGTCTCACCGATGCGCTTGGTCAGGGCCATGGCGTGGCGACCCAGCTTGCGATTGGCCGCGTAAAGCTCGGCCTGTTTCATTTCCAGCATCCGCTCGGCCGCGAGACGCGCGCGCCGTTCCTGTGCCAGTTTCTGTGCAAGGCTCATGATGTTCAATTCCGGTCTGATCCGCACCCAGCATCCGGCCAACCGATGAAAAAGTGTTTAAGCCGTTGCGTGACCCGCGGGCCGCATGCGAGATTGATGGGGAATAGGAGGTCCCGATGCACCGCTTTGTTTTTATTTCAATTGCTTACATCTTTTCTTTGCTGATCCTGCCCATGGCGTCAGTGGCACAGACAGCGGTGCCGGAATTCCGCTATATCACCACGCGGGATGCGGATTTTTATGGCTCGGATCTGGACGCGCTGTTCGACACGGATCTGCAATCCTGCATTCGGGCGTGCTCGGCCAATCAGCAATGCACAGCGTTCACCTACAACACCCGATCCGATGCCTGTTTTCCCAAAAGCGGCGTGAACCGGCAGGAGCCCTATCAGGGCGCAGTGTCGGCGCAGAAGGTGGCGACGCCGGAACAGACCCTAACACTGGCGAAAACGCGCGCGGAGGCAATGACCTTCATCCGTCAGAAAGACCTCAACGCGGCCGCACGGCAAGCGCGCGACCTTGGGTTTTTGCACAATGCCGGGGATCGTGATCTGCAGACTTTGCTGGAGGCGGCGCGGAACGCGGATACCGACAGGTTGGCAATGCTCTGGACCGGGGCGGCTGTGACCCTGAGCGACGCGCCAGAATTGTGGGCGGAATATGCAAGGCTGTTGCTGGGCCTGGACCCCAATGGCTATCGCGAAGGGCGTGAGTTGCGCGAACGTGCCCTGAACGCAGCCGTCAACGGGTATCTACGTTCGGATGCGCCGGGGACTCAGATCGCGGCTTTGATGATCCTGGCGGACGCGCTGGAAGCGGCGGATCGCGGGCGGGACATGGTGTCTGCCCTGCGTCTGGCGGAACAGGTTCAGCCGCGTGCGGATGTGCTGGCCGCGTTGGATGAGGCAATCGGGAAATATGGCTTCCGCGTCATCGACAGCACCGTTGAAAGCAACGCCGCCGCGCCGCGTATCTGTGTTGAGTTCTCGGAACCGCTGGTCAAGGCCGGGGTCGATTATGACCCCTATGTGCAGCGCAGCACCGAGGGGTTGGTGGTGCAGGTTGAAGGCAAAAACCTCTGCGTTGATGGCGTGGCGCACGGCCAACGCTATCGTCTGAGCTTGCGTGAGGGGCTTCCAGCCGCATCGGGCGAGGCTTTGAACCGCACGGTGGAATTGACGCATTACGTGCGGGATCGCGCGCCGTCGGTCCGCTTTCCCGGACGCAGCTATGTGCTGCCGAAATCGGCGGATGCCGCCCTGCCGGTCGAAACGGTAAATACCGCATCTCTGGACCTGACCCTGCGGCGTGTCAGTGACCGCAACCTGATCCGCGCGGTGCAGCAGGATTTCTTTGGCCGCCCGCTAAGCGATTGGCAGGAAGAGACGTTCTCGGAAGAGATCGCCGAGGATATCTGGACCGGCACAGCTGATATTTCGAACGAGTTGAACCAAACCATGACCGCCCGTCTGCCGATGGCCGAGGCGATTGCCGAGCAGCCCGCAGGCATCTACGCGCTGACGGCGCGTGTTCCGGGCGTCGATCCCTATGACGATCCGGGTGCGACGCAATGGTTTGTCCTGACCGATCTGGGGATCAGCACGGCTTTGGGCACTGACGGTCTGCATGTGACCGTGCGTGGGCTTCATGATGCCGCGCCTCGGGCGGGGATCGACGTCTCGCTGGTGTCCAACGCCAATGCCGTGATTGCCCAGGCGCAGACCGATGACAGTGGCTACGTGCGGTTTGAACCCGGTTTGACTCGCGGCACGGGCGCAAGCGCGCCTGCTTTGGTGATGGTATCCGACGGGGATACAGATTTCAGCTTTCTGTCTCTGACCGACCCGGCCTTTGACCTTTCGGATCGCGGGGTCGAAGGGCGCGCGCCTGCCGGGCCGGTGGATGTGTTCCTGACCACCGACCGGGGGGCCTATCGCGCGGGCGAGGTGATCCATGTCACCGCGTTGACGCGCGATAGCACAGCGCAGGCGATTGACGGCCTGCCGCTGACGGCCATTCTTTCGCGCCCGGATGGGGTGGAGTACCGCCGCGCAATCTCGGATGGTGGGGTCGCCGGGGGGCATGTCTTTGCTTTGCCCGTCGCGGCCGATGTGCCGCGCGGGGCGTGGAAGATCGAAATCAAGTCCGATCCCAAGGGCGCGGCGCTGGCCCGCCAAACCGTTCTGATCGAGGATTTCCTGCCCGAACGCATCGACTTTGACCTGACCCTGCCGGACGCCCCGCTGCGCCCCGGCGACACGCCGCCCTTGCAGATCGACGCGCGTTATCTGTTCGGCGCGCCGGGGTCGGATCTGGGCATCGACGGTCAGGTCATCGCCCGCCCTGCGGACACCGTTCCCGGCTATGAAACCTATCGCTTTGGCCGGTACGACACCGAAACCTCGACCAAAAGCACTTATTTCGGTGACGCCCGCACGGATGCCGCCGGGCAAGCCACAATTGCCGTGGAAATCCCTGTGTTAGAGACCGATGGCGCTCCGGTCGAAGCGGTTGTCATCGCCCGTCTGTCCGATGGATCAGGTCGTCCGGTGGAGCGTCGGCTGACAGCCCCAGTCAGATCTGCGCAAGCGATGATCGGTGTCCGGCCCTTGTTCGACGATGTGATCCCCGAGGGGACCGAGGCCGCCTTTCAGATCGTCGGCCTGTCGCCCGACCTGACCCCGGAACCCATGCGCCTGCGCTGGACGCTGAACAAGGTGGAAACCCGCTATCAGTGGTACCAGCTATACGGCGACTGGAATTGGGAGCCGACCACCCGCCGCACCCGCATTGCCACGGGTGAGGTCGAAACGACCACAGACCCGCTGACCCTGACGCAGCCCGTAGATTGGGGGCAGTATGAACTGGTCGTTCAACGCCTTGATGGCGCTTACGCCGAGACGGCGGTTGAGTTCTCGGCAGGTTGGTATCAGGCGGCAGATGCATCCACCTCGCCCGACCGGTTGGAGATGTCGCTGGACCGCGACAGCTATCGCCCCGGCGACACCGCGCAATTGCGGATCGTCCCACGTATGGCCGGTATGGCACAGATCGAAGTGCTATCGAACCGCCTGATCCACCGCCAGATGGTCGAGGTGCCCGAAGGCGAATCCGTGATCCCCATCGAAATCACCGAAGACTGGGGCGCGGGCGCCTATGTCACCGCCACGGTGATCCGCCCGATGGACGTCGCCGCAGGCCAGAACCCGGCGCGGGCCATGGGTGTGGCCCATGCGACGGTCGAACCGGTGGGGCGCATGCTGGATGTGGCCATCGACGTGCCCCAGGTGACCGCGCCGCGGCAAACACAAAAAGCCCGTATCAGGGTCGAAAATGCGCGCGAAGGCGACCCGGTCTGGCTGACCTTGGCGGCTGTGGATGTGGGCATCCTCAACCTGACCGGATTCGAAACCCCGGACCCGCAGGGATATTTCTTTGGCCAGCGTCGTCTAGGCGTGGACCTGCGCGATGTCTATGGGCGTCTGATCGATGGCATGAACGGTGCGATGGGAACGATCCGCTCGGGCGGTGACAACGCTGGCACACGCCGACAATCTCCGCCACCAACGCAGGACCTGATGGCCGTTTTCAGCGGACCGGTTCAGGTCGATGCAAATGGCGAGGTCGAGATTGACATCCCCCTGCCCGCCTTCAACGGAACCGTGCGCCTGATGGCTGTGGCGTGGTCAAACGCTGCCGTCGGTCAGGCCGAGGCCGAAATGATCGTCCGCGACCCGGTGGTCGTCACCGCCAGCCTGCCACGCTTTCTAGCCCCCGGCGATCAAAGCCGAATGCTGTTGGAAATCGTCCATGCCGACGGGCCAAGCGGGGAAATGGCACTGGGGCTGACATCCTCATCCACGCTGCAACTGGGCTCAGCGCCCAGCAGTTTCGTGCTGGAAGACGGCGGCAAAACCACGTTCGAGATCCCGGTCAGCGCTCTTGCGGTTGGCGATCCTGAAATCAGCGTTGCGATCACCACTCCGGATGGCCGCGATCTATCGCAGACCCTGAGATTGCCTATCCGTGCAAATGACCCTGCTGTGGCTCAAACACGGCGGTTTTCGCTGGGCGAAGGCGATAGTTTCCTGCTTACACAGGATGTGTTTGACGGGTTCCAGCCCGGTTCGGCCAAGGCCATCCTGTCCGCCGGAGCGCTGGCGAAATTCGACACGCCCGGCTTGCTGGACCAACTGAACCGCTACCCCTATGGCTGCACCGAACAGATCACCAGCAAGGCGCTGCCCCTGCTCTATCTGTCATCGGTCGCGCAAGCCTCGGGGCTGGGGGATGGCCCGGCGGTGGATCAGCGCATCACCGACTCGATCCGCAGCATCCTGACCCGGCAGGCCCCGAACGGCGCCTTTGGCCTGTGGCGCGCGGGCAGCGGGGATTTCTGGCTGGACGCATATGTCACCGACTTCCTGTCGCGCGCCCGTGCGCAGGGGCACCCGGTGTCCGACCGCGCCTTTGCCCAAGCCATGGACAACCTGCGCAACCGCATCAACTATGCGCCCGACTTCGACAAGGGGGGTCAGGACATTGCCTATGCCCTGATGGTGCTGGCGCGCGAAGGGGCGGCCTCGATGGGCGATCTGCGATACTACGCAGACGCCAAGGGCGACGCGTTCGACACTCCGCTGGCTGCGGCTCAATTGGGGGCGGCGCTGGCCTCTTATGGGGATCAGACCCGCGCTGACGCCATGTTCGCCCGTGCCGCCCAAATGCTGCAACGCCGCCCCGCGCAAGAGAAATACCTGTGGCGTGCAGATTACGGCACCGATCTGCGCGACGCCGCCGGTCTGCTGACACTGGCCGTGGGTGCGGGCAGTCAGGCCGTGGACCGCGACGCCCTGATCCAGCGCGTCAGCGCCGGTCGCGGGTATCTGTCGACGCAAGAGGCCTCGTGGTCCCTGCTGGCAGCTCACGCGCTGGTGTCGGACCCGTCCGGGTCGGGGCTGATGGTGAACGGCGCACCGGTCTCTGGGCCCTTCGTTCAGGTGCTGGAAAGCGGATTGACGGATGAGTTAAACATCACCACCACAGACGCAAACCCAACCGACATCACGCTGACCGTCACCGGCATCCCGACCACACCGCCCGAGGCAGGCGGCACCGGCTATGCAATCGAGCGCAGCTATTACTCGATGGATGGTGAGCCGCTGGACCCGACCAACTTCGCCACCGGCGACCGGTTTGTCACGGTCCTGACGGTCACACCCTTTGAGCGCGGGGGCGCGCGGCTGATGGTGGATGATCCTCTGGCAGCGGGGATCGAGATCGACAATCCGAACCTGCTGCGCTCGGGCGATGTGCGCGCGCTGGACTGGCTGGACCTGTCCGAGGCGACGCATACCGAGTTCCGCTCGGACCGGTTTCTGGCCGCGGTTGATCTGTCCGGCGGTGAGACCGTGACGCTGGCCTATGTGGCCCGCGCGGTCACGCCGGGCACGTTCCACCACCCGGCGGCCTCGGTCGAGGATATGTACCGCCCGCAAAACCGCGCCCGGACCGGAACCGGGCAGATCGAGTTTCGGTGATCGGTCGCCCGACATATCAACTGGCAGAGCGTCGGGATGCCTAGAAGCTCCGCGATATTGATGGCGCTGGCCGGTGTGCTCTATCTGACCGCCTTTGCGCGGGACCGGGCGGCGGAGTGGGTGGATGCAACCGTCCTGCCCCCGGTTCTGGCGGAAACCTCGGTCGAGATGCGGGACCGGAACGGCACGTTGTTGCGCACCTTCCCGGTCGAAGACGGGATCTGGCGACTGCGCCCCGGCGCGGTCGATCCCGCCTTTACCGACATGCTGATCCGCTACGAGGATAAACGGTTCTGGTCCCATTCCGGCGTTGATCCAATGGCGATGATCCGAGCGGCCGGGCAGGCGCTGTGGAACGGGCGCACCGTTTCGGGCGGATCGACCCTGACCATGCAGGTCGCGCGGCTGATCGAGGACGGCCCCACCGGGCGCTGGAGCGGCAAGATCCGCCAAGTTAGGGTCGCTTTGGCGCTGGAACGACGCCTGAGCAAACATCAGATTCTGGGCCTGTATCTGACCCATGCACCCTATGGCGGCAATCTGGAAGGCATCCGGGCGGGCACCCGCGCCTGGTTCGGCAAAGACCCGGTTCGCCTGACGCCTGCACAGGCTGCGTTGCTGGTCGCCCTGCCCCAATCCCCCGAAACGCGGCGACCCGACCGCGCCGCCGAGGTCGCCCGGATTTCGCGCGACCGGGTTCTGCGACGGATGCAGCGGCATGGGGTGCTGTCTGACGCCCAGATGCTCAGCGCGCTGACCGAAACGGTTCCCACGCAGATGAAGGCCTTCCCGCGCCTCGCACCTCATCTGACCGACCGGGCCCAGCGCGCAAACCCCGAGACCGAGGCGCTGGATTTGACATTGGACGCCGGGTTGCAGGCCCGGCTGGAATCGCTGGTGGCTCAGGCCGCCGATCAGGCGGGGCCGCGCATCTCCGGTGCCCTGATCGTGGCGGATCACCGTAGTGGTGAGATTCTAGCTTCGGTCGGATCGGCGGGCTATCAGGACGACCGGCAGGGCTTTGTCGACATGACCCGCGCATTGCGGTCGCCGGGGTCTACGCTGAAGCCCATGATCTATGGGCTGGCCTTCGATCAGGGGCTGGCCCATCCCGAAACCCTGATCAGCGACAGCCCGGTGATGTTCGGGCGCTATGCGCCGCGCAATTTCGATGGTGTCTTTCGGGGGGACATCCGGGTGCGTGACGCGCTGCAATTGTCACTGAACATCCCGGTGGTGCGCCTGACCGACGCGCTTGGTCCCGCGCGGGTGATGGCCGCGCTGCAACAGGCCGGAAGTGATCCGCAACTTGGCGGCGGGACACCGGGCCTTGCCATCTCGCTGGGTGGTGTGGGGCTTAGCCTGCACGATCTGGTGCAGCTCTACGCCACGCTTGCGGCAGGTGGACAAGGGCCGGTTCTGCATCATGACGCACTGGCCGAGCGGACCGAAACCGCCCGCGCCCTGTCGGACGTCGCCGCGTGGCAGGTGAGCGACATATTGGCTGGACTCGCCCCGCCACCGGGGGCCGCCGCGCAGGGGTTGGCCTACAAGACCGGTACATCCTACGGACACCGGGATGCCTGGGCCATTGGCTTTGACGGCCAGCATGTGATCGGCGTCTGGCTGGGCCGCGCCGACGGAACGCCGGTGCCCGGCGCGTTTGGCGGCGAACTGGCTGCGCCCCTGCTGTTCGAGGCGTTTGGGCATCTGAAACCCATCCCCGTTCCGCTGCGCCCGCCTCCCCCATCCACCCTGATTGTCGGAGCCGCCGAATTGCCGCAACCCCTGCAACGGTTTCAGCCGCGCGGGGCTGCGTTTGAAGATGACCCAAGCGCCCCTGACGTGATCTTCCCGCCAAACAATGCCGTGTTAGAGACCGACGGAGCCCCTTTGACCGTCAAGCTGCGCGGCGGGGTCGGGCCGTTTTCCCTGCTGGCCGACGGGGTTCCGGTTTTGACCGGACAGCGGCACCGTGAGTTCGAAATACCCAACCCGGGGCCGGGGTTTTCCGCGCTGGTGGTGGTTGACGCCCATGGCGCGTCTGACCGGGTTTCGGTCAGGATCGACTGAAAGGAGATCGATATGCGGACGTGGATAACCCTGGCGCTCGCGATGACGGCCTCTCAGGCAGTTGCGGACTGCGCCTCTGACGCGCAGATCGAGACCTTTGTGCGCGACTATCTCTCCAATACTGCAACCGCCGCCCTGTCGCCGGATGGAACGATGGAGGATGCGCTGTGTACCCAGGCCAGGCTGGCCGAGGTCATGGAACCGCATCTGGGCCCGGTCATCGGCTACAAAGCGGGCCTGACCAGCGCACCGGCGCAGGAACGGTTCGGGGCGTCCGAACCGGTTCAGGGTCTTCTGTATCGCGACATGATGCGGGACGATGGGGCCACGGTTCCGGCGAATTGGGGGGCCCGACCCGTATTCGAGGCCGACCTGATCCTTGTCGTCGGCGACCCCGCGATCAATCAGGCCACAACGCCCGAGGAGGTCATCCGCAACGTCTCGGCCATTCGCCCGTTCATCGAACTGCCCGATCTGACACTGGCCGAGGGGCAACCCATCACGCCTGTGACCCTTACGGCCATCGGTGTGGGGCCGAAACTGGGCGTGTTAGGCTCGGAAATCGCCGTAACGGACCCATTGACCATGACAACGGCGCTGGGTGACATGACGGTCACGCTCAGCGCAGCAGATGGCGAAATACTGGCGCAAGCGCCGGGGCGGGCAGTTCTGGGGCATCCGGCCAATGCCGTGATTTGGCTGACCTCCAAAGGCATCACCTTTAAGCCCGGCGACATGGTTTCAGTCGGTTCTTTTGGTCCGCTGTTTCCGCCGGCCAAAGGCAAAGGCGGCGCGTCCGTCAGCTATGAGGGTCTGCCGGAGAACCCATCGGTCAGCGTTATTTTCAGCGAAGACTAACGACGGCCTTCGCGCAGCCAACCACCCAGCAGGAACCCACCCGCCAGCAACAGAACCAGCCAAGGCGGCAGCAACCCGGCCTGCGTGACATCGCGAGTCTCATAAGCCTCGCGCGGGGTCAAACCGATCCAGCCGCGTCCCGCCGCAGGACGCCCGGCCCGGACATTGCGGATCGAGGGCAAGCCATCTTCCAGCCGGATCACCCCGCCACGCATCTGCGCGATTACAGGATCAAGCACATCGCCGGTGGCGATCGTGCGTTCAAATTCCTTGGGTGCAGCGGGGCCAAGGCCGATCACCGCCATCAACTCGCCTTCCTGCAAGCGGTAGAGGCCGATCTCAGGCCCGAAATACTGCGCTTCGAACCGGCCCGGAGTGACCTCGTCCAGCGTGATCTCAAGCGTCTCGCCATTGGGGCGGGTGATTGTGACCGGCCCGACCTCATCCTCAAGCGTCTGACGGATGATGCGCATGGATTGACCATTGGCCTCGGCCCATAGCGCCTCTTCCTCAAGCTCGGGCTCTTTCATCATCCAATGGGCCAACCGGCGCAGCAGTTCTAGCTGCGGCCCGCCACCCTCGTAACCCCTGCTCCACAGCCAGGCATGGTCCGAGGCCAGCATCGCCACGCGCCCCTCGCCTACGCGGTCCAGTACCAGCAGCGGGCGTTCGTCCAGACCGGTCATCAGAACCTGACCCGAGCGCTGGTTCACATCGATCTGACGCAGCCATGCGCCCCAATCCTCGGAATCGCCCAGATTGGTGGTCACCGGATGCCGATGCCCCAGATCGCTGACCATGGGCACATAGCGTTCCTCGATCACCCGCGCCGTGGGTTGCGCGGGCAGGATGGGCGCAAGCGGTGAGCGGAAGATACTGTCTGCACTGGCGAAATCGGGACCCGCCGCGATCAGCACAGCACCGCCGCCGTTGATGTAATCGGTCACGTTATCCAGATAGATCGCGGGCAGGATGCCGCGACGTTTGTAGCGGTCAAAGATAATCAGATCGAAATCGTTGATCTTTTCCAGAAACAGCTCGCGCGTCGGGAAGGCGATCAGTGACAGTTCATCGACCGGGACGCCATCCTGCTTTTCCGGCGGGCGCAGAATGGTGAAATGCACCAGATCAACGGAACTGTCTGATTTCAAAAGGTTCCGCCATGTACGGCCACCGGGATGCGGCTCGCCCGAAACCAGCAGAACGCGCAGCCGGTCGCGCACGCCGTTCATCTGGATCAGCGCAGTGTTGTTGCGGTCGGTCAATTCGCCTTCGGCCTGCGGGACCGAGAACTGGATCACGTTGCGCCCGCCATGGGGCAGCGTGATCGGCAGTTCCACATCCACACCGATCGGAATGCGGAACTCTTCCGCCTCTCCACCGTCGACCGAGATCTGAAGCGGCGCGTTGGGCGCGCCGCCCGGCGCGGCACCGCTGTCCTCGACACGCAGGGTCAGGGTCACAGGCTCACCGATAATGGCAAAGGCGGGTGCGTTGCGGACGATCAGCCTGCGGTCCCAGTCGTTTTCGCGCCCGGTTTGCAGCAGATGCAGGGGCGCAGGAAGGTCCGGGGCCTGATCGACATCGTGCACGATCCCGTCCGAGACGACCAGAACGCCCGCAATCCGTGCGCGCGGTTCCTCGGCCAAAGCGGCGTTGACGGCGGCCATCACCTGCGTACCCTCATCACCGTCCCCGTCGCCAACGCGAATGCGGCGCAGCTCGGTGTTGTCGCGGGATTCGATCTCGGCGGCCAGCGCCTCGGCGGCCTCGGCAGTTTGATCCGCGCGGTCGGAAAGCGTCTGACTGGCGCTTTCATCCTTGATCATCAGAACAATGTCGGTCAGCGGCGCGCGGTCTTCGATCTGATACACAGGACCGGCCAGCGCGGCGATCAACACCAAAGCCGCCAGGCCCCGCAGCGCCCAGCCGGACAGGCCGCGCCAGACGGCCAGAATCACCCCGCCAACCGCAAGCGCGGCGACAATGGCCAGAACGGGCCATGGGATCAGCGGATCGAATATGACGGTTCCGGTCATTGTCCCAACCTGTCCAGCAGAGCAGGCACATGCACCTGATCGGATTTGTAATTCCCGGTCAGCACATGCATCACCAGATTGACGCCAAAGCGGCTGGCCAGTTCGCGCTGACGCTCACCCGCATAGCCGCGACCCACCGGCAGCAGGGCCTGCCCGTTGCGGTCCACCGCCCAGGCCCCGGCCCAATCATTGCCGCCGATCACCACCGGCGTCACATTGTCGTTGAGGTTACGGAAGGGCATCCCCTCGATCTGTTCCGCATCCAACGGCGCGGCTTCGACCCAGACCTCGGTGCCTGAATAACGG
The DNA here is from genome assembly GCF_056531805.1 of Ruegeria sp. K5. Lineage (NCBI taxonomy): Bacteria > Pseudomonadati > Pseudomonadota > Alphaproteobacteria > Rhodobacterales > Roseobacteraceae > Ruegeria > Ruegeria sp. K5. The sequence continues at coordinate 251,331 of NZ_JBQFML010000002.1, read as the reverse complement.
CCCGGGAAGTCCTGCAACAGATAGAAGGTCCGCGTCAGGACATGGTCTCGGGGAATCGGCTCTAACGCGGGAATATTCAGCGGCCCGGCCAGTTGTTGCAGCTTGCGCCCATTGGGGCTTGAGGCCCCGAACCCGGCGATATCGGCGTCCCGCGTATCGAACAGGATCATCCCGCCCGAGCGCAGATAGGCGTTCAGCTTGGCATAAGCCTCGGCTGAGGGTTGCGGCTGATCAGGCGTGATCGGCCAGTAGAGCAGCGGAAAAAAAGCAAGCTCATCGCGTTCCAGATCCACGCCGATGGGTTCCGCCGGTTCCACGGATGTGCGGTAGAACAGCGTTTGCGCCAGCCCACGCAGGCCCGCCTGCGCGATATCGTCTACCTGAGTATCCCCGGTCAGGACGTGGGCCAGAACCAATTCATGGGTGGCGGCCAGGGCGAAATCCGTCTCATCCGGCGTTTGCGCCTGTGCCTCGGGCACCAGCAGCATGGCCGCAAGCGCTGCTGCGGTCGCCTTGGCCAGACCCAACCGGCCCGACAGCGCGAGTGAGGCGATCACGTCGATGGTCAGCAGGATCAGCGCGAGGCTGAGCAGCAGGCCACCCAACGGCGTCTCGGTCGTGACCTCCTGCCCCCGGATCGGCACGTCCGAGGGCCAGACCACCGGGCTCAGCACCGAGTCCTCGGACAGAACGTTGCGCGCCAGCTTCTGCTTGCCGCTTTCGTATAGACCCGGGCGAATGTCGGGGCCGATCTGACCCGAGACAAGTTCCACCCCGTCCACACCGGCCAATGTGCCCGCGTCGGACAGCACGCCAAAACCGTCCATGATCTGAACCGGCTCCCACGTGGTGCCTTGCAACTGTTCCACTTGCCGGGATTTGGCCGCCGAGGCGACAGCCAGACGATCCAGCATTTCCACAAACAGGCCCGACAACGGCAGGCTGGACCATTCCGCATCCGCCGTCACGTGGAACAGCACGACCTGCCCCAAACCCAGCGCCTTGCGCGTGACCAGAGGTGTTCCGTCCGACAGCGACGCAATCACCCGATCCGCCAGATTAGGGTCTGGTTGCGCCATGACCTGTGTTGAAACCACCACGTCATCCGGGATTTGCAACCCGTAGAAGGGCGAGGCTTCGGGGAACGAGGCCAGCGTTTTGGCCTCACCCCAACTCATCGCGCCGCCAACGGTGCGGCCGCCGCTGCGCAGCCTTACGGGCAACAGCGTATCTTCCTCATCCCGGCCCAGATCGCTGGCGGCCATGCGCGGCCCGGCAAAGCGCAGTAGCAGCCCGCCCTGTTCGACCCATGCGGTCAGGTCAGCCTCTTCCAGGGCCGACATCTGGGCCACATCCGACAGAACGATGACATCCGGATTCGCAGGCAAAACCTCAAGCAGCCCGCCTTCGACAAAATCCGCTGTAGGGACCAACACCTGAGTCAGGTAGTGCAAGGGTGATAGCAACTCCAACCCTTCGCGGTTGATCGATCCGGCAATCAGCGCGACCTCGCGCCGACGCAGGCTGTCATCGGTCAGGGTGACTGCCCCGGCAGACCGCTGGCCCTGAAGCTCGAACCGGGTAATCCGGGCGCGCAGTTCCGAGGGCAGAGCCAGCTCGATCCGCGCGTCGGTTGCGCCATTCTCAAAGGTCATGTCTGCGGATTGCAGAACGCGCGCTGTCCCCGCCGGGTCGCGGCCCTGCGCCAGAACGGTGACGCGCTGTTCCGGTCCGGGTTCGGCCCGCAGCGCGGTCAGTTGGATCACCCCGTCCTGATAGGCCGCAGGCAACAACGCCACCGCGCCGGAATTGGGCTGATACACCGTGACCGCGCCACGGGATTGCAGATCAGACACTAAATCGGCGTGACCCTCATAGATCAGCCGGTCGCTGAACCAATGGGTGTCAAAACCGCCATCGACCTGCTCTAGCGCCGCAAAGACCTGATCGATCTGCGCTTCGGTCGGTTGCCACGGGTTCGGTGCCAGTCCCGGCAAACGGTTCCGCCACGCCTCAGCCGCCTGAAACACCGGCGTTTCCGGCTCGGTCAGACGCAGGATCGAGACAGGGCGCCCCGCGCGCCCGGCCTCGGTCAGTTGCGCATCGATCTGATCCAGCGTCGCCGACCAGCGTGTCGCCCCGGCCCAGCTGGCATCCAGCACCAGCAACAACGGCCCGGTGCCCGTCTGATCGCGCGACGGGTTCAGAACTGGCCCTGCCAGCCCGATGATGATCGCCGCCGCTGCCAGCATCCGCAGCATAAGCAGCCACCACGGGGTGCGGTCCGAGACACTCTCGTCATCCTTCAAGCCCAGCAGCAAAGTTACCGCCGGGAACAAACGCCGGATCGGCGCGGGCGGCACGGCGCGCAGGATCAGCCACAGGATCGGCAGGGTCAGCAGACCCAGCAGCACCCATGGGGCGGTAAAGCCGATGCCCGCCAGAACCGTCATCGCATGCCCCCGTCCAGCGCCCGGTAGAGCCATAACAGAGCCGCTTGTGCGCTGTCTCCGGTGTGGTGCAGGCCCAGTTGCCAGCCAGTTGCGCGGCACAGTTGGGTCAGCGCGTCCTTGCGCTGTGCCAACCGGTCCATATATCGATCACGCAGGTCTCCAGCCTTCAGCGTCTCGTGCCGGGTCGTGCCGCCGACACTTTCAAAGATGGTGCGGCCGCGATAGGGGAAGCTCTCTTCGCTTGGGTCCAACACCTGCAGGATCACGCCCCGCACGCCCCGGTCGGCGGCTTTGGTCAAGGCCAGTTCGACCTCATCCATCGGGCCGAGGAAATCGGAGATGAACACGGCCCGCGCATGCGGGATCATCGCCCGGTGTTCCGGCGGGGCATAGTCAGGTTCGGCATCCTCGGACCACGCCTGCGCCAGCCGGATGATCTGCGCATTGCCGCGCCGGGGCGGCAGGGTGGTTCCGGTCAGGCCCACACGCTCACCCCCGCGCACCAATAGGATCGAGGTTGCCAATCCCAGCAGGCGCGCCCGGTCGGCCTTAGTCGGCAACTCTTTGTTCGACGCAAAGCGCATCGAGGCACCCTGATCGACCCACAGCATCACCGATTGCGCAATCTGCCATTCGCGTTCGCGCACAAATTGCTGATCACCACGCGCTGATCGCCTGTGATCGATCATCCGCCGACTGTCACCGATCTGTGCCGGGCGGTACTGCCAGAAATCATCGCCCAACCCCGAGCGTCGCCGCCCGTGGTCACCCAGCAGGACGGTCCCGGCCAGATGTTCGGCACGCGCCAACAGGGGCGGCAGCCGGGACGCCTCGGCCTCGGATCTTTCGCGAAGGGTCAGCGCGGCATTCACGCCGCGGCCTCGGTCCGGATCAGACCGGCGGCGGTGGATTCGATCAGTTCAGACAAGCTGTCGCCGCGTGCCCGCGCCGCAAAGTTCAGCGCCATACGGTGGCTCAGGACCGGGCGGGCCATATCCAGCACATCCTCGGCATTCGGGGCCAGCCGCCCTTGCAGCATCGCCCGAGCTCGCACCGTCATCATCAACGCCTGCGCCGCACGCGGACCGGGGCCCCAGGCGACGGTTTCGGCGACACGCTCTGACGCGCCGGGCTCATCGGGACGGAAGGCGCGGACCAGATCAAGGATCAGTTCAACGACCGAGTCCCCAACCGGCATCCGGCGCAGCAGGACCTGCGCGGCCAGCAACTCTTCCTTGGTGAAAATCTGATGCGCCGCGTCCTCTTCGACGCCTGTTGTCGCCAACAGAATATCCCGCTCGGTCTGGCGATCCGGGTATTCGACGTCGATCTGAACAAGGAACCGGTCCAGTTGCGCCTCGGGCAGCGGATAGGTGCCCTCTTGCTCAATCGGGTTCTGCGTGGCCAAAACGTGGAAGGGCACACCTAACGAGCGATCCTCGCCCGCCACTGTCACCGTTCGTTCCTGCATCGCCTGCAGCAGCGCCGACTGGGTGCGCGGGCTGGCGCGGTTGATCTCATCCGCCATCAGCAACTGGCAAAAGATCGGACCCGAGATAAAGCGGAAATGACGGGTGCCATCATCGGCGGTGTCCAGAACCTCGGACCCCAGAATGTCGGCGGGCATCAGGTCCGGCGTGAACTGGATGCGATTGCCGTGCAGCCCCATCACGGTCGACAGCGTCTCGACCAAACGTGTCTTGCCCAGACCGGGCAAACCGATCAACAGCGCATGCCCACCGCACAACAGCGCGGTCAGGGTCAGCTCCACGACCCGTTCCTGCCCGATGAAGCGGCGAGTGATCGAGGACTTGGCCTCTTGCAGTTTTGTTTCCAGCGCTTCGATCTCGGACACGAGGTCGGCAGGTTCGGTCATGACTTTCCCTTCCGTGGACTATTATAAATGAAGTGTATCGCGCTAAGAGGAAATGGCAAAAGCAATGAGCGGACAAAAACCTGTGAAACCTTCGCCGGATGGTCTGGCTGCATCAGTCAAAGCGGCCAAAACCAGGGGTTTACCGCCCGTTCACCTGTGGAATCCTCCGTTTTGCGGCGATCTGGACATCCGGATCGCACGGGATGGTACCTGGAGTTACTTAGGGTCGCCGATCAACCGGTTCGAGTTGGTAAAGCTATTTTCCTCAATTCTTAAGAAAGATGGCGACAGATACTACCTCGTCACCCCGGTCGAAAAGGTGGGAATCACTGTCGAGGACGCGCCGTTTGTCGCCGTGGACTTTGACCAAACAGGCGACGGCGCGGCGCAAGAGCTGACATTCACAACCCATGTGGGCGATACGGCGGTGGCCGGGCAGGACCATCCCATCCGCATTGTCACCGATCCCGAAACAGAAGAACCCGCGCTATATATGTTGATCCGCGCCAACCTTGAGGCGCGCATCGACCGCAAAAGCTTTTACCGGCTGGTCGATATCGGGACCGAGCACGAGGGTTGGTTCGGCGTCTGGTCCGGCGGGCAGTTTTTCCCGTTGATTGCGGCAGAGGCACTGACCGACGTTTAGGTCGATTGCGGAATCCTGCGGTCCTGCGCGACCAGCACCGCCAATGCAACGATCCCCGCGCCCAGCGCGCGGGTCCAGTCCCATGCCTCGCCCAGCACCAGCATGATGATCATGACGTAGAAGGGCGCGACGTTGATGTGGAATGAGGTCAGCGCGACGCCCATTTTGCCAACAGCGGCAATGAAGAACACCTGGCTGATGCCCATTGAGACCAGCGCGTAAATCACCAGCATCGCGCCTTGGGCAAAATCAACGGGCCGTGAGGGGCGCAGATCAAGCCCAAGCAGATACGCCCCCAACAGCAGCACTGCCGCCATCATCAACGCGCCGGCAAAAGTGATCGTCGATCGGCCCATCGGACTGAGTTCAGGGAAGTCGCGCGCTGTGGCCATGCTGCCCCAGCAGAACAGAAACGTGGATACAACCGCGCAAGCCGCCCCCACACCCAGCTGTGCCGGAGCCAGCGCACTGGTGGCGATGATCCCACCGATGATCGAGACCAGGACGCCGAGGGCAAAGTTCCATCGCAGGCGTCGCGTGCCGGTTGCCATTTCAAGCAAAGTGGCGGCCAAAGGCGCGCAGGATGCGATGATCGCCACCGTCACCGGATCGGTCAGCTTTTGCGCCAGCAGGATCAGGAACATGCCGCCGCCGAACCCCACCGCTCCGATATACAGCGCCCGGCCCCAGCGGGCGTTCAGCACCCGCGCCGGACCGTCAAGCCAGATCCAGATCGGAACCATAACGGCCAAAGCCAACGCCATCCGCGCCGCAAACAGCGCAATCGGAGGCCAGCTGTGCAACAGGACCTCTGCCGCCGGAAACCCTGCCGCCCATGTCAGCATCGACGCGACCGCCAACCCGTTGCCGGACAGCGCAGCATTGCGGTCGGCGGGCAAAGCGAGTGCGGTCCCGCGCGCGGGGTCGGGGCTGTAAGCCATAAAGATCGGGCCTTTTTGTCAAAGCGGCGCCGGACATGATTCGCCGCATTGGGGCGGATCGTCCCTCAGACCCGATCCTTGATCTGGTCGATTTTCGACAATCTGTCGTTTTCCGTCCCTTTCCTGAAAACCGCCCGCTCGCTAAGGTCCGGGGACCAAACACCTGGACCGCTCATGCCCAGATTTGCCGCCAATCTCTCGCTGCTCTTTACCGAGCTGCCCTACCTGGATCGCTTTGCCGCCGCAGCCGAGGCCGGGTTCAAGGCGGTCGAGATTCTGTTCCCCTATGATCTGGCCGCGAAAGAGACCCGCCGCGCCCTGCTGGCCAATGGGCTGGAACTGGTTCTGATCAACGCCCCACCGCCCAACTACACCGGCGGGCAGCCCGGTTACGCAGCACTTCCCGGCGGCGAGGCGCGGTTTCAATCCGATATCCGCCGGGTTCTGCGCTACGCCGACGCGCTGCGCCCGAAGATCATCCATATCATGTCCGGCTATGCGTCCGGGCCACAGGCGATGGCCAGCTTCGTGCAAAACCTGCAATGGGCGGCCGAGATCGCGCCCACCCAGCAGTTCACCATCGAGCCGCTGAACCCGGTGTCCCAACCGGGCTACTTCCTGAACGACTACGCGCTGGCGGCCGAGGTTCTGGACCAGGTGGATCGCCGCAATATCGGTCTGCAATATGACAGCTTTCACGCCGATATGATCCATGGCGACGCGTTGGCCGTCTGGGATCAATACCATGACCGCGTGGTGCACGCTCAGATCGGGGCCGCGCCGGGTCGGTCGGAACCCGGCAGCGGACACACGGATTTCGACAGGCTTTTCAGTGCGATGGACAATAGCGGCTATGCTGGGTGGGTCAGCGCGGAATACACGCCTTCAACGCGCCGGACCGAGGAGTCGCTGGACTGGATGCGGTAGCCTGACAGCAACCACTGGCATTTGCGGCCAAAATACCCCACATGTTGCCAAGGCCAACGAACGGATGATGCCCATGACCGCCGCCCGCTTATCGCATGTCGTGTTTTGCCTGATCATGTCAGGGCTGATGTCCTGCATCGTAACCGGTATTGCGACGGTCAAGGCCGTGGGGCTGGGTCCCACCACCGTCTCGGACTGGATGGCCTCGTGGATGTTCTGCTGGCCCATCGCCTTCGCGGTCATTGTGGTTCTTGGGCCCGCAGTGAAACGGCTGGTGGACCGACTGGTCAGGCCCAAAGCCTGACCCGCTGCGAAGAGGGCCCGCCGGGCCTGATGAGCGGCGCCTTCCTTAATGCGCTTCGGCCCAGTTGGCCCCCTGCCCGGCATCCACCTCCAGCTTCACATCCAGCTTGACGGCCGGGTCCGATGCACCCTCCATCACGTCGCGCGCCACACCGATCACCTGATCCACCGCATCTTCGGCCACTTCAAACAGCAATTCGTCATGCACCTGCAACAGCATCTTGGCAGGCAGCCCGTTGATCGCATCCGGCATCCGCACCATCGCGCGCCGGATCACATCCGCTGCCGTCCCCTGAATCGGCGCGTTGATCGCCGCCCGGCGCGAAAACCCGGCATGCGGCCCCTTGGCATTGATTTCAGGCGTATGGATTTTGCGCCCGAACAGGGTCTGCACATAGCCATGTTCCTTGGCGAACGCGACCGTATCGTCCATGTACTGGCGAATGCCCGGAAAGCGTTCGAAATACCGATCAATGAACCCCTGCGCCTCGGCCCGGGGGATGCGCAGGTTGCGCGCCAGACCAAAGCCCGAGATGCCATAGATCACACCAAAGTTGATCGCCTTGGCCTGACGGCGGATATCCGGCGTCATCTCGTCCAGCGGCACGTCAAACATCTCAGACGCGGTCATGGCGTGAATGTCCAACCCGTCCGAGAATGCCTGTTTCAAGGCATCAATCCCGGCGATATGCGCCAAAATCCGCAGCTCGATCTGGCTGTAGTCGAGGCTGACCAGCACATTGCCCGGCTCGGCAATAAACGCCTCGCGAATGCGCCGCCCTTCCTCGGTACGCACGGGGATGTTCTGCAGGTTCGGATCGGTCGAGGCCAGACGCCCCGTGCTGGCCCCGGTTATCGAATAAGACGTATGCACCCGCCCGGTATCGGGGTTGATATGGGTCTGCAAAGCATCCGTGTAAGTCGATTTCAGCTTGGACAGCTGCCGCCAGTCCAGCACCCGGCGCGGCAATTCATGCTCGGTCGCCAGATCCTCAAGCACATCCGCCCCGGTCGAGTATTTCCCGGTCTTACCCTTCTTGCCGCCTTCCAGACCCATCTTGTCGAACAGGATCTCTCCCAACTGCGCGGGCGAGCCGACATTGAAATTCTCACCGGCCAATTCGTGGATTTCAGCCTCTAACCCGGCCATTTTCTGGGCGAATGCGTTGGACATGCGGCTGAGAACATCGCGGTCAACCTTGATGCCGTGCATCTCCATCTCGGCCAGCACCGGCACCAGCGGGCGTTCGAGGGTCTCATACACCGTCGTCACCTGCACCTGATGCAGTTGCGGCTTGAACAATTGCCACAGGCGCAGGGTGATATCGGCATCCTCGGCGGCATAGGCGGTCGCCTCATCAATCGGCACCTTGTCAAAGGTGATCGCCGATTTGCCCGAACCCAACAGCGGTTTGATCGGGATCGGCGTGTGGCTCAGATAGCGTTCGGACAGCGTATCCATGCCATGCCCATGCGCGCCGCCATGCATGGCGTAGGACATCAGCATCGTGTCATCGATGGGGGCCACATCGATGCCATAACGCGCAAATATCTTGGCATCATATTTCATATTCTGCCCGATTTTCAGGACCGACGGGTCTTCGAATACCGGTTTCAGCAGGGTTAGAGCCTCATCCAGCGGCATCTGTCCCTCGGCCAGCGCGTCCGAGCCAAACAGATCATCGGTCGCGCTTTGCCGGTGGATCAACGGGATGTAACAAGCCTCGCCCGGCTCAATGCACAGCGAAATGCCGACCAGATCGGCGATCATCTCATTCAACCCGGTGGTCTCGGTGTCCACCGCAACCCAGCCGCGCTCATAGGCCTGATCGATCCATTTTTGCAGCGCCCCGGCATCGCGCACGCATTCGTATTTCGAGGCATCAAACGGGATAACCTCGGCTTCAACTTCTTCGACCGGCGCAGGCGCGTCGGCAATCACCGGAGCCTCAGCCCCCAACTTATCCGCGATGCGCTTGGTGAGGGTGCGGAACTCCATCTCGGCCAGAAACGCCAGCAACTTCTCCGGCTCGGGGTCTTTCACCTCAAGATCGTCCAAGGTGAAATCCAGAGGCGTCTGCTCATCCAGTTGCACCAGCTTCTTCGACAATTCGATCTGGTCGCGCTTTTCGATCAGGGTCTGGCGGCGCTTGGGCTGCTTGATCTCTTCGGCGCGGTCCAGCAGGGTTTCCAGATCACCATATTCATTGATCAACAACGCCGCCGTCTTGATCCCGATCCCCGGCGCGCCCGGCACGTTATCCACCGAATCCCCGGCCAGCGCCTGCACATCGACCACCCGTTCCGGCCCGACGCCGAATTTCTCGAGCACCCCGTCCCGGTCGATGCGCTTGTTCTTCATCGCATCCAGCATTTCCACGCCGTCGCCGACCAGTTGCATCAGATCCTTGTCGGAACTGACGATGGTCACACGACCCCCGGCCTCACGCGCCTGAACGGCCAGCGTGGCGATGATGTCGTCGGCCTCATAGCCCTCAAGCTCCTTGCAGGCGATGTTGAACGCTTTCGTCGCCTCGCGGGTCAGGGGCATCTGCGGGCGCAGATCCTCGGGCATCGCCTCGCGGTTGGCTTTGTAGAGATCGTACAGATCATTGCGGAACGTGTGCGAGCCCTTGTCGAAAATCACCGCCACATGGGTCGGCGCATCTGGCCCGGCGTTCCCTTCGACATATTTCTGCAGCATGTTGCAGAACCCCGAAACCGCCCCGATCGGCAGCCCATCGGATTTGCGCGTCAGCGGAGGCAGCGCGTGATAGGCCCTGAAAATAAAGGCCGATCCGTCGATCAGATGCAGGTGACACCCTTTTCCGAAATTGCTCATGCGCGCTCTCCCTGTCGGTCAGGGATGGTTCTGCCACAGGGGCAGGCGACTGACCAGTCAGGAACGTGGGTTAACCACCAAAGAGGCCGCTGAAAACGTCCGAGAAGCTGTTCAGAAGCGCCATGATCACCAGCACGCCAAGGAAGGCGAAAAAGGCAAAGGCGAAGAACTGGAACAGGATCGCACCGATGCCAACGCAGACACCCGCGATAGCAGGGCGCATCCGTTCGTGGCGCAGAATGCCAATTACCGAGACAACAATCGCCAGCCCGCCCAGCATGGCCACGCCGATTTGCAGGAAATCGTCCAGATCGCGGGTTTGGGCGACCGGTTCAGGCTGTTCCAGCCCAGCGGCAGCGCGGAGGGTCGATTTTCCAATCTCGGCGGCCAGTTCCCCCAGCGACACGCCGGTTGATTGCTGCGGCGCAAACGGCCCGGCCCAGAACACAAACAGCGCGGCAAACAACGCCATCGCCGCCAGGCAAAACCCGATCCAGCCAAAAACCGGGCTGGCGTTCTGTTTAGCAGTCATGTCGGTCATCGCACTCACCCGCGTTGGTCCCACCAAAGAGTTACCATGAGAAACGCGGCAAGATTTCGGCAGCGACCGAAGCAGCGGACGATCAGCCTTGCTCTGTGCCCCTCAGAACATATTTGCAGTCGCAATAGGGGCATTCGACCCAGCCGGTATCCTCGGGGATCTGCAACCAGACGCGCGGATGACCCAATGCGCCCTCACCCCCGTCACAGGCGACACGGGTGGTTTCGACGATCCTGGTTTCCGGGGCTTCGATGGTCACGGCTGGCGATCCTTCTGCGGTTGTCGGCCTCGCGGGCATGTACTAGGTGCGTTTATGAGCGATGAGCAAACCGGGGGCAAGAGCCACATGGCCGATGCGGCAATCAGGATCGAAGGGCTGCGCAAGACCTATCGCGGCGGCAAGGGCCAGCCCGAGAAACAGGCGCTGAAAGGTATTGATCTGACCATCCCGCGCGGGTCGGTCTTTGGGCTTCTGGGGCCAAACGGGGCCGGGAAATCGACGCTGATCAATATTCTGGCGGGGCTGGTGGTGAAATCCTCGGGCAATGTGTCGATCTGGGGCTTCGATCAGGATCAGAACCCGCGCCAATCCCGCGCCGCCATCGGCGTGATGCCGCAGGAACTGAACCTCGACCCGTTCTTCACCCCACGCGGCGCGCTAGAGGTTCAGGCCGGGCTGTATGGCGTGCCCAAAGCGCAACGCCGCAGCGATGAGATCCTCGAACTGGTCGGCCTCAGCGACAAAGCCGAGGCCTATGCCCGCACCCTGTCGGGCGGGATGCGCAGGCGGTTGCTGTTGGCCAAGGCGCTGGTGCATCATCCCAAAGTGCTGGTGCTGGACGAACCCACGGCGGGCGTGGATATCGAGCTGCGCCAGATGCTGTGGGCCAATGTGCGCAAGCTGAACGAACAGGGCATGACCATCATCCTGACCACGCACTATCTGGAAGAGGCGCAGGAGATGTGCGACCAGATCGCCATCATCAACCACGGTGAAAAGATCGCGCAGGACAGCACCGCAAACCTGCTGGGCCGCATGGACAGCCGCACCATGGTGATTGTCCCCGACCGTCCTGTCACCGATTTGCCCGCAACCGAGGGCGTCGAAGCCACCCTGCGCGACGATGGCAATCTGGTGTTGAACTACCGCAGCGCCCAAACCAGCGCCGAGCAGGTTCTGGAATCCGTCCGCGCCGCAGGTATTCGCATTCGCGATGTCCGGACCGAGGAAGCCGACCTTGAAGATGTCTTCCTCGCCCTGACATCCTCGCGCGCGGATGAACCGGCGGACGATCAGGACCAGCCGCGCCGGGGGATGCACCGGGTCAAGCTTTAGGGTCCTGAGCCTAGCCCCGATCGATCCGCGCCTGATAGCAGTTGTTGCGCGCAGATCGGACATGGATATAGGCGATATCCGGGCGGGCAAAAATATCCCGGACCTTTGCGCCAATCTGATCCGTGGGCGTGATCGCCCCGGTGCCATAAACGATCCGGTTGTCCGCCCCATACCCCTTGATCAGATAGTCCGGCGAGGTGGTCAGAATCTCGGGCAGTGCCGCGCCCTCATACCGCTCACACGGTGTGGCGCACAGAAAAATCGGGCCGGTTTCGGCGTATGGATGTGTCTCTAAAAAGGGCCGATGCGCCAGAATCAGCATCTCTTCGCCTTCCGGAATGTTGCGCAGGCAATGGCGGCAGGGATTGCCAGAGCCGGTCGAAACGGCCCGCTCGGGCGGGACACCATAGGCATCCGGGCCGCCTGCCTGAAGGGCGCGGACATCATCGGTGGATAATGCGGTGATCTTGAACATATCGGGCCTCCTTTTTCCTGACCCTGCCTGCCTGATCGGCCTCAATCGACCCGTTTCCTGCGCAAAGGACTCGAAAAAGAACAAAACGTGAATATAATATGGAATCGTCATGTATGCCGAGCTGTCGATCACATCGAACTTCACCTTCCTCACCGGGGCCTCTCACCCCGAGGAGTATATGGAGCGTGCCGTCACCCTGAACCTGCCCGCCATCGCCATTGCCGATGACAACTCGGTCGCCGGAATCGTGCGCGCCCATACCCAAGGGCGCGAGATCGCCCGCAAGGTCCGCGAACGGCTGGAGTGGGAGGCACAGAACACCTCCATCGGCCCGCCCTGCCCGGACCATATCCCCAAACCGCCCTCGTATCCGATTAACGCAGTGCCGCGCCTGATCCCAGCCGCGCGGCTGATCTTTACCGATGCACCCACCGTTACCGCCCTGCCCTTGAACCGACAGGGCTGGGGCAACCTGTGCCGTATCCTGTCGGCGGGCCGTCTGCGCGCCGAGAAAGGCGATTGCATCCTGCACCTGTCGGACCTGTTGGAGTTTTCCGACGGTCTCCACTTGCTGCTCTGGCCACAGGCGGACCGGTCGCAGGGCGGCGCGAGCCCATGGCGGACACAGGCGCAGCAGCTGACGCGCCGCTTTGTCGGGCGGATACATCTGTTGATGCACCCCCGGTATGATGGCGCAGACAGCACCTATTTCTCTTTATTAGAGACGGAATCGAAACATCTCGGCATCCCCACCCTCGCCAGCGCCGCACCGATGATGCATCACGGTGCGCGCCGTAAACTGGGGGATGTGCTGACCGCCATTCGTCTGCGCCGCAAGGTGGATGATCTGGGCCGCGCAGCGCTGGCCAATGGCGAACAGCGCCTGCGATCCGAGGCTGAGATGCTGCGCATCTTCAAGGGGCATGAAGGGGCTGTCGCCCGCGCCCATGACCTCAGCGAACGGCTTACCTTCTCGCTGGACGAACTGCGCTATGAATACCCCAGCGAGGGCAGCGCGCAGGAAACCCCAACCGAACGCCTGCACCGTCTGGCCCATGAGGGGCTGAAATGGCGCTACCCGGCGGGCGCGTCCGAGAAGGCCAGGAAGATGCTGGCCCATGAGCTTACCCTGATCGGCAAGCTGAAATACGAACCCTACTTTCTCACCGTCCGGGACATCGTCAAATTCGCGCGGTCCCGCGATATCCTGTGTCAGGGGCGCGGCTCGGCGGCCAATTCGGTGGTCTGCTACTGCCTTGGCATCACCGAGGTCAGCCCCGAACTGGGCACGATGGTGTTCGAACGCTTTGTCTCTGAGGCCCGCGACGAACCGCCCGATATCGACGTGGATTTCGAACACGAACGTCGCGAGGAGGTAATCCAGCACATCTACGACCGCTATGGCCGGGACCGCGCGGGCCTTTGTGCCACGGTGGTGCATTACCGTGGTAAACGCGCCATTCGCGAGGTTGGGCGGGCCATGGGTCTGACCGAAGACACGATCTCGGCGCTGTCCTCACAGTTATGGGGTTTCTTCTCAACCGTCGGGCTCGAAGCGCACCGGATGCGCGAGATTGGCCTCGACCCCGAAGATCGCCGCCTGAAACAGACTCTGTCTTTGGTCTATGAGATCGACGGCTTCCCCCGGCACCTTTCGCAGCATGTCGGCGGGTTCATCATCACCGAGGGGCGTTTGGACGAACTTGTCCCCATCGAGAACGCCACGATGGAGGACCGCACTGTCATATGTTGGGACAAGGATGACATCGACAGCTTAGGCATTCTGAAGGTCGATGTGCTGAGCCTTGGGATGCTGACCTGCATTCGCAAGGCGTTCGACCTGATCGGGCAACATCACCAGACCAGCTATACGCTGGCCACCCTGCCGCCCGAAGATCCCCAAGTATACGATATGCTGTGCAAAGCGGATTCGGTTGGCGTGTTTCAGGTGGAATCACGGGCACAGATGAATTTCCTGCCCCGCATGCGGCCGCGCAATTTCTATGATCTGGTGATCGAGGTCGCCATCATCCGCCCCGGCCCCATTCAGGGTGACATGGTCCATCCCTATATCCGCCGCCGCAATGGCGAGGAAGAGGTCAGCTTCCCCTCGGACGAGTTGGGCGAGGTTCTGGGCAAAACGCTAGGCGTACCGTTGTTTCAGGAACAGGCGATGCAGATCGCCATCGTCGGCGCGGGGTTCACCCCGGAACAGGCCGACCGGCTGCGGCGGTCTCTGGCAACCTTCAAGAAGCATGGCAATGTCAGCGAGTTTCGCGCGCTGTTCCTGCGCGGGATGAAGCGCAACGGGTATGAACAGGATTTTGCGGAACGCTGTTTCTCGCAGATCGAAGGGTTCGGGTCCTATGGCTTCCCTGAAAGCCACGCGGCCAGCTTTGCGCTGCTGGTCTATGCCAGCGCCTGGATCAAATGCCATCACCCCGGCATTTTCGCCTGTGCGCTGCTGAATTCACAGCCGATGGGCTTCTATGCGCCCGCCCAGATCGTGCGGGAAGCGCGAGAACACGGGGTGCAGGTGCGCCCGGTCTGCATCAATGCCAGCTTCTGGGACAATGTGATGGAGCCCGACGGCCATGGTGGGCTGGCCCTGCGGCTGGGATTCCGCCAGATCAAGGGGCTCAGCGAAGAGGACGCCAGCTGGCTGACCGCCGCACGCGGCAACGGCTACCATCAGGTCGATGACGTCTGGCGCCGGGCGGGGTTGGGCCCGTCGGTGATCGAGCGGCTGGCCGAAGCCGACGCCTTCGCCGCCTGCGATCTGACCCGGCGCGAGGCGCTGTGGCAGGCCAAGGCGATTGCCACCGCCAAACCCTTGCCCCTGTTTTCGCAGGATCTGGAGGGCGAGGCGCTGGATGAGCCCGAAGCCTATCTGCCGCAGATGACGTTGGGCGAGCAGGTAGTCGAGGATTACGTCGCCACCCGCCTCAGCCTGCGGGCGCATCCGGTCGCCCTGCTGCGGCATCTGCTGACGCCGGATCAGCGCGACAAAACCACGCCTGTCGCGTGACGACAGAACGGGATATTGGCCCGGAACAGAGTCGAAACCGGTGCCCTCATGACCAGACCCGCCCTGCCGCCGCGCTTTCCGGCAACGCCCGATCAGATCAACACTCAGGTCCGCGCCTTCTATGCCCGCGTGCGCGAGGACGCTGTGCTGGGTCCGGTCTTTGGCAACCATGTCACCGACTGGCCCAGCCATGAGGAAAAGATCGCCGCCTTCTGGCGCAACGCCATCCTGTTCGAGCGCTGCTATGACGGCAATCCCCAACGCGTCCATATCGAGCGGCCCGACGTGAAGCCCGAGATGTTCGCCCATTGGCTGGACCTCTTCGAAGAGGTCGCCGCCCAAACCCTGCCCCCGGAAACCGCAACCCCATGGGTCGCGCTGGCCCGGCGTATCGGGGTCGGGATGAAGGCCGGTGTGCAATCGGCCCGCCAACCCAAGGACGCTCCGCCGATCCTGCGTTGATCCCTGAACATGGCGGCTTTGCGATGTTAGCGGTAAAATAGGGGCTATGCGCCCCGGTAAAATCGGTTTACTCAGGGGCAAGACAGCCTTTTTGCGCTGCGACGGCACAGTGCCACCACACCGACATCACCCGAGGCCATATCGATGAGCACTCAAAACACCACCCTTCGGGGACTTGGTTTCGCGTTTGCGGGATTCGCGGTCTTTGCCAGCCATGACGCGCTGATCAAAGTGCTGGGCGGGACCTATTCGGTGATGCAGATCATCTTCTTCGCCACGCTGTTTTCCTTTGTGCCGATGGCGGTCACAATCCTGACCGACCGGACAACGGGCAACTTCCTGCCGCATCACCCGTGGCTGGTGCTGCTGCGCTCGGCGCTGATGGTCACGGCCATGTCCTGCGCCTTTTACGCCTTCTCGGTCCTGCCGCTGGCCGAGGTCTATTCGCTGCTGTTTTCCTTCCCGCTGATCGTCACGGTCCTGTCGATCCCGATTCTGGGGGAAGTTGTCCGCGCCCAGCGCTGGGCCGCCGTTGGCGTCGGACTGATCGGCGTTCTGATCGTGCTGCGCCCCGGTTCAACGGATATCACTTTGGGCCACCTCGCCGCCCTGACGGCTGCGTTTTGCAGCGCCTTCGCATCCGTTCTGGTGCGAAAGATCGGGAATGAGGAACGCTCGGCCGTGCTGATCCTCTACCCCATGCTGCTGGCTATTGTTGTCATGAGCTTGCTGCAACCCGCCGTCTACCAGCCGCCCTCGCTGCTGCATCTGGCGATGATGGCGCTGGTCGGCGTGTTCTCGGTCATAGCGCAACACCTGATCATCCTGGCCTACCGCGCCGCGCCCGCCGGCGTGGTCGCCCCCAGCCAGTACAGCCAGATCATCTGGGCGACGCTGTTTGGCATGATCTTCTTCGGTGAACGCCCGGACGGCTGGGTCGCCGTCGGGGCAAGCATCATCATCGCGTCTGGTGTATTCGTGGTCTGGCGCGAGAGTCGGTCGAATACCACTTCGACCAACACCCCGGTTTTGCGGGTGCGCTCACCGCGCTCGGATACGGGGGCGTCGCGACCGGGGGATTGAACCAAGGCTTCAGGTGTCAATGCACCTGATCTTGAGTCCTCCATTTATGTTGCCTTCTTCAAAGCGATCTATGGCTCGAACCAAATCGCTCAGCCTTTTGTAGCCGTATGAACGGGAATCGAAGTCCGGATACATCTTCCCCAGTTGGCTACCCACAAAGGAAAGGCTGGCCCATCCATCCGCCTCGTTCGTGTTCAGCACAACGTTTCGGATCAATTGGTAAGCATGGTTCAACTCATGCTTCGCCTTTGGTGTCTCTGCACTCTTCGCGCGTGATGCAATGGGTTCGGATTTTTCAATATTCTCTATGTAAATGAAACGATTGCACGCATTGACGAACGCTTTGGGTGCTTTTCGCTCGCCGATTCCATATACATCCAATCCCTGTTCGCGAATGCGGCTTGCCAGGCGGGTGAAGTCGCTGTCTGACGACACAAGTACAAACCCGCCGAAGCGCTCAGAATGCAGGATGTCCATGGCATCAATTACCAAGGCAATATCGCTGGAATTCTTCCCAGATGTATTGGCGAACTGCTGATGGGGAACGATGGCAAATTCAGCCAGCAATGCGGCATCCCATCCTTGGGGTGCGCCGTTGGAAAAGTCTCCGTAAATCCGTCTGAGGCCGGCTTCGCCCAATGTCGCAATTTCTTCGAATATCTCTTTGGCATGTTTCGCGGGCACATTGTCCGCATCTATCAATACTGCCAATCGGTAGGAATTTCCTGTTGTCACTTCAAATCCTCAATTCAAAATAATTCAATCATCAAAAATTAGGTATGAAAAAAGGGCGAGCAAAAGCCCGCCCTTCAAGATCATTTCATTGTATCAGTAAACCACCACCGACCGAATGCTCTCACCTTTATGCATCAGGTCGAAGCCGTGGTTGATGTCGTCCAGACCCATAGTGTGGGTGATCATCGGGTCGATCTCGATCTTGCCGTCCATGTACCAGTCGACGATCTTGGGCACATCGGTCCGGCCCCGCGCACCGCCAAAGGCGGTACCGCGCCAGGATCGGCCGGTGACCAGCTGGAACGGACGGGTCGAGATTTCGGCACCCGCAGGGGCCACGCCGATGATGATCGACTCACCCCAGCCCTTGTGGGCCGATTCCAGTGCGTCGCGCATGACGCCGACATTGCCGGTGGCGTCGAACGTATAGTCCGCGCCGCCCTTGGTGAGGTTGACCAGATAGGGAACCAGATCGCCTTCGACCTCTTTGGGGTTCACGAAATCGGTCATGCCGAATTTCGTCGCCATTTCCACCTTGGCAGGGTTCAGGTCAACGCCCACGATCTGATCGGCCCCGGCCAGACGCAGGCCCTGAATGACGTTCAGGCCGATGCCACCCAGACCAAAGACGATGGCGCGGCTACCGATCTCGACCTTGGCGGTGTTGATGACGGCTCCGATACCGGTGGTCACGCCGCAGCCGATATAGCAGATCTTGTCAAACGGCGCGTCCTCGCGCACCTTGGCCAGCGCAATCTCGGGCAGGACCGTGTGGTTCGAAAAGGTCGAGCAGCCCATGTAGTGCAGGATCGGATCACCATCCAGCGTCGAAAAGCGCGAGGTGCCGTCGGGCATCAGGCCCTTGCCCTGCGTTTCGCGGATCGCCTGACACAGATTGGTCTTGGGGTGCAGACAATATTCACACTCGCGGCATTCGGGAGTGTAGAGCGGGATCACATGATCCCCGGGCTTCAGGCTGGTGACACCAGGGCCGACTTCGACCACCACGCCTGCGCCTTCGTGGCCCAGAATGGCGGGAAACAGGCCCTCGGGGTCGGCGCCCGACAGGGTGAATTCGTCGGTGTGGCAAATGCCGGTCGCTTTGATTTCAACCAGAACCTCGCCCGCTTTGGGGCCTTCCAGGTTCACGTCCATCACTTCCAAAGGTTTGCCCGCCTGAACGGCGACGGCGGCACGGGTGCGCATTGTGCTTGTCTCCCTGTCTTGTTTGCCCCGACCCTGCGCCAATTGCAGGGTGTTTTCAACTGTGCTTTGATGACAGGCAGGTTAAACGATTGATATTGCAGAAACGACATTGCCGGAATGAGGAGCGCCAATGCACCGATTTATCCCGATCCTGATCCTTCTTGCGGCCTGCGCCGAACCCCCTGCCCCGGAAGAGGCGCGGACCGAGCCCGAAGCCGCGCCGGTCGATCTGGCCTTTTGTCAGGGCGATCCGTTTGCTGACTCGGTCGGTCAGCCCGTGTCTTCCATTCAGGCCGATCTGCCCGAACGGGCGCGGGTTTTGGGACCAAACGACATTGCAACGCAGGATTATCGCATCGACCGGCTGAATGTCTTCGTGAACGGTGCGGGTGTCATTCAGCGTCTGACCTGCGGGTAGGCGTGGACTTGGGCGCTGATTCTCAGGTAAGAACAAAATGGGAACATTTTGATGTCTGCCGATGCCAAAACGCCGAATACTTTCACTGTGGTTTCCCCTTCTGGGGGCTGAACGGCTGATCCGCGCCGCGCGGGGGCTGCATAGCGGACCTTTGGCTGTCGTGGCCGAACAGTCGAACATGCAGGTCGTGACCTCTCTGAACGCCGAAGCTCAGGCTGCCGGGCTGCGCGTGGGTCAGCCGGTGCGCGATGCCCATGCCATGTGTGCCTCGCTGATCACCAGACACCGCAACGCCCCGGCCGAGGCTGCGTTTCTGACCGCGCTGCGCCGCTGGGCGGGCAAGTTCAGCCCGTGGGTGGCCGAGGAAGCGCCGGACGGGCTGATCGTCGATCTGTCAGGTTGCGCCCATCTGTTCGGCGGGGAAGAGGCGCTGCTGAGCGTGCTTGAAACCGACTGCGCCGATATGGGCCTCAGCGTGCAGATGGGGATCGCGGATACACTGGGCGCGGCCTGGGCGCTGGCACGCTATGCAGGGCAAGAGGCCACATCGGATCGCAATGGCGACGCCATCAGTCAGGAGGCCCGTGCCACCCGCGCGCGGGCGGGCAAGCGGCGGCACTGGACCAGAGGCGGGGCCGCGCCGCAGGTGATGGCGCTGGGCGGCGGGGCCCGGATCGCCGCGCCGGGGCAATCCTACGGCGCGCTCAGCCCGCTGCCCATCGCGGCGCTGCGGCTTGAGGATCAGGTGGTCGCACAGCTCAACCGGCTGGGCCTGCGCCGAATCGGCGATCTGCTGGGCCAGCCACGAGCGAGTTTGGCACGGCGGTTCGGACGCGGGCTGGTGCTGCGGCTGGATCAGGCCATGGGCAGCGCGCCCGAGCCCGTCTCGCCCGCCCGCCCGCCACATCAGTTTGCGGTGCGGATGACCCTGCCCAACCCGATCGGGTTGATCGAGGACGTGATGGCTGCTGTTGATCGCGTTCTGCCGACGCTTTGTACCAAGCTGGAAGAGAAAGGGCGCGGCGTCCGGACCCTGCGGTTGGAAGCCCACCGCGCCGATCAGGCGGCTGAGATCATCGAGGTCGGTCTGGCCCGTCCGACCTATGACAAACACCGCATTCGCCCCTTGTTAGAGATGAAAATCGATAAGATCGACGCTGGCTATGGCATCGACATGCTGCGGCTTGAGGCGATCCAGACCGAACCTATCCACGCCCGAACGATGGCAGGACATGCCGAAGCCAGACAGGTGGCCCGCAACCGGCTTGAAGGGAATACAGCCGTGGATGACCTGATCGGCAAGCTGGGCGCGCGGGTCGGGCTTGAGGCGATCACACGGCGACATCCCGCCGCCTCGCACATCCCCGAGAAGACGGCGCAGGTGCTGGCGGCGGCGTGGTCGGAACCGGCTCGCGATTGGCCTGCGCCGGCACGTCCGCGCCCCTTGCAGATGTGGCAGCCCGAGCCGGTGATGGCCCCGGAAACCCCGGATGTGCCCGGCAGCTTTCGCTGGCGCGGGCGCGACTGGCAATTGGCACAGGCCACCGGCCCGGAACGGATCGCGCCCGAATGGTGGCTGGACGATCCCAACTGGCGCAGCGGCGTGCGCGATTACTGGGTGGTGGTGACGGAACAGGGGGAACGGCTGTGGCTGTTCTACGGCCATGGCGGCACCATGTCAGCGGGCTGGTTCTGTCAGGGGCAGTTTGGTTAGGGTCTATTTTCCACGATACACCAGCCAATCCGGCAGGTAATCTACCAACCGGACCACCCAGGAAAACGGTGCAGGAAAATCGGTGCGAAAACGACGGCGCGACATCGCTTTGATGACACGCTCTGCCGCGTCCTCAGGCGTCATCAGCATCGGCATCTTGAAGTCATTCTTCTCGGTCAGGCGGGTCTTGATGAAACCCGGATTGACGATCCGAACCGTGACCCCCGTGCCCGCCAGATCGAACCGCATCGTCTCGGCCAGCGACACCAACGCCGCCTTGCTGGCCGCATAACCCACCGCCGCAGGCAGGCCACGATAGCCGGACAAAGAGCCGATCAGAGTAATGTCCCCCCGACCTGCGCGCATGAAGCCCGGCACCGTCTCACCCAGTACCCGCAACGCGCCAGTGTAGTTCACGTCGGTCATGGCCAGAACCGCCTCGGTGTCCCAATCGGCCGAGCGCATCGGCTCATAGGCTCCGGCGTTGTAGACCAGCCCGTCGATCTCTCCGGTCTCGGCCACGGCGCGGCGTACGGCGTCCAGATCGGTCACGTCGAAGGGCACCGACCGCGCATTGGGCAGCTTGGCGCAGATTTCGGCCAGGCGGTCGGCATTGCGCGCCGACAGGATCAGATGCGCACCGTCGCGGGCCAGCCCCTCGGCCACGGCCCGGCCCAGCCCTTCGCTGGCGCCTACGATCCAATAGGTTTTTCCGTGAAAACTGCTCATCCCCGGGCCATATCTGTTGTGCTGTATCTTCTACGGTTGGGCCAAAGGGCTGGATCACGCAACCACACAGGAAACTCAGCCCAGACGTCACAGTCTAGAGCACGTGGCAAATTAATCTAATCTGATTGATCCGGCGTGAACCCTGCTACGTATCCCTTTGTAAAATGTCGCACTAAGGGGATCACATGTTCGACGAAACACGGGGCGTACGTAAGAAAATCGCAATCGTAGGTGCAGGCATTTCAGGTCTATCCGCAGCTTACTACCTTTCAGAAGACCACGACATCACAGTTTACGAGGCCGAACCCCGACTGGGGGGGCATGCCCGCACGGTCATGGCGGGAAAGAAAGGTGATCAACCGGTGGATACCGGGTTCATCGTGTTCAACTACGCGACCTATCCTTACCTGACCAAACTGTTCGACGAATTGAACGTGCCGGTCACCAAATCCGAGATGAGCTTTGGCGCAACCATCGACAACGGTCGGATCGAGTATGGGCTGAACAACCTGCGCACCCTGACCGCACAGAAACGCAATCTGGCGCGGCCGTCTTATTACAAGATGATCGCCGACATCCTGCGCTTCAGCAAAGAAGCGCCCGAGGCCGCTAAGGACGACGACACCACGATCGGAGAGCTGGTGGATCAGATGCGTCTGGGTCACTGGTTCCGCCACAACTATCTGATGCCGATGTGCGGCGCGATCTGGTCGACGCCAGTTGAATTCGTGGATCAGTTCCCAGCGCGCTCGCTGGTGCAGTTCTTCCGCAATCACGCCTTGCTGGCCAGCGGCCGCGCCAACCAGCACCAGTGGTACACGGTCAAAGGCGGCAGCATCGAGTATGTGCGTCGCATCGACGCCGCCCTGCGCGAACGGGGATGTGACATCCGTCTGGGTGCTCCGGTCGATCATGTTCAGCGTGACGACATGGGCGTTTCGGTTACAAGTCAGGGCCACACCGACCGGTTTGATGAAATCATTCTGGCCACCCATTCCGATCAGTCCCGCGCCATTCTGGGCGACAATGCCACCGCCGCCGAAGCTGCAGCATTGGAAGCGATCCGCTATCAGCCCAACAGCGCCATCCTGCATTGCGACCCCGGCCAGATGCCCAAGCGTCGTGCTTGCTGGTCCAGTTGGACCTATCGCTCGCAAGCCGGGAATGTCGGCGTCACCTATTGGATGAACCGTTTGCAGAACATTCCAGACAGCGATCCGCTGTTCGTGACGCTGAACGCGTCGTCAGAAATTCCCGCGGACAATATCTATGATCAGGTCGAGTTCGCCCATCCGGTGTTCGACAAGGCCGCCCTGAAAGCACAAGGGCAAATCCGCGAGATGCAGGGACAGAACCGGACTTGGTTCGCCGGAGCGTATAACCGGCACGGGTTTCACGAAGACGGGATTGCCAGCGCGATGCATGTCGTGGATCGCATCAAGGGCACCCCGCAAACGATCGGAGCTGACCATGGCACTTTGGAACAAGACCCGGCCATCCCTGCTGTTGCGGCTGAATAGGCGCCTCTGGCGCGCCGGGCTTTTGTCTTTGACGCTGCTGGCCCCGGTTGGGCTGGCAGCGGATCCGCTGTCGCGCGAATTGAAAGACCCCAAGCAGATCGGCAGCGGGACCTTTCGGTTTCTGGGTCTGCCGCTTTACGACGCGAAACTCTACACCCCCGGCGGGGCCGCGTTTAACTGGGCCGAGGATTTTGGCCTGCAACTGACCTACCGCAAGAACCTAAAACAAAAGGCACTTGTGGAATCGACGCTGGAAGAGATGGCCCGTCAGGGCAACCCACAGCCCACACAGGCACAGCTTGAAGCCTGTTTTCAGGCCGTCAGCAAAGGTGACAACTATCTGGCGATCTCGGAAGGGCCCAACAAGGTCGGGTTCTGGCGCAATGGTACCCAAACCTGCACGCTGGCGAGTACCGACATCAAGAAATCCTTCATGTCGATCTTTCTGGGCGACAACACCCGGTCGGCCAGCTTTACGCAGAGTTTGAAGGGTCGGTGATGCTGTACCCCCGTGTCAGCCTCTATGCGCTGATGCTCGCTGCGGCGGGTATTCCGCTTTATATTCACCTGCCGCGCTTTGCGGCGGTGAATCTGGGCATTGGCCTTGGGGTGATCGGTACGGTCTTGCTGGTGATCCGACTGGTCGATCTGGTGCAGGACCCGCTGATCGGCTGGGCCATCGACCGCTGGCCGGGGGGGCAGCTTTTGTTCGCAGCTTTGGCCGCGTTGGGATTGGCCATCGGCTTTCCCTTGCTGTTTGGCCTGCCCGAAGGCGCAAGCGTCACAGCCCTGATCACGGTTCTGATCCTGCTGTTTTCGGCCTACAGCCTGGGCACAATCCTTCTATACGGCCGCAGCGCGACGCTTGCGAAAAAGGCTGACGCGAAAGAACTGATGACACTCGCCGCCTACCGCGAAGGCGGGCAACTGACGGGCGTGGTCATCGCGGCCAGCGCGCCAGCCCTGTTCGTGGCCTTGGGTGCATCAGCGCAAGGTTACCCCGCTTTCGGGCTGTTTCTCGGCCTGTTGGCGCTGTTGACCCTGGTTCTGACAATACCGATCTGGCGGCGCACGCCGATCACCGGTCAGGGCCTGTCCTTCGCCGGTCTTGGGCAGGCCGGAGCGCTGAGACTGCTGGCATTGGCACTGGTCAACAGC
This sequence comes from Ruegeria sp. K5, assembly GCF_056531805.1. Classification (NCBI taxonomy): domain Bacteria; kingdom Pseudomonadati; phylum Pseudomonadota; class Alphaproteobacteria; order Rhodobacterales; family Roseobacteraceae; genus Ruegeria; species Ruegeria sp. K5. The sequence continues at coordinate 226,938 of NZ_JBQFML010000002.1, read as the reverse complement.
CTTCCGGTCGCCATCACCTCAACGCTGTTCCTGTTCTTTGTCGAAGATCGCCTGCAACTGGCCGGCAAGGCGGGGCCGCTGCTGATCCTGTTCTTCCTCAGCGCGGGCGCAAGCGTGCCGCTTTGGGCCAAGCTCAGCAACCGGATCGGCCCGAAAAAGACCCTGATCATCGCCATGCCGCTCTCGATCGCGGGCTTCATCGGTGCCGCAACGCTATCCGCCGGAGACCTCACCGGTTTCGCCATCATCTGCATCGCATCCGGCGCGGCGCTTGGGGCGGATATGGTGGTGCTGCCCGCCATGTTCTCGGTCGTGCTGACGCGCGCGGGGCTGAACGCCTCGGCCGCGTTTGGCATCTGGTCATTCGCTGGCAAGCTGGGCCTTGCGCTCGCTGCCTTTTTCACTCTGCCGCTTCTGGAACGCAGCGGCTTTACACCCGGTCAAACCAACAGTGCCGAGGCGTTGAACACGCTCAACCTCGCCTACGCCGTGCTGCCCTGCATCCTAAAGCTTGGGGCGTTCGGGATGGTTCTGACCCTTCCTACGGAGGTTACAGCCAAATGAATACGCTTATCGTGTTTCTGCTCGCCATCCTCGCTGTTCTTGCGGCCCGGGGCCGGTTTCTGAGCTTTCGGTCCCAATCGCCTGCCGATTACACGGGCACCGGCCCGGATTTCTCGCTGAAGAAACACCTCAATGGCGAGATCCTGTCCGAAGGCTTGATCTATGGCCCCAATGGCAAGATGTCGAACAGCTTCGTGGCGCGCATGGTCGGCGAATGGGACGGCAACTCGGGCACATTGGCGGAATGGTTCACCTATTCCAACGGCAAGCAGATGACCCGCAAATGGTATCTGACTATGGGCACCGGCAACACTTTCATCGCCACGGCAGATGACATTGTGGGGGAAGGAAAAGGTGAAATCTCGGGCTCAACCGTCAAGCTGACCTACAGGATCATCCTGCCCGAAGATGCGGGCGGTCACACGCTGGATGTGACCGACTGGATGTATCTGACCGAAAATGGCGCGATCATGAACCGATCCGAAATGCGCAAATTCGGCATCAAAGTGGCCGAGCTGGTCGCGACCATGCGCCCTGCACCCGAGATCAAGACCACGCATCTGTCCGGCACAAACGGCTATGATGCCGACGCGGACGGCAGGCTGTTGCAATGATCCGTATCCGCGCGCTCATATCCATTGCCGCGATCGCCTGTCTGTTGGTGCTGGCGGCGTGCTCGGCCAAACCGAGGGTTCCCAAATCCTTCCTGTCGGATCGCGAGTTGAACCTTGAGGAGTTTTTCGAAGGCAAAACCGTTGCCTACGGTCAGTTTCAGGACATCCTCGGCAACGTCCCGCGCCGCTTTACCGTTGATATCGACGGCACCTGGGACGGAGAAACGCTCACCTTGGTCGAAGATTTCGTCTATGATGACGGCGCGACCGAGCAGCGTATCTGGACCCTGACCAAAACCGGCGCCGATACCTGGACCGGCACCGCCCCCGGCGTGCTTGGCACCGCTGAAGGGATCGAGCGCGGTGACACCTTCAACTGGAAATACAAGATCGACCTGCCGATCAAGGACGGCTCCATGCGCGTGAAGTTCGACGACTGGATGTGGCTGCTGGAAGATGACCGCCTGCTGAACCGCGCCTATGTCTCACGCTTCGGGATCCGCATCGGAGAGGTCATCCTGTTCTTCGAAAAGAAGTAGTTCGAGGGTTGGGATGCGCCTACATCCGACCCCAACGGTCTTTTGCATATTTCTATGCGGTTCCATACCGCTTGATTGCAGCTGACGCGGGAAAATCCCGCCTGTTCAAGCTTGCCTTGCGGAAAAAGTGGTGAGCCGTGCAGGATTCGAACCTGCGACCCACTGATTAAAAGTCAGTTGCTCTACCAACTGAGCTAACGGCCCACTCTTTCGTTGGATCTTGACGATCCGTGGCGCTCTGTAAGGCAATTACCCGACCGGGTTCAAGCCCTTATTTTGCGCCTCGTTTCGCCGGTTTAATCAGTGTTTCCCGCGACCCGATAGGCGGCCTAATTAGGCAGGTGGCGCGGGGGGGTCAACCCCTTTTTTCAGGAATCTGCGCGACAGGGTGGATTCATGTTCAGAGCAACGTTATATGCCCGCCATGCAACAGATAAGCGATACCGGTTTGCCCTTTATGAAGATGCACGGGCTGGGCAATGACTTTGTCATTGTGGATGCGCGCGCACATGCCGTTCCGATCAGCGCGGAATTGGCCAGGGGAATCGGGCATCGTCAGTTTGGCGTCGGATTCGACCAGTTGGCCGTGATCGAAACCGGCCCAGCCGACGCACATCTGGTATTTTACAACGCGGACGGCTCGACCTCGGCCGCCTGTGGGAACGCCACCCGCTGTATCGCCCGGTTTCTGATGGAGGAAAGCGGGAAATCCGATCTGACGCTGACGACTGAACGGGGCACATTGTTGGCCAAAGAGGCCGGGAACGGCCTGACCTCGGTCAATATGGGGCAACCTCAGCTGGAGTGGCACGACGTCCCGCTGGCGGAAGAGATGGACACTCTGGAACTGCCCATAGAAGGCGCGCCAACGGCGACCGGCATGGGCAACCCGCACTGCACGTTTTTCGTGGATGACGCCGAAGCGATTCCCTTGACCGAGTTCGGGTCGCGCTACGAACACCACCCTCTCTACCCCGAACGCACCAATGTTCAGGTTGCTCAGGTGATCGGGCCGGATCATATCCGGATGCGCGTCTGGGAACGCGGTGTGGGCATCACTCTGGCCTCTGGCTCGTCCTCTTGCGCCACAGCGGTTGCGGCTGCTCGGCGGGGCCTGACCGGGCGCAAGGTGCAGATCGAACTGGACGGCGGCACCATCTGGATCGACTGGCGCGACGATGGTGTCTGGATGACCGGACCAACAGCCCATGTATTCTCGGGCACCCTGACGCCCGAATTCATAAGGTCGCTGGGATGAGCGCCCCGAAATTCACCACTCTGGGATGTCGCCTGAACGCCTATGAAACCGAGGCGATGAAAGAGCTGTCGCAACAGGCGGGGTTGACCGATGCGGTGGTCGTGAACACCTGTGCCGTGACGGCTGAGGCGGTGCGCAAGGCGCGGCAAGAGATTCGCAAGCTGCGCCGGGAAAACCCAAACGCCCGCCTGATCGTCACCGGTTGCGCGGCACAGACCGAGCCTGAGACCTTTGCCCAAATGGAAGAGGTCGACGCAGTCATCGGCAATACCGAGAAAATGCGGCCCGATACCTGGAAGGGTATGGCGGCCGATTTCATTGGCGAAACCGAAACAGTGCAGGTCGATGACATCATGTCGGTCACTGAAACCGCTGGCCACCTGATCGACGGTTTCGGAACCCGATCCCGCGCTTATGTGCAGGTCCAGAACGGATGCGACCATCGCTGCACCTTCTGCATTATCCCCTATGGCCGCGGAAACTCGCGCAGTGTCCCTGCGGGCGTGGTTGTCGATCAGATCAAGCGGCTGGTGGACAAAGGCTATAATGAGGTCGTCCTGACAGGCGTAGACCTCACCTCGTGGGGGGCCGACCTGCCGGCGCAGCCCAGGCTGGGCGATCTGGTGATGCGCATCCTCAAGCTGGTGCCAGACCTGCCCCGCTTGCGGATCAGTTCGATCGATTCCATCGAAGTGGACGAGAACCTGATGCAGGCCATCGCGACCGAGCCGCGCCTGATGCCGCATCTGCATCTGTCGCTGCAACATGGCGACGATCTGATCCTGAAACGCATGAAACGCCGCCACCTGCGCGACGACGCCATCCGCTTCACCGAAGAGGCCCGCAAGCTGCGCCCGCAGATGACCTTTGGCGCAGACATCATCGCAGGTTTCCCGACCGAGTCAGAGGCGCATTTCGAGAACTCGCTGAAACTGGTCGCTGATTGCGATCTGACCTGGCTGCACGTCTTCCCCTACTCCAAACGCGACGGCACCCCGGCGGCCCGCATCCCGCAGCAGGTCAACGGCAACATCATCAAAGACCGCGCCGCCCGCCTGCGCGCCGCAGGTGATGCGCAGGTCACCCGGCACCTGTCAGACCAGATCGGCAAAACCCATCACATCCTGATGGAAAACCCCCATATGGGTCGGACCGAACAATTCACCGAGGTCGCCTTCAACGCGCCTCAGCCCGAAGGCCAGATCGTGACGGCAACAATCACCGGGCAGACCTCGGGCCAACTCACGGTCTGATCCCCCCTTCTTCTGTTCGAAAATACCTCGGGGTGAATTGGCCGCAGGCCAAGAGGGGCTGGCCCCTTCTGGCGACCTCAAAAAGAAACCCCCGCAACCTTAGGGCGCGGGGGTTCTTGTGTCAGTATTCCGAAAAGGATCAGTCCTCGTTGCGAAGCTTACCCTTGTGCGGCGCCCACAGACGCTTGTTCACCAGGTACAGCAGCACCGACAGAACGGTCAGGAAGATCACACCGACAAAACCGGCGTTCTTGCGGTCCATCATCTTGGGCTCGGCGGCCCACATCAGGAAGGCGGCAACGTCCTCGGACATGGCTTCGACAGTGGCCGGGTGGCCGTCGGCAAACTCAACCTGATCTTCCGAAATCGGCGGGGCCATCGAAATCCAGCCGCCGGGGAAGGCCTTGTTTTCGTACAGGATGGTGCCTGCTTCTTCCTTCTCTTCACCGGTATAGCCATCCAGCAGCGAGGCGATGTATTCCGCGCCACCCATGCCTTTGACCAGCTGGTTGATGCCCAGACCGTAAGGACCGTGGAAACCCGCACGCGCCTTGGCCATCAGGCTCAGGTCGGGTGCGCCAACCGCGTCATTGACCGGGAAATGGTCGGTCGGGATCGCCGGGCGGAAATCGTCCAGCTCGGGGTCGAAGACCTCGAAATTGTCGGCCGCGTAGGTGATGACCTGCTCTTCCGAATAACCCAGCGCTTCCAGATCGCGCAGGGGCACATATCTCAGCCCGTGACAGGCTGCGCAGACCTCGGTGTAGACCTGAAGGCCGCGCTGCAGCTGGTTCTGATCCCAGGTTCCGAACGGACCCTCGAACGAGAAGTCGAAATCCTCGATATGCTGCTCGCCGCCACCTGCCGCAAAGGATGCAGCAGGGGTCAGAGCGAGGGCAAACGCGGCGCCGATTGCAAGTTTCTTGAACATGTTTCCGGTCCCTCTTCTTACTCGGCCGGCGTGGCTTCGGCGTCAGCCTTGCCATAATGCGCGTTGAAGTCTTCTTCGATGGTCTCGGGCTGCGGCAGCGGCTTCTCGATCACCCCAAGGATTGGCAGGATCACGAAGAAATAAGCGAACCAGTAGGCCGATGCGATCAGCGAGAAGGTCGCATAGGGCTCTTCCGCGGGCATCGCACCCAGCCACATCAGGGCGAAGAAATCGATGATCAGCAGGTAGAACCACCATTTGAACATCGGACGGTATTTGCCCGAACGCACGGTCGAGGTGTCCAGCCAGGGTGCCAGAGCCATCGCCAGGATCGCACCGAACATCGCGACCACACCAAAGAACTTGGCGTCGACGATGCCGCCGGTGATGAAGCTGGCGAATTGCACAACCCAGACCTCGCCGGTGAAGGCCCGCAGGATCGCGTAGAACGGCAGGAAGTACCATTCGGGCACGATATGCGCAGGTGTAACCAGCGGGTTGGCTTCGATGTAGTTATCCGGGTGGCCCAGGTAGTTCGGCATAAAGCCGACAATGGCCCAGAACACGACCAGAATAACCGCCAGCGCGAACAGGTCTTTGATCACGAAGTAAGGCCAGAAGGGCAGTGTGTCCTTGTCGGCCTCGGCTTTCGAACCACGACGCACTTCAACACCTGTGGGGTTGTTGTTGCCGGTGGTGTGGAACGCCCAGATATGCACGATGACCAGCGCCGCGATGATGAACGGCAGCAGATAGTGCAGCGAGAAGAAGCGGTTCAGCGTGGCGTTATCCACCGCCGGTCCGCCCAGCAGCCAGGTCTGCAGCGCATCACCCACAAACGGGATGGCGCCAAACAGGCCGGTAATCACGGTCGCACCCCAGAAGGACATCTGACCCCAGGGCAGAACATAGCCCATGAAGGCGGTGCCCATCATCATCAGATAGATCAGCATCCCGATGATCCACGTGATCTCACGCGGGGCTTTGTACGAGCCGTAGAACAGGCCGCGGAACATGTGAATATAGACCGCAACAAAGAACAGCGACGCGCCGTTCATGTGCAGGTAGCGGATGAAGTAGCCGCCATTCACGTTTCGCATGATGTGCTCGACACTGGCAAAGGCCAGATCGACATGGGGGGTGTAGTGCATCACCAGGATGATGCCGGTGACGATTTGCAGCGCCAGGCAGAACGCCAGGACGATGCCCCAGATCCACCACCAGTTCAGGTTCTTGGGGGTGGGAATCATCAGGGTGTCATACAAAAGGCCGACGATGGGCAGGCGGCTGTGCAGCCACTTTTCGCCGTTTGACTTCGGCTCGTAATGATCGTGGGGAATTCCGGACATAAGTTGGGTCTCCCTTAGCCGAGTTTGAGGGTTGATGCGTCCACCCATTCAACGGGCGGAATCGGCAGGTTCTCAGGCGCGGGGCCTTTACGGATCCGGCCAGCCAGATCGTAGTGCGAGCCGTGGCAGGGGCAGAACCATCCGCCGAAATCACCGGCGTCGCCCAGCGGAACACAGCCCAGATGGGTGCAAACGCCCATCTGCACGATCCAGGCACCCGCCGCTTCGCCCTCGGGCGAGGGCAGCACGCGGTTGGCATCGGTTGCGGGCGCATCTGCGTTCAGGTTGAAGTTCCGGGCCAGCGGGTCGGGCAGATTGCCAACCGCTTCCTCATCCTGTTGCTGCGCTTCAGCAATCTCGGCACCGGTGCGGTGGCGGATGAACACGGGTTTACCCAGCCATTTCACGGTCAACTGTGTGCCCGGCTCAACCCCGCTGACATCTGTACGGATCGAGGACAGGGCCTGCACATCCGCCGACGGGTTCATCTGGTTGATCAGGGGCCATACGGCTGCACCTGTCGCAACGACTCCTGCGCCGCCAGCGACGTAATAGAGGAAATCTCTGCGGGTGCCTTCGTGGTCTTCTGCGTGGGACACGAGGTTATCTCCGGTTTTCTGGCGCCCGCGGACGGGCAAATAGCTCGCGCACCGCACGAATGCGGTGTCTTAACCGCGCTGTCTATCGACGCAAATAGCGTTCGTCCAGCGGTCATAAACGCGCAATACGCCGCATCTGTGCTATTTGTCACAATGCATCGGGTTTTTTTGGTGATTCAAGCCCACATCTTTTCCGATCATCCCGAATCGGCGGGGTTTGATTCGATGGTCAGGGACACATCCCCGCTATGCCTGACCCAAGCGGATTCGGGGCACATCTTCCGGCAGAAGATTGATGCCATGTCATGCAATATCCGCGACGGCAGAGCCGCATTGTTCCGCGACAAATGACACCTCTGAAATAGACCATTTGTTCAGTGGGATAGCGGTCTTTTTGCTGTTGAATCCTGTGCCTGAATGCCGGACATCCCGGTCTGCGCGAACGCCGATCAGGAGACCCCGATGTCAAAAACCCCCTTGGCCGCCGTTCTGTTAACGATTGCACTGTCCACCCAAACCGCCGCCGCTGGCGATCCCGCCAAAGGCAAGCAGCTTTATAACCGCTGTTCTTCGTGCCACGCGATCATCAAAGATGGCGAGGTTCTGGAGAAAGGCGGCATTACCGGACCGAATCTCTATGGCGTCGTGGGCCGCGTCGCCGGGTCCGAGACCGATTATCTGAATGGCAGCGAGCGCCTGCCCATCGGCATGTTCACCGACGATATAATCCGGGCGGGCGAACAGGGGCTTGTCTGGACCGAGGAAAACATCGCGATCTATTCAAAGGACCCGATTGGTTTCATTCAGGAGTTTCTGCAGGACGAAACCGCCCGCCCCAACATGAGCGTCAAGCTCAGGAAAGGGGCCGAAGACATCGCCGCCTATCTGGCAACCTTCAGCGACTAGGGGCGCGGGTCGCCCTCAGCCTTGCGGGCGGGTGGCGACCATACTGGGCCGCTCGCCAAACTCGGCAAACCAAGCCGCAAGCGCATCATTGCCCTTGCGCCAGCCGCGCTCATCGTGGCGCAAATCAAGATAGCCCAGCGCACAGCCGACAGCCACTTGCCCCATATCCAGCGGGCCGGACAGATGCGCCATCCAGCGCTGGTTCAGGGCGGCACAGGCCCGGTCGATCTTGACCCATTGCGACTCGGTCCAGTCGTCCCATTGCTTATCTTCGGGGCGCAACCGGTCTTCGTAGGTCATCGACAGGGCCGCATCCAGAATACCATCTGCCAGCGCCTCAAGCGTCAGTACATCCCAGCGGCGCGCGCCATCGGGATAAAGCCGCCCTCCGGCGCGGGCATCCAGAAACGCGCAGATCACCCGACTGTCGAACAGGGTTGGCCCATCCGGGCGTTCCAACGCCGGAACCTTGGTCAGGGGGGCCTTGCTGATCAAAGATGCCGCCGGTGAAATCGGCGTACTGGCCACCGTCTCAAGCTCGACATCCTCCAGCTGATCCGTTTCGTGCAGCAGCACCATGACTTTGCGCACATAAGGCGAGGTCCGACTGTGATAGAGTTTCATTCGCACGCTCCCTGATTGCGCCGACCTTACAACAAGGGCGAAAAAACAAAAGCGGTCAGTCGTCTGACGGCTTGGCCCCGCGCATCAGCGTCTGCAGCACCTGCAACTCGGACCCAATCCCCGACGCGATGTGATCGGACGCCTGCATCCGCACATCATCGGGTTTGTTCTGGTTCAGCTTCCAGGTACCCTGAATGTCATCGATCCGCATCCGACAGGGCACAATCATCCGCATCATGCGATCCAGAGCCTCATCGTTCATCTTGTCGGTACGCCACGGCGGCTTCGGACGCAGCCGATCTTCGTAGAACGCCGACTGCCGATCCAACAGATCGCGCAATTCCTCCTGCGAGTGCATCTCAAGAACGCCGGTCAGATGGGCGGCCACATAATTCCAGGTCGGCACCTGATCCGCGATCCCGTACCAGTCGGGCGACACATACCCGTCCGGCCCCGACACCGCGATTCGCGCCGCTACAGGCTGCTTCAACACCCGCACAATCGGGTTCGAGCGGACTAGATGCAGCTCCGCCACCGCCCCGTCTTCGGACAGCAAAAACGGAACATGGCTTATAAGCGGCGCGCCATCGGTCGAGATTGCCAATACGCCAAAGGCCCTGTCACGGGCAAACGCAATATGACGCGCGCGGTCCTCGGCGCGGAAGGCGGGGTTCGGGTGCATAGCGGTCCTCCTGCCAAATCTCTTGCAGAAGGGGCCCGATCCATGCAAGGTCCGTCTCGTTCTCAGGGCGGGGTGAAATTCCCCACCGGCGGTATGCGGGCAATGACCCGTAAGCCCGCGAGCGGCTTCGGATCATCTGGGGTGACAAGCAGATCTGGTGAGAAGCCAGAGCCGACGGTTAAAGTCCGGATGAAAGAGAACGTGCAGCGTGCCCCCTCGGCGCGTCTGCTCGTGATCGCCTTGGGTGACGTGTCTGTCTACTTAAGGAGGTCCAAATGACACACACCCGCTATGCTTTCATCAAAGCCAACTGGCATTCCGATATCGTCGACCGCGCGCTTGACGGCTTCGTTGGGCTCATCCCCGCCGAACAGGTCGACGTCTACGACGTTCCCGGCGCATTCGAAATGCCCCTGCTGGCGCGCGATCTGGCCCAAACCGGCCAATATGCCGCGATCGCCTGCGCCGCCTTTGTCGTCGATGGCGGCATCTACCGGCATGATTTCGTGGCCCAAGCCGTGGTAGACGGTCTGATGCGCGCAGGCCTGGATACCGGCGTTCCGATCCTGTCGGTCTCACTCACCCCGCACCAATACCAGCAAACCGACCACCACAACGCCATCTACCGCGCGCATTTCGTCGAAAAAGGCCGCGAAGCCGCACATGCCGCGCTCAAGATCACCGCGACGCGCGCATCCATCGCAAAAGCGGCCTGATCCTTCTTCTGTTCAAAAATACCTCGGGGGAGTCGCGCTTGCGCGACGGGGGCAGAGCCCCCTCCCCGACCTCCAGACGCAAATCCGCTTGAGGCCAAAGGCCCACAAGGCTAATCACATCGCTCAAAGGAGCACGCCCCATGTCGATGAACAGCTTTGGACACCTCTTCCGCGTCACCACCTGGGGTGAAAGCCACGGCCCCGCTTTGGGCGCCACCGTCGATGGCTGCCCGCCGGGCGTCACAATCGATGAGGGCATGATCCAGCACTGGCTGGACAAGCGCAAACCGGGGCAGAACAAATTCACCACCCAACGGCGCGAGCCCGATCAGGTCAAGATCCTGTCCGGCGTGTTCGAAGGCCAGACCACCGGCACCCCTGTCCAGCTGATGATCGAGAACACCGATCAACGCTCGAAAGACTACGGCGACATCATGGACAAGTTCCGCCCGGGCCATGCCGATATCACCTATTGGCAGAAATACGGCATCCGCGATTATCGCGGTGGCGGGCGCAGCTCGGCGCGCGAAACCGCGTCGCGTGTTGCCGCTGGTGGCTTGGCGCGAGAGGCCATCAAACAGATCGCGCCCAATGTGCAGATCACCGGCTACATGACCCAGATCGGCCCGCACAAGATTGACCGCGCCAATTTCGACTGGTCGCAAATCGAACAGAACCCGTTCTGGACGCCCGACGCCCAAGCGGCCGAGGATTGGGCCGCCTATCTGGACGACCTGCGCAAATCCGGCAACTCGGTCGGCGCGGTGGTCGAGGTTGTGGCGCGCGGCGTCCCCGCCGGGCTGGGGGCACCGATTTACGCCAAGTTAGACACTGATCTGGCCGCCGCGATGATGTCGATCAACGCCGTCAAGGGCGTCGAAATCGGCGAGGGCATGGCCGCCGCCGAACTGACCGGCGAGGCCAACGCTGACGAGATCTTCATGGGTCAGAACGGCCCGCAATACAGCTCGAACCACGCGGGCGGCATTCTGGGCGGTATCTCGACCGGGCAGGACATTGTGGTGCGGTTTGCGGTCAAACCGACCTCGTCGATCCTGACCACCCGCAAGACCATCACCAAATCCGGTGAGGAGACCGAGATCATCACCAAAGGCCGTCACGACCCCTGCGTCGGTATCCGCGCGGTTCCCGTGGGTGAGGCGATGATGGCCTGCGTGATCCTCGACCACTTGCTGCTGCATCGCGGTCAGATCGGCGAGAACCGTGGACATATCGGCTGATCTGCGCGCCCGTCTGCGTGGCATCGTCGCGCAGCGCATGGCCACCGATCCGGCGCATGATCTGGCGCATCTGGATCGCGTCTGGAGCAATGCGCAGGCCATCGCCGATGAACAGACAGACATGCAGGTCCTTCTGGCCGCCTGCTATCTGCACGATCTAGTCAACCTGCCCAAGAACGATCCGAACCGGCACCTCGCCTCTCGTCTGTCCGCGCAGGAATCAGAGCCTATTTTGGGTGATCTGGGCTTTGATGCCGCGTCGATCCGCGCCACCCAGCACGCGATTGAGGCCCACAGTTTCTCGGCCAACATCCCCCCGCGCACTGCCGAGGCCCGCATCCTGCGCGACGCAGACCGGCTGGACGCACTGGGCGCGATTGGCATCGCCCGCACCTTTGTTGTTGCTGGCGCGCTGGGCCGCGACCTTTATGATCCCGATGATCCCTTTGCCGAAGCGCGCGCGCTGGACGATCTGAAATTCTCGCTCGACCACTGGAAAGTCAAACTGCTGACCCTGCCTGCCGATATGCTGACCCCTGCCGGGCGGGCGCTTGCACAGGAACGGGTGTCACAGATGCTTGAGTTTCTGGATGCCTTCGCGGATGAAATCGGCCACCCCGTTCCCGATCACTGGAATTCCGCCTGATTGGTACAATCCCGTCGTTGATCTTTCGCCGCCAAAGGCGCAGGGTCCCGGCCAATGGCACAATCCTTAACATCGCATCGACCCATGCTTGCCGTGGGTTTGAAACTGGCTGCGCTGATGCTGTTCACCTCGATGTCGGCACTGGTCAAAGCCCTGTCCGAGGATTTCCCGCCGGGTGAGCTGGTCTTTTTCCGCTCGCTCTTTGCCATTCCGGTCATCATCATCTGGCTGATCTGGCGGGGCGAACTGGCGCAAGGTTTTGTCGTCAAGAAACCCATGGGCCATTTCTGGCGCGGCGTTCTGGGCACCAGCGCCATGGGGCTGACGTTCACCGGCCTCAGCCTTCTGCCCCTGCCCGAGGTCACGGCCATCGGCTATGCCACCCCGATCTTCACCCTGATTCTGGCCGCGCTGATGCTGGGCGAACGCATCCGCATGATCCGAATCGGAGCGGTGGCGCTGGGCCTGCTGGGGGTCCTGATCATGATCTGGCCCCGGCTCGGCAGCACTCAGATGGAAGTCACTGCTACCATTGGTGCTCTTTGCGTGCTGGGGGCTACTATGGCCCGTGCCTTCGTGCAGATTCATATTCGGCAACTGGTCAAAGTCGATCACCCTGCGGCCATTGTGTTCTACTTTTCCATGACCGCGACGCTGTTATCTGCGCTGACGGCCTTCTGGGGGTGGGCCATGCCAACCCTGAATCAGGCTCTGATACTGGTCATTATGGGGCTGATTGGGGGGGTCGCGCAGATTCTGGTGACCTCGTCCTATCGGTTCGGGCAGGCCTCGATGCTGGCGCCGTACGATTATTCGACCATGCTGTTTGCGATTTTCATCGGCTATGTCTGGTTCGATGAGTTGCCAACAGTCGCCATCCTGATCGGCGCAGCGCTGGTGATCGCAGGCAATGTCGTCGTGATCTGGCGCGAGCATCAATTGGGGCTAGAGCGCGGCAAGGCGCGATCCGTCACCGACCCCAAAGCGTGACTTTACCTTTCGCAAACTTCGCCTAGGTTGGGCGCGACAGTCAAAGAGGGTTTCCCATGAGCGACGCACAGGATCACAAGGAAAAGATGCAGCAGGTGCAGGCCAAGCACCGCAAGAAAGTGTCCGAGGCGGTTGATCCGGGGCGCGGGCTGGTGCTGATCAACACCGGCAAGGGCAAGGGCAAATCCTCGGCCGCGTTTGGTGTGGTGATCCGGGCGCTGGGCTGGGGTCAGACAGTCGCGGTGGTGCAATTCATCAAGGGTAAGTGGAAGACCGGTGAACGCCGGTTTTTTGAAGACCGCGATCTGGTCACATGGCACACGATGGGCGAAGGTTTCACCTGGGATACGCAGGACCGCGAGCGTGACATTGCCGCCGCCACCGCCGCCTTTGACAAGGCTTGCGATCTGATGGCCAGCGGTGAATATGATCTGGTCGTGCTGGACGAAATCAACATCGCCCTGCGCTATGAATACCTGTCGGTTGAGCGTGTGATCGAGGGGCTGAAGGCACGGTCCGACAAGACCAGCGTCTTCCTGACCGGTCGCGACGCCCCGCAAGCGCTGCGCGACTATGCCGATCTGGTCACCGAAATGACCGAGGAAAAACACCCGTTTCAGGCTGGTATCAAAGCCCAGCGCGGCGTGGACTTTTAGGAATGGTCAAGGTGGGCGTCGCCATACCCACCTTAACCTGCGCGCTTGCCTGACAGGTTTTCAAATACGTAGCGCACAGACTTGCGGCGGCTTGCGGCGCTCTCTGGCAGAGTGTCGTCTTTTCCCGCCGCATCGCGGGCAGCCTTGCGGTTCTTTTGGTCCACGTAAGCCGTGTAATCGGTGTCGCAGCAGCTGCACCCACAGGCAGTGGCGGCATCGTGCCGGGCAATGATCTCGTCCATCTTTTCGCGCATACCGAAGCCCTGCGATTGTCTCGTTTCCGAGGCGGCGGCAGGCCCTCACTGTGTCACGCGCTAAGCCCGCAAACCGCCCCGAAACCCTGTGCTGGATAATACATCATCTGGCGTTGAGCTATATCTGATTATTTTAGTCAGACAATTCAAGCCAAAAAAATGCGCCCACGAATTTCTTCGGGGCGCAAGTTACGGGGAAGATAGGATCAGATGGCCGGGTCACGCGGATCCAGCGTTACCGACCATAGCTCGGTATCCGCGCGGTCCATCAGGCGAACGGTCATTTGTTGCGTTGAACCGTCGATATCCACGAGGCCAAAGAACTGCAGACCCGCACTGGGTGGCAGGTTCACCCCTTGATCTTCGGTCGGAGCTTTGACGAATTTCACCTCGGGCCCGAAGGTTCCGTCCAACGCGTTCGGACCAAATGTACCGGCGTGCAGGGGCCCCGAAACAAACTCCCAAAACGGTTCAAAATCCTGAAATTGGGCTTTGTTAGGGTCGTAGAAGTGCGCCGCGGTATAGTGAACATCTGCTGTAAACCAGACCGTGTTCGTGATGCCCGCCGTCTTGATAAAACGCAGCAGATCGGCGATCTCCAACTCGCGACCCTTGGCCGGCCCACTGTCACCGTTTGAGATCGCCTCCGCTCCGGCCTGTTCCTTCCAGTTGTCCCACACGATCAACCCGATCGGCATGTCAGAGGCAATCACCTTCCAGGTGGCTTGCGAGGCTGCAAGTTCGCGTTTCAGCCAGGCCAGTTGCGCGGCACCCAGAATGCGGGACTGATCGGTGATTTCATCCTCCATCGCGGGTCCGTTGGGGCCGCGATAGCTGCGCAGATCCAGGAAAAACACATCCAGCATCGGACCGTATGAGATCTTGCGATAGACGCGACCGGGCTCGGCAGGGGTTATGCGCAGCGGTGTCATCTCGTGAAACGCCCGTCCGGCGCGGGCTTGCAGCACATGCACCGATTTCTCGGAATACCGATCATCCGAGATCAGGTCCTTGGCGTCCGACCAGTTGTTGACAACCTCGTGGTCATCCCACTGGAAGAAGGTGGGGCAGACGGCGTTCATGGCGCGTACGTGCTCGTCCATCATGTTGTATTTCAACTGGGCGCGGAATTCGTCCAGCGTCTCGGCAACCTTGCGCTTTTCGTCGATCAGGGTGGCGTTCTTCCAGATCACCTGCCCGTCCTTTTCGACCTCGTCCTGCATCGGGCCGTCGGCATAGACCGTATCGCCGGAATGGATGAAAAAGTCAGGCCGATGCTGCGCCATGGTCGCATAGGTGCGCATCCCGTCATCATCAATCCCCCAACCCTGACCTGCGGTGTCACCGGACCAGGCAAATCGAATGTTGCGGCGCGCGGACGGAGCGGTGCGGAATTGCCCAATAACAGGCTCTGATACGGTATTGATATCGCTTAGATCGGCGGCGACAAAGCGATAGAAGATATCCTGATCCGCTGGCAGCCCGTCGATCAGGCGTTTGACCGCGAAGTCACCGTTCGGGATTGCATCCATTGGCGGCAATCGGCGGGTATCGGCAAAGCCCTCGGTGGTCGAGACCTCCATCATCACGCGCGCAGGCCGGTCGGTGCGAGTCCAGACCATGCCCGAGCTTGCATCCACGTCGCCTGACTGAACACCATGTGTGAAAACGGGTCGCGACGCGGCACGGCTGATGGCAGGCATGGCCAGCGACGCAGCAAATGCAGTGCTGCCAGCCAGAAACGTGCGGCGGGTCGGGCGAATAATCTTGGTCATCTCGGGGCTCTCCTGTCTGGTGATCGTCTCAAAGATCACGCGATTGGTGAACCGATAAGAACCGCCCGTTTGTAAAACGCGCGGCTCAGTTTTTTGACAGTATCACGATGATACTGTGACAGCTGTGGATAATTCTCAGGCGGCAACACCCTGTTCAGGCGCGCTGAGCGAGATCACCAGCACCACCGCAGCACCGTTCAGCCAGTAAAAGACGGCATCCAGACCCGAAAACCCGAAAAGGCTGGGGGCGAACAGGAAGGTGATGCCGACGATCAGATCCACGGCCAGATGGAACTTATAGCTCAGGACACGCCAGATCCCCAGGCGATGGTCGGTAAGCACGGTCAGGACAAAGGCCGCAACCCCGGTGATAACTGACAGCCATAAGGCCATGGGGTTGGACTGACCCAGCCCCAGAACAAAGGGCAGCACGATCAGCGCTAGCGCGACAGGGTAGTCCAGATAGGCGTGAATGTTACGAGTTACAAAACGAAGAGACATCGGAAGATCCTTTTCTTGCTTGGGATAATCCGAAGATAAGGTAGTGAACGCGGACGCATCAGTTCGGTTCGTTCAGGTCTCGTTGCAGATCGTTCAGAAGTTAGGGCCTATCAGTGCATCGCCCGATAAGCCGCCGGGGATACGCCGACCTGCTTTTTGAACACCCGCGAAAAAGCCGCCTCGGACGCGTAACCGACCTCGGCCGCCGCATCCGCCACGTTCCAGCGGCTTTCCGTCAACCCGTGGCAGGCGATCTGCATCCGCCACGAGGTCAGGTATTGCATCGGGGTCGTTTCCATCTTCTCGGCAAATAACTGGGCAAAGGCGGTGCGTGACATCCCAGCTTCGCGGGCCAGAGTCTCGACACTCCATTCCTGTGCGGGGCCGTGGTGAAAGGCGGTCAGCGCGCGGGATATGCGGGGGTCGGCAAATCCGGCAAGCGCCGCGCCGGTCGGGCTTTGGCATTCCAGATAGGCCCGGATTGCCTGGGCAAACAGGACCTCGGACAGTTTCAGCGCGATCAGGTCACCGCCGATCCGCGCGCCGCCCACTTCGGACCCGATCATGCGCAGCGTGGCCTCGATCCAGGCCCCGGCTTCTTCGCCATAATTCTCGATCAGGATGTAGGGCGGCAGCCGGTCGATCAGCATATGCCCGGTGCCGCGTCGCCCCGGCGGACCGGTGAACGAGAAATGGCCGCAGATCAATTGCGTATCGCGGCTTTTGTCCTCGCCACCATAAACCAGAACGCCGTCGCCCTGATACCCGGCGTCCTCCAGCACCTGCTCCAGCGGCAGGGCGTCCAGCGGATTGACCTCATTGCACAGCAGCGCATGGGCCGCGCCGTGCGGGATCAGAATCAGATCGCCTTGCTTCAAACGCAGGGTTTCGCCTGTGTTAGAGACAAAAACCTTCAACTCCCCACGCTGCACAAAGTGAAACCGGGCCACGTTTTCGAACGCGGGCACCTGAATACCGAAAGGCGGTGTGAAGGAGGTGCGGAAATAGAATGTTCCCCGCAGGGACAGACGGGTGAGGATATCACTGAGCAGGTCCAACATGTGGGTAACGTAACCCCACCTGCGCGTTCGTCCAGCCATCTGAACGATCTGCACAATGTCTTGAACGGCAGGCAAAGAAAAACCCCTGCGCAAGGCAGGGGTTTGGAGTTCAGGATCTGCGCAGATCAGGCGCGGACAAGCTTTTCGTAGTCTTCGGCAATCTCGCGGGTCAGATCGCCCACTTTGAACGTATAGTCACCGATCTGCCCGACCGGAGTGACCTCGGCAGCCGTACCGGTCAGCCAGCATTGTTCGAAATCAGCCATTTCCTCGGGCTTGATGCGGCGTTCGTGGACGGTGATGCCCTTGTCTTTCAGCATCTGGATCACGGTCTGGCGGGTGATGCCGTTCAGGAAGCAGTCGGCCTGCGGGGTGTGCACCTCTCCGTCCTTGACGAAGAACACATTCGCGCCGGTCGCTTCGGCCACGTAGCCGCGCCAATCCATGAACAACGCGTCCGAACAGCCCTTTGCCTCGGCCTTGTGCTTGGAGATGGTGCAGATCATGTAAAGACCCGCCGCCTTGGCGTGAACCGGGATGGTTTCCGGGCTGGGGCGTTTCCATTCCGCGATGTCCAGCTTGGCACCCTGCATCTTGGCATCGCCGTAATAGGCACCCCAGGGCCAGACCGCGACGGCCATGCGAACCGGGTTCCGGGCCGAAGCCACGCCCATATCCTCGCCCGAGCCGCGCCAGACCAGCGCGCGGACATAGGCGTCCTGCAAGCCGCTGGCTTTCAGCGCCTCGTCCTTGGCGGCCTCGATCTGATCGACGTCATAGGGCATCGGCATATCCAGCGCCTCGGCCGAGGCGATCAGACGCTCGGAATGTTCGCGGCTTTTGAAGATCTTGCCGTTATAGGCGCGCTCGCCCTCGAACACGGATGAGGCATAGTGCATCGCGTGGGTCAGCAGGTGCACATTGGCCTCGCGCCAGGGCACCAGTTCACCATCCATCCAGATGACACCGTCACGATCATCGTACCCCGCCATGCGAAACCTCCTGAACCGGGTTGAATTTTCGATTGTTGCGCTATTTAGGTCCGGAGCGGACACATTCTTGCGCAAAAACTGCGATTCGATACCTGTCCGCCCTTGGAATGTCAATAAGGCTGACATAAACTGAGCATTGTGTAACGAATGAGGCAAGATATGTCCGAAATCCGCCCCGCCCCGATGTTTGGGGGCGAAAGCCTGTTGTTTCTTACGGATGAGCAGTTGCGACAGGGGATCGAGGCCATGTTTTTCGCCTATCGCGGCTTTACCGCCGATCCTGACCGCATCCTGTCCGAGATGTCTTATGGCCGTGCGCACCACCGGGCGATTCACTTTGTCAATCGCGCGCCGGGGACCACGGTGAACAACCTGCTGGCCATTCTGGGGGTGACAAAACAATCCCTGAACCGGGTGCTGCGGACGCTGATCGAGGATGGAATGGTCGAAAGCCGGGTGGGTACCGCCGACAAGCGCGAGCGGCACCTGTTTCTGACCGAAAAGGGCCGCGCGCTGGAGGCCACGCTGTCCGACGCCCAGCGCGCCCGGATGCGTGCGGCATATAAGGACGCAGGCCCCGAAGCCGTGGCCGGTTTTCGTAAAGTGCTTGAAGCGATGATGGATGCTGATATGCGTCATGCGTATACGAAGCTGCGGGATACGACCTCATGAGCGATATGGACGCCCATCTGCTGATCGTCGACGATGACGAACGCATTCGCGATCTGTTGAAGAAGTTCCTGATGCGGAACGGGTTTCTGGTAACCGCCGCCCGCGACGCAGCCCATGCGCGCCGGGTGCTGTCGGGGCTGGATTTCGACATGATCGTGCTGGACGTGATGATGCCGGGTGAGGATGGCGTGAGCCTGACAAAGGCACTGCGCGAAACGCATGCGACTCCAATCCTGCTGCTGACCGCGCGGGGTGAAACCGAGCACCGGATTGCGGGGCTTGAGGCCGGGGCGGATGATTATCTGGCCAAACCGTTCGAGCCGAAAGAGCTGCTGCTGCGCATCAATGCCATTCTGCGGCGGATGCCGGAAACGCCAGCCCAAGATACCGCGGCGAAGATCCTGACGCTGGGCCCGATCCGCTATGACATCGAACGTGGTGAGATGTGGCAGGGCGAAGACCCGGTGCGTCTGACCGCAACGGAAAGCCAGTTGATGAAGATCTTCTCGGCCCAGCCGGGCGAGCCGATCAGCCGCGCGAAACTGGTCGAGGATCTGGGCCGCGACAAGGGACAGGCGCAGGAACGCGCGGTGGATGTGCAGATCACCCGGTTGCGTCGGAAGATCGAACAGGATCCGAAGCAGCCCAGATACCTGCAGACGGTTCGGGGTGCAGGATATATGCTGGCACCGGATTGATTTGGCCGCTGCGCGGCGATTTTATGCCTTCGGCGAAGGTATTTTTAGCCAGATGAAGAAGGGATCCCGATGAAAACTGCCTTGTTGACCCATGCTGATTGTCTGGGGCACGTGACGCCGGACGGGCATCCTGAGCGGGTGGCGCGGCTGGAGCATATTCTTCATGCGCTGGAGCCTTTGGATCTGGATCGCAGGACGGCCCCGATGGCGGCGGATGATGATTTGCTGCGGGTCCATCCCGAAGATTACATCCGGGATATTCGGGCCACGCGACCTGCGGAGGGGTTTGCGCAGATCGATGGGGATACGTTTATGTCTCCGGGCACTGTCGATGCCGCCTATCGCGCGGCGGGGGCCGTGGTGCGGGCTGTGGATCTGGTGCTGGGCGGTGAGGCTGCGAATGCGTTTTGTGCGATCCGACCGCCGGGGCATCATGCGGAAACGGACAAGGCGATGGGGTTCTGCCTGTTCGGCAATGCGGCTTTGGCGGCGAAACATGCGCTGGATCATCATGGGCTAAGCAAGGTCGCTGTCGTTGACTTTGACGTCCATCACGGCAATGGCACGCAGGATTTGCTGTGGGACGAAAAGCGCGCGCTGGTGATTACCAGCCAGCAGATGCCCTTGTGGCCCGGATCGGGACGCCCGGATGAGACCGGCGCTTATGAGACCGTATTGAACATACCTCTGGCCCCCGGCACAGGCGGGGCCGAGATGCGGGCGGCTTATGAGGCGCAGGCTTTCCCGCGTTTGCGGGCGTTCAGGCCCGAATTGATCATTATCTCAGCCGGGTTTGACGCGCATCAGGACGATCCGCTTGCCAATCTGAACTGGTCCACGGGTGATTTTGCCTGGATCACCGCTGAGCTGTGCAGGATCGCGGATGAGGTTTGTGAGGGCCGTATCGTCTCGACTCTGGAGGGCGGGTATGATCTGAACGCGTTGTCCGAGGCGACACGCGCGCATGTGGAAGAACTGATGAAGGCAGCACGATGACCGATACCCCCGTTGATCAGATGACGTTCGAACAGGCGATGAAAGAGCTTGAGGCCGTGGTCGGCCAATTGGAACG
Source organism: Ruegeria sp. K5 (assembly GCF_056531805.1). NCBI lineage: Bacteria > Pseudomonadati > Pseudomonadota > Alphaproteobacteria > Rhodobacterales > Roseobacteraceae > Ruegeria > Ruegeria sp. K5. Next base: position 206,345 of record NZ_JBQFML010000002.1, on the reverse strand, counting down.
CGGTGACGTGGCGCTTGATCAGTCGATTGCGCTGTATGAACGCGGGGCGGCGTTGAAGAAACGCTGCGAGGATGAGTTGAAGCGGGCCGAGGAAAAGGTGGCCGCGATCACCTTGGATGCGGGTGGCCAGCCGACCGGGACGACGCCTGTCGAAGGTCAGTAAATGTTTCGCGACCAGTTGGCGCGGGATGCGGCGCGCATTCAGGCGCAGTTTGACCATGTCCTAAGCGCCTTTGACGATTTCGATGTGACGCAGGCGATGGGTTATGCCACCGAAGGCGGCAAACGGTTGCGCGGGTTTCTGGTGCTGGAAAGCGCCCGTTTGCATGACGTGGACGAGGCCCGCGCGATCTGGCCTGCCACGGCGATTGAGGCGTTGCATGCCTATTCTCTGGTCCATGATGATCTGCCTTGTATGGATGACGACGATCTGCGGCGCGGTCGCCCCACGACCCATGTGAAATGGGATGAGGGCACGGCGGTTCTGGCCGGAGATGCCTTGCAGACATTGGCCTTTGAGCTTTGCGCGCGACCCGAAGTTGGGGCGGCAGATATACGGGCCGAATTGACCCTGACATTGGCCAAAGCCAGCGGCGCGCAAGGTATGGTCATGGGGCAGGCGCTGGACATTGCGGCCGAGACTGCAGCAGAGCCCCTGTCGCTGCAGGCAATCACGCATTTGCAGGCCGGAAAAACAGGCGCTTTGATCGAATGGTCCGCCTGTGCGGGTGCTCGATTGGCGCAGGCCGATCCTGCCCCGCTGCGCCAATACGCCCAAGCGCTTGGGCTTGCTTTTCAAATCGCAGATGACATTTTGGATGTGGAAGGCGACGCCGAAAAGGCCGGTAAGCGCCTGCAAAAGGATGCGGATGCGGGAAAAGCCACGTTTGTCTCTCTGTTGGGGCTGGGCCCTGCCAAAGCCCGCGCGGCAGAGCTTGTGGATCAGGCTTGCGCCGCGCTGGACGGGTACGGCCCAAGGGCGGAAACCTTGAAGGACGCCGCCCGCTTCGTTATTGCCCGGGACAGCTAAGTCAGGAACGCGCTAAATGTCTGATCGCCCGAACACGCCTCTGCTGGATCTTGTGAGCCGTCCTGCCGACCTAAAGCAGTTCTCGGACACGCAGTTGCATCAGGTGGCGCAGGAATTGCGGGCCGAGACGATTTCCGCCGTCTCAGTGACAGGCGGGCATCTGGGCGCAGGTCTGGGTGTTGTGGAACTGACTACCGCGCTGCATGCCGTGTTCGACACCCCGCGCGACAAGATCATCTGGGATGTGGGCCATCAGTGCTATCCGCACAAAATCCTGACCGAGCGGCGCGACCGTATCCGCACGCTGCGGATGAAAGATGGCCTGAGCGGGTTCACCAAGCGCAGCGAAAGCCCGTATGACCCGTTTGGCGCGGCGCACAGCTCGACCTCGATCAGTGCTGCGCTGGGCTTTGCCGTTGCGCGCGATCTGGGTGGCGTGACGCCCGAGGGGCTGGGTGACGCGATTGCAGTGATCGGCGACGGGTCGATGTCGGCGGGCATGGCCTTTGAGGCGATGAACAATGCGGGCCACCTGAAAAAGCGCCTGATCGTCATTCTGAACGACAACGAGATGAGCATCGCCCCCCCGGTGGGTGCGCTGTCCAATTATCTGTCGCGCATCTATGCAGAAGAACCGTTCCACGACCTAAAAGCCGCCGCCAAGGGCGCGGTGTCGTTGTTGCCCGAGCCGTTCCGTGAAGGGGCCAAGCGCGCCAAGGAAATGCTGAAAGGCATGGCAGTGGGCGGCACCTTGTTCGAAGAACTGGGCTTTTCTTATGTCGGTCCCATCGATGGCCATGATCTGGACCAGTTGCTGCCGGTACTGCGCACGGTCAAGGCCCGCGCAACCGGACCGATCCTGATCCATGTGCTGACGAAAAAGGGCAAAGGCTACGCCCCGGCCGAGCAGGCCCGCGACAAGGGCCACGCCACCGCCAAGTTCGACGTTGTGACGGGCGAGCAGAAGAAGGCACCCTCGAACGCGCCGTCCTATACCTCGGTCTTTGGCAAGACGCTGGTGGATGAGGCCGCGCGCGATGACAAGATCGTGGCTGTCACGGCGGCAATGCCGGATGGGACCGGGCTGAATCTGTTTGCGGAACGCTATCCTTCGCGCTGTTTCGATGTGGCGATTGCGGAACAGCATGGGGTGACCTTTTCGGCGGCGCTGGCGGCGGGCGGGATGAAGCCGTTCTGCGCGATGTATTCGACCTTTTTGCAGCGCGGTTACGATCAGGTGGTGCATGATGTGGCGATCCAGCGCCTGCCGGTGCGATTTGCCATCGACCGCGCGGGGCTGGTCGGCGCAGATGGGGCGACCCATGCCGGGTCGTTTGACATTGCCTATCTGTCGAACCTGCCGGGTATGGTCGTAATGGCCGCCGCAGACGAGGCCGAGTTGATGCATATGATCGCCACAGCCGTTGCCCATGATGACGGCCCCATTGCCTTCCGCTATCCACGTGGCGAAGGCGTAGGCGTCGACCTGCCCGAACGCGGCGAAGTGCTGGAGATCGGCAAGGGCCGTATGATCCAAAAGGGCGCGCGCGTGGCGCTGCTGTCTTTTGGTACTCGTCTGGCCGAGGTTCAGAAGGCGGCCGAAGCGCTTGGCGCGCGGGGGATCACCCCCACCATCGCCGACGCCCGCTTTGCCAAACCGCTGGACCGCGACCTGATCCTGACCCTGGCCGACGACCATGAGGCGCTGATCACCATCGAAGAAGGCGCTGTGGGCGGCTTTGGCAGCCATGTGGCGCAGCTTTTGGCGGATGAAGGCGTGTTTGATCGCGGCCTGAAATACCGCTCGATGGTATTGCCGGACATCTTCATCGATCAGGCCAGCCCGGCGGATATGTACGCGGTCGCTGGCATGAATGCCGAACAGATCGAAGCCAGGGTTCTGGATGTTCTGGGCGTTGCCTCGATCGGTGAAAAACGCGCCTAGGCCGGGCGGTCATGCGGCTTGCAACCCTGATGGGCGAAAGTTAGGCTCGGGTCAGGCTGTTTGAGGCAGCCACCCGGTCCGCGGAAAGCTGTCATCGGCACCTCATTAAGACGACTTGTAAACCAAATCGGTTTCTCAGCCCGGATCAGCGGACCGTCGGGCAGCGGAGGGAAGACCGATGACCAAATCACTCGACCAACTGCGCCGTGACGCGAAGGCCTTGGGCAAAGCTCTGACTGCGGGCGACAAGGGCGCGATGTTACGCGTCCATGGTATTGTCAAAACGCCCAGAAACGGGGTCTACAAACATGCCGACTGCCTGCATGTGATCGCGCGCGAAACGGGGTATGCTACATGGTCCGCGCTGAAACTGGCCGTCGAAACGCAAGGCATGGACCGGGCGCAGAAACAAGGGCGGCTGCGCTGGGCGCTTTACAACGGCTCGGCGGAAACGGTGGCGTATCTGCTGACGCAGGAGCCTGACCTGGCCGGGGATCAGGTGCCGCTGTTGGTTGCGCTTTACGACGTGAATGCGATGCGCCGGGTTCTGGCGCAGGATCCGGGCGCCGCAACGCGCGAATACCCGCCTCGGCGCCCGATGTGCCATCTGGCGTTTTCGCGGCACATCAAGACCGCCCCCGAGAAAGAAGGCGACATGCTGGCCATGGCGGATCTGTTACTGGCCCACGGCGCGGATGTGAATGACAGCTTTGCCTTCGACCCGGAGTCAGACCATCGCCTGTCCGCGCTTTATGGCGCTGTCGGCCATGCGGACAACATGCCCCTGGCCGAATGGCTTTTGGATCACGGCGCGGACCCCAATGACAACGAATCCCTCTACCATTCCACCGAGCTTGGCCATACCGACGGGCTGCGGATGTTGCTGAACCATGGGGCCGATCCCAAGGGCACCAACGCGCTGCCAAGGGCTATTGATTTCAACAGCACCGACGCGGTGCGCCTGTTGCTGGACCATGGCGCAGACCCCAACGAAGGCATCGCGCCTCACCCGTCGGGCGAGCCATCGCTGGTGATCCCCGCCTTGCATCAGACCGCCCGGCGCTTGGCGTCGGGTGAGATCGCCCGGCTCTTGCTGGATCACGGCGCGGACCCAAACGCCGTCAGTCGCGGCCATACGCCCTATGCCTTTGCCCGCGTCTTCGGGAACCGGGATGTGGCGGATGTTCTGGAGCAGGCGGGGGTATCCACGCAGCTATCAGAGACCGAGGCACTTTTGGCGCGTGCAGCGGATGGAGTGCCAAGGCCCGGCGACCGGATCGATATGACTGCCCTATCGGAAGAATTGACCTATCTTCTGGGTCGTCTGGTGTGGCGAGAAGGCAGCCTGCCCCATATGCAGCGCCTTGTGGAGATGGGCTTTGACGCCAACCTGCCGGATGAGATGGGGATGCCGCCGCTGCATCTTGCCGGGTGGGAAGGGATGGCCGATGTCACGGCCTTTTTTCTGCACCAGAACCCGGACCTTGACCACACCAACGCCTACGGCGGCACATTGCTGTCGACCATCGTTCACGGCTCGGAAAACTGCCCGCAACGCGCGCATCGCGACCATATCGACTGCGCCCGGATGGCGTTAGAGCGGGGCGTACCATTGCCCCGAAAAGCCCCGCAATTTGCAACCCGGCCCGAGATGTCCGAATTTCTTGCCGATTGGGCGAACACGAATCCGGATCAGGTTGCGGAACACGGGGTGATTTGACTCGCGGCCATAAAAAAAGGCGGCGCAATTCAAGCGCCGCCGCCCGGTTTGCACTACTGGCGTCAACCGTCCAGGCAGAAGCCTTCGATATCGCCATTTGTCCAGTGGTTGGGACCACTGTTCAGAATGGTGCGGTCGCTTACATGGATGCGGATGTTGTAGCCGCAGGGATCCATGCCGGTGGTATCAAGCTCCCAATTACCAGACGCGCCATCGGTACTCAGCGATCCAGCCGCGTAGCTGATCGGGACCGAGGAACTGCCGCCGACAAACGGAGGCAATACCGTCGCCGCAGGTGCGGCGGAAGTGATGACCATGGTGCCGCCCGCAGCCTCGGGCAGCGGGGTCACATGGATGCGCAGGCTTCCGCAGTGATTGCCCGTCATCGAATACGTGCCCGAGATCACTTCGCCAATGCCGAACTTGCCACAATTCCCTGCGCCGCTTGTGATTTCGACATCTGCGCCGGGCCGGGTGTTGTCGACCATAAAGACCGTCGATACGGTTGTGCCCAGAACCGGACCTGCCGGTTGCCGGAACTCGATGAAGACCGAGTGCAACCCGTTCTCCAGCCCCGTCAATGCGCCCAACAGATCGTCGGCGACCGAGACCAGCGGCGAGGCGGCCAGATAGGGGAACCAATCCCCAACCGCGTTGACCGTCTGCTTGACCGAAAACGGGCTTGGGAAGGTGGTAACATCGGCCTCGAACGGGTTGGTATAGGCCCGTGGCGCGATATCGGACGGTCCCTGGATCATGATCCGGTACTCCATCGCGCCAGCCGGGATGTTGAAGGCCCGACCCTTCAGCAGCGTCCGCCCGCCAAACGGCGCATCGTCGGCATTGGGGATGATACCGCCCACGCCCGCGCCATTGGCATATCCCATGGCGTTGATCTGCGGGATCGGCATGTTTCCGATGGATTCCAGGAAGGGCAGGAACTGTCCGGGCACGCCGCCTTTCGGAAGATGCTCTACCTCGATCGTGCAATCAGCCCGGTCGCCCCAGTGGGGCACGAAATCCGGATCATTCGGCGCGGGCGGGACGGCCCAGGACAGGATACCGCGAATCCGCGCCTGCCCGGTCTTGCACCATTCCTTGCGATGATCATCCAGATCCACCGGCAGAGAGGCCTGATACCACAGCCCGTCATCCGGGATCTGATCGATATTGTGCACATCGACCCAGGTGATGCCCTGGAATTCCCAGCCCGATCCGAAATCAAGGTAGAAGGCGACATATTCCCGCGACCCTTGCGAACACAGATCGCCCGAATAACCACTGGCGCGCTTGATCTCGATCACGCCATGCAGGTTCGAGGCATCGCGATCCAGACCAACGCAGTGAAGCTCTTCATATGTCGTGTTGAAGTCGGGCTTCATGATGAAGTCATCGAAATCCGAAAGGTCGATGTCAAAATCCGGTATCTGGAAGGCCGCCATCGTCTGGCTTGCGGCGATATCCGTGCTGTCGGCCGCAAGTTTGACCATGGTGGGAAAGACATTACGCAGAACCTGCATCTTGTCCGCCCGGTCGGTCTTTTTCATCAACTGCGCCAGCGAGGCCGCCGGTTTGTTCGCAACCAACTGGGTTTCCAGCAGCGATGTCGCCTGCTGCAGCACTTTCGGATCGATCTGTTGAATGCCGATATCGGTGATATGATCGATCAGGTTGCATAGGAACGGGCTTCTGGGGTTGATCTGAATGTCGTGCTCCAGCCTGTTGCCCCAGATCGGCAGCCAGTTCGGCATGTTGGCCGGCGGGACCACGTTCCAGGACAGAACGGCCCGAACGGTCGGCAAAACCGGGTCGCGGTCGCAACATGTCCGTTTCTTGGGATCGACCTTGATCGACACCGCGTAACACAGGTCATCCTTGAACCCAAGGTCATGGATGTTGAAGCTGTTCACCCCGCTGTCGACCCACACGCCGTCACCGTAATCGAGGTAAAAGCGCACATATTCCTGCGACCCGTCGGTGCAGGGCCCGCCGCCATAGCCATCGGCCTGCTTGATCCGCACAATCGCGGTCAGGATGCTGCTGTCGGGGTTGTAGCCGATGCAGGTCAGTTCTTCGAACGCGACGTCCTGAATCTTTTTCAGAACCGGCTTTTGCAGCCCTTTCAGGTCCAGTTGGGACAGGTTGCCAAAATAGTTCGGGTTCTGAAGCAGCCTGAAATTGGCAGAGGTTCGAAGTTCAATTTCCTTGCTGACATCCGTCATGGGAATTCTCCAATAAATGCTTAAAATAAATAAAAAACATGCAGTCAAAAATACCTGCACAGGTTGTATTATACACGATTTTGGCTGATTCCGCGACTGCCCGTTGGGGCTTGGCTGCAAATGGCCGATGCCAGCGCGGCACAACCTGGCGGTGATGCAGGCCTGGCCAATCTGTGCTAGTCTATCGGTAAGCCAAGCGCACGAACACTCCTGATAGTTGCTGACTTTTTTCATGCCGTAGGAGGGCTTTTGATGGTTACCCCGAACGCCGAAGGCGATCTTTATCCGCTGCTCAGGGCCTACAAGAAACAGCATTTGGGCAAGGGTGCGTTTCGACGATATGACGCCCATGCGATTGGGATCGGGCAGAAAATCGTGTCAGGCAAACCGACCGATACGCTGTGTCTGCGGTTCTATGTCAGCTGCAAGCACCCGACAGACCGAATAGCGCCGGATCGTCGGGTGCCCGCCGCATTCCGCATCTGGTCGCAGCGCGACGGGCGCGAGGTCGAATTGCCGACCGATGTGATCGAGCAGCCGCCGATGCGCTTTACCGCCGACCCGACAGACAGGTTCCGCCCCGTGCCGGGTGGGGTCAGCGGCGGTTCGGTCTTTACCGGCACGATCGGCGGCTGGGCGTGGGACCGGACCGATGCAAGCTTTGTTATGCTCACGGCATGCCACGTCGTGGGGTTTTTTGACGTCGTGGTCCTGTTGAACGGACCGATGCTGCAGCCGGGCTTGTCGGATGGCGGCGACGTGACGGACGACCGGGTCGGAACCGTCAAGCGGCTGATCGAGTTGCAGGCAGGCGAAACCAGAACCGTCGACGCAGCAATTGCGGAACCCACAAACACCGACATGGTGCAAACCGTTGTGCTGAACGTCGGCTCGGCGATCTATGCGGTGGACACACCGACGCTGGGCATGGCTGTGCAGAAGTCGGGCAAATCCAGCGGGTTGACCCAGGGCCAGGTTGTCGATGCGGATGTGGACACCGCCGTGTTCCTGGCCGACGACATCTTCTTTTTCGAGGATGTCGTACAGATTCAGGCCTCTGACGGTGGCGTTTGGGCGGAACCGGGCGACTCGGGCTCTGTCGTGTTTTCGCAGGCGGGGTTGCCCACGTCCTCGGCCATCCATCCGGCTGTGGGGCTGCATTTCGCCAGTTCCACGGATGCGGACGGGCTGGCCTGCAAGATGCGAAATGTTTTCGAGCAGCTTGATCTGGCACCGATTTGCGATGGCCTGTTTGCCGATTTTGTCGAAGAGATGGCGGTTGCGCCAGGCTTCACCTCACCCGACGCAGATGTGTCACCGGCGGCGGGGCTGCATCCCTTCACACCGCGCGAAAGACGCTGGGCAAGGGCCGGGTCCCCGGCCCGCGGTCTTGGGCGCGATCTGCAGACCCGTCTGGACGGATCGGGCAGCGGGCGTCAGTTGAACACTCTGGTCAGTGCACACCGCGCAGCCCTGACCGAGTTGATGATCCGAAACGGCGATGTGCGCCGCGCCGCGGTCGCCGCCATAGGCCCGATCTTGTCCGGGGCGGTCACCACAAGTGACGTCTTGTCCCGACGTATCTGTGCCCAGGATGTCAAGCGGCTGCAAAAACTGATCCATGAGATCGAACGATCCGGCGATGAAAAGCTGGTGGCGTCGGTGCAGGCCATGGCCAAAATGCTGGAGGTGGTTGAGGGCAAGTCCCTGTCCGACCTGTTCGAACAGGGTCCCGCTTATTGAACGGTTGGGCCGAGGCCAAGATCAGGTCGCGACAGGATTACCGTCCGGCTGCGTTCGGCAGGACCACAGGATCAGCAGCAGAAAAGACAGGTTCAGCACAACGTTGAACGGCGCGCCCACAAGGATGGACCCCGCGCTATCGGTGCAGAACCATGTCCACGTCGCTATCTTTGCAACCTTCGCGGCCACCGTCGCAGACAAAGGCGCAACATGGGTACCCAATGCCCATTGCATAGCGCCCAGCCCGGCCGTCAGACCGCCCGTGATCGTCAGCAATAATGTGGTCGGAGCGGATATATCCGAAGGAACTGTTTGGAACGGCCAATACGCGACCGTCAGAAATATATGCGCAAGACCGTGCAAAGCCGGAAGCGCGGTAAGCGCGAATAGAACGCCGGTCACGATCAGAATAATGCCGGACAAGCGCATTGCGGAATGTTGTCGGGTCATGGTCCCCTCCTGTTCAAGACCCGTCCTTGATGCGCCATGGCTCGAACACAAAGCAATTACGTCAGAGGTAAGTGATTTCTGCACCCGCGCTTGCTAGGCTTGCGTCATGACCCCGTATCCCAGATTGCTGAAAGAGTGGCGCAAGCGGCGCAGGATGAGCCAGCTTGATCTGGCGGTTGAGGCTGATGTCAGCGCCCGCCATATCTCGTTCCTTGAAACCGGCAGGTCCCGGCCCAGCCCGGACATGATCCTGCACCTGTCCGAGGTCATGGATGTGCCGGTCGATGCGCGCAATCAGATGATGCGGGCCGAAGGGTTTGCCGCGCGATTTGCGGCGACGCCCTTCGATGATGCCGCCATGGCCCCCATCCGCAGCGCCGTGGAGTGGACGCTAAAACAGCATGAACCTTACCCGGCAATGGTGCTGGACCGGCTGTGGCACCTTGTTCGGCTGAACAAACCCGCCGAAATGCTGTTTGCACCGCTTGGGATCGCGCAAGGTCAAAGCCTTCTGACGCTGATCACCAGCCCACTGATGGCCGAGCTTGTCGAGAACTGGCCCGAGGTTGCCCATCACACAATGCTGCGCCTGCGGTCCGAAAGCGCCAATGCCGGTGGCCTGCCGGAACTGGACGCCGCCGCGCGGGCCCTGGCGGAACAGGCGCAGATTCGCAGTGACGCCGCAATTGGCCCAACCATTCCGACGATCTATCGGTTTGGCGACCAACGCGTTTCGATGTTCGGCACCATCGCACAGTTCAGCACCGTTACGGATGTGACGCTGGATGATCTGAAGATCGAACTGTTCTTTCCGTCCGATGATGCCAGCGCGGATTTCCTGCAAACCTTGTCCCATTCGGCGCAGCATTGAGGATGCCCCAAGCGGCAATTGACCAGTGCCACTACGCCAGTTGCTTCAACCGGGGCATCAAATCCAGCAGCTCTTTGGTATAGGCATGCTGAGGGGCCGAGAATAGGGCATCGGTGTCCTGAACCTCGACCAGTTTGCCCTGTCGCATGACGCCCACCCGATCACACATCTGCCGCACGACGGGCAGATCGTGGCTGATGAACAGCATTGTCAGGCCAAGGTGATCCTGTAGGTCCTTCAGAATGTTCAAAATCTGTGCCTGAATCGAGACGTCCAGCGCGCTTGTCGGCTCGTCACAGATCAGGAACCGGGGCTGCGTGGCCAGCGCGCGGGCGATACAGATGCGCTGGCGCTGCCCGCCCGAGAATTCATGCGGGTATTTGCGCCAGGCATCCTTGGCCAGACCGACCCAATCCAGCAACTCGCGCACGCGCGGCTCAACGGCGGGTTTTGGCAGGATTTTGTGGTGATGGATCGGCTCGGCCACAAGGTCCCCGACCTTCATGCGGGGGTTTAGGCTTGAGAACGGGTCCTGAAAGATCATCTGGATCTGGCGGCGATAGGCCTGCAGTGCGTCCGCCCCCATGGCGGTCACGTCCTGCCCATCAAAGATCACTTGGCCACCGTCCACCGGATAAAGCGTGCCGATCATCCGTGCGACGGTGGATTTGCCGGACCCGCTTTCGCCAACAAGGCCGAACACCTCGCCGTCGCGAATGTCGAAACTGACCTGATCGACGGCGGTAAAGTACTTGCGTTGCGATGGCAGCAGACCGCCCTTTTGCAGGAAGGTCTTGGTGATGTTGTCGACCTCAAGCAGCTTACCGGATTTAGACAGATCGGTCTTGTCCCAATGCGCTGCCAGATCGTCGATCTTGAAGGTCCTTTCTCGCTCGCCATAGCTGACCACCGGAAAACGCTCGACCTTTGTATGCGGGCGCGGCACAGCGGCAATCAGGGATTTGGTATAGTCATGCGTCGGCGCGCCAAGGATCTGATCGGTCGTGCCGCTTTCAACCACATGGCCGGAATACATCACGGTCACTGTGTCTGTGGTATCGGCAATGACGCCCATGTCGTGCGTCACAAGGATGACGCCGACCTGACGTTCCTTGGCCAGTTCCTTGATCAGATCCAGCACCTGCGCCTGCACGGACACGTCCAAGGCGGTCGTAGGCTCATCTGCGATCAACACGCTGGGTTCGGTACACAGCGCAAGCGCGATCACCACCCGCTGACGCATCCCGCCGGAAAACTGGTGCGGGTATTGATTGAACCGATCCGCCGGATCGGGGATCGAGACGCGATCCAGCAGGGCTATTGCGCGCTTTTTCGCGTCAGACGCGGACAGGCCAAGATGCAGCTGGATCGTCTCGACCAATTGTTCGCCCACCGTGAACAGCGGGTTCAGCGAGGTCAGCGGGTCCTGAAAGATCATCCCGATCTCTTTGCCCCGGATTCTGCGCTTGTCCTCGGCGTCCAACTCGTCAATCCGGCGTCCGTTCAGCCAGACCTCGCCCTCGGAGACATGGGCCGGAGGGTCCAGCAGGCCGATCACGGCATTGCCGGTCATCGACTTGCCCGCGCCGCTTTCGCCGACAACGCCCCGGATTTCACCGGGATGCAGGTCATAGGTCACATGCTCGACCGGCTTGAAGATGCCGTGGCGGGTGGGGATTTCCACCGTCAGGTTGCGGATCGAAAGAACGGGGTCGGTCATTTCAGCCTCGGGTTCAGAACATCGCGCAGCCAGTCGCCAAGCAGGTTCACACTCAGCGCCAGCGCCAGCAGGGTGCAGGCGGGGAAGAACAGGATCCACCACTCACCCGAGAACAGGAAGCCCTGCCCGATACGGATCAGCGTGCCCAGCGACGGTTGCGTAGGCGGCGCACCAACACCAAGGAAACTGAGCGTCGCCTCGGCAATGATCGCCAGCGCCAATGAGATGGTGGCGATCACCAGCACCGGTGACAGCACGTTGGGAAGGATATGGCGCAACATGATGGTCAGCGGGCTTTGCCCGATGATACGGGCGGCGGCGACGTAATCCTTGTTCTTTTCCACCAACGTGGCACCCCGGACGACGCGCGCGAACTGCACCCAGTCGGACAGGCCAATGGCAAGGATCAGCACCCAGATCGCCATCTGGTCGCGGTATTCAATAGGCGTGATGCCCTTGGCGATGCCAAAGATCAGCATGGCCAGAAGGATTGATGGGAAGGTCAGCTGCACATCCGCCGTACGCATGATGATGGTTTCGGTCCAGCCGCCGAAATAGCCGGACAGCAGGCCCAGAATGATCCCCAGAACCATGGCAAACAGAACCGCCGCCACGCCTACAAACAGCGAGATTCGCATGCCGTAGAGAATGGTTGAGAACACATCCCGGCCCTGATCGTCCGTGCCCATCAGAAAGCTTTCACCGGTAAAGGCGTTCGGCTCCATCGGCGGGGTGAAGCCATTCATCAGGTTCAGGCTGGCCGGATCAAACGGGTTCGTCGGCGCAATCAGCGGTGCAAGGATGGTGGCAAGGATCAGGACCAAAGCCACCGTCGCAGAGACTATGGCCACGGGCGAGCGGCGAAAGGCGTAGAACTGGTCGCTGTCCAGAATGCGTTTCACACGGCTCATGCGCTGACCCTCAGGCGCGGGTCGATGAAGGCGTAAAGGATGTCGACCGCAAGGTTGATGGTGACGAAGATGACCGAGATCATCATCAGGTAAGCTGCCATGACAGGGATATCCACGAACTGGATTGCGTTGATGAACAAAAGGCCAAGGCCCGGCCACTGGAACACTGTCTCGGTGATGATGGCGAAGGCGATGATGGCCCCCAGTTGCAGACCAATGATGGTGATCACCGGGACCATGGTGTTTTTCAGCGCATGGCGGAAGTTGATGGTCCGGTCGCTCAGTCCACGGGCGCGGGCAAAGCGGATGTAGTCTTGCCGCAGCACCTCGAGCATTTCGGATCGCACCAGCCGCATGATCAGGGTCATTTGGTACAATCCCAGCGTGATCGCGGGCAGGATCAGCGCCTTGAGGCCACTGGCGGTCAGGAACCCGGTGTTCCACCAGCCAAGGTCAACGACCTCACCGCGCCCAAAGCTGGGCAGCCAGCCCAGTTCGACCGAGAAGACGTAGATCAGCAAGATGCCGATCAGGAAGGTGGGCAAGGATACCCCGATCAGCGAGGCCGACATGATGAAGTTCGCCGCAAACCCGTCCCGCCGGATCGCGGTAAAGACGCCCAGCGCAATGCCCAGAACAATGGCAAACACGGCTGACACCATTGCCAGTTCCAGCGTCGCAGGGGCGCGTTCGGCCAGAATCTCGGCCACCGGGCGACCCTGACGGAAGCTGACGCCGAAATTGCCCTGCACCGCCTCTTGCAGGAACTTCACATATTGCACCGGAAACGGCTGATCGAGGCCCAACTGGGTACGCAGACGTTCCACATCTTCCATGGTCCGTTCCTGCCCAAGCATGTTGTCGATGGGATCGCCGACAAAACGGAACATGGAAAAGGCGACAAGGCCCACGACGAACAGAACCAGCGCCGACTGGGCCACGCGCCTGATGATGTATGACAGCATTTAGTTGACCGTGACCCAGCGCAGAAGGAAGAAGTTGTCGGGCCGTTGAGTCAGCTCGATATTGCTGCGGGCACCCCAGACCAAAGGCTGAACGTAAAGCGGCACATAAGCTACCTCGTCCTGCAGGATGCCTGCGACCTCATCCAGCATGGCCTGACGCGTGGGTTCGTCAATCTCGGACTGGATCAGCGGCAGCAATTCATCCACGCGGGCGTTGGAATAGCCGCCGAAGTTCCACGAACCCAGCTTCTTTTCCTCATTCGGGGTCGAGGCGAGAAAGCGCACGGGATGTTCGGCATCAAACGTGCCAGGCGACCAGCCCAGCAGGTACATGTCGAAATTGTCGGCCCGCAGTTCCGGCCAGTAGTTCTGCACTGGCATCGCATCCAGCGTCACATTCAGCCCGGCCTGAGTCAGCATGGCGGTGATCGCCTGACAAACCGCTTCATCATTCAGATAGCGATTGTTGGAGCATTTGAAGCTGACCTCGGCCCCCTCTGCCCCCGCTTCGGCAAGCAGCGCCTTGGCCCCGTCGGGGTCATAGGCGTAGGGGTCTGCATTGGCCGCTGAATAACCGCGCATCGCGGGGCTGACCAACTGGCTGGCCACCTCGGCATTACCGCGCATGATGGTCTGAAGGATGGCCGGAACGTTGACCGCCTTGGCCACCGCCTCGCGGGTTCGCGGATCAAGGAACAGGTCAGAATTACCCTGCCCGGCCTCGCTTGCGCCTTCCTGCTGGTCAAAGCCCAGCATAATCACGCGCGCTTCGATCCCCTGAATGACCTTTACATCCGGGTTGCCCTGCAAACGGGCGACGTCCTGAATCGGGACCGGGTTGATGAAATCCACATCGCCAGACAGCAGAGCCGCCAGAGCGGTCGCCGGGTTCTGGATCGGCACAAGTTCGGCGCGGGTCAGGTTGTGCTCTGCCTCGTCCCACCAGCCCTCGAAAGGCTCAAGGACAGTACGCAGCCCCGGTTCGCGTGCAGTGACGCGAAAGGCACCGGTTCCGTTGGCGTTGAGCGTCGCATGGTTCCCGGCCTCTTTGTCGGGAAGGGCGGCGTCGTTGGCCTCGGCCCAGCCGCTGTCCATGATCATCCAGTTGGCGATGCTGTCAGGAAAGATCGGATTTGGCGCGGTGGTCATCACATCGACGGTGTAATCGTTAACTTTCACCACCTCACTGACCGGCGCGAACCAACTACGGGTGTCTGAATTTTCATCGGACGCGCGCTGATACGAGAAAATCACATCATCGGCATTGAATTCGGACCCATCATGAAATGTCACGCCCTCGCGCAGCTTGAACCGCCAGCCTGCACCGTCCCCGATGGTTTCCCAACTGGTGGCCAGCGCCGGTTCGATGGTCATATCCTTGCCCCGACGCACCAGCCCTTCGTAGACATTGTTCAGGAACCCCAGAACAGGGGCGGAATTCACCGCATGAGGATCCATCGTTTGCGGATCGGTGGTGACGGCAAAGGTGAACTCTTCGGCCGCAACCGGCATGGCAAGCGCGCCCAAAAGCGCGGCAGTGGTCAGACGTTTCATGATAGCTCCCACTTTTTGGTGCCGGGCCCCGTATCCCGAGGCCCGGCGACACGGGTTAGTTCAGGCCGAAATGTTTCACCATCGGCTGATCTTCGGGATCGACGTTGATGTCCAGATTCTCGGCCATACCCCAGTTCAGCACCTGATGGTGGATCGGGATGTACAGCTGTTCGTCCTGCACCACACGCCAGATCTCGGCGATATCCTGATCGCGCGCAACGAGGTCCGTGTTCGAGGCCAGCGATTTGATCTTGGCGTCCAACTCATCACTGTCAAAGCCAGTACCATTCCACGTACCAATATCGCTTTCGCGGCCATGGACCAGGAAGTTGAAGATGTACTCCGAATCGTAGGTCGGAACACCCCAGCCCAGCATGTAGAAATCGGTCTTTCCATCCGTGATCAGCGGGAAGTGCTGCGCCTTGGGCTTGGCATCCAGATTCACCGTGATGCCGATCTGACCCAGCATCCCGACAGCGGCCTGACAGATGCCTTCGTCGTTGATGTAACGGTCATTCGGGCAATCCAGCCGGATCGAGAATCCGTCGGGATACCCCGCCTCGGCCAGCAGGGCCTTGGCGCCTTCGACATCCGTGCTGCTTTCACCGTCCATCTCGGCCGTCCAGCCATTCACGAAGGGCGGCGCGATCATCCCGGCGGGTTGCGACTGACCGCGCATGACCACCTGCTTGATGGCGTCGCGGTTGATGGCCTTGGACATGGCCTGACGCACGCGCACATCGGCCAAAGGATTCTTGCCATCAACGTTATCCGCTTCGATGTCATCCCCGCCCTGGTTCATGCCAAAAAAGATCACCCGGTTCTGAGGTGCCTGTTTGACAAGCAGACCATCCACGGCATTGACCCGGTCGAGATCCTGTACCGGCATATCCTGAAGGAAATTCACCTCACCCGACAGCATCGCCGCTACGCGGGTCGCGTCGTTCTGGATCGGCGTATAGATGATTTCGCTGATCGCCATCGGGAACTGATCGCGGCCCCAGTAATCCTCGTTCCGCTGCATCACGGTTTTTACGTCCGGCTCACGGCTGACAAGTTTGTATGGACCGGTGCCGTTTACATTGGTGGTGGCAAAGGTGATCTCTCCGCCTTCGAAATCCTGCACATCGACCGTGTTGTTCGCCTCGGTCCAGCCCTGATCCATGATGAACAGGTCCGTCAGGTTCGCCGGCAGGATCGGGTTCGGGCCGTCAGTCACAATCTCGACCGTGTGGTCATCGACAGCGCGCACTTCAACGATCGAGTTGATCAGTTCCTTCATGTCCGAGTTCGGCTGTTTGGCACGGTTGATGCTGAACACCACGTCTTCCGCCGTGAAATCGGCCCCATCATGGAACTTCACGCCCTGACGCAGGTTGAACACCCAGACATTGGGATCACTCTCACTGGGGGCCCAATCCGTGGCAAGTGCAGGCTCAAAAGCGCCGGATGTATCGCGGATAATCAGCGGTTCATACATCTGATGGCGCACGGTATGCGTGGGCCCTTCGTTTTGCGAATGCGGATCCAGCGTAAGCGCATCGCCCGAGCGCGCCCAGCGCAGGGTTTCCGCACTGGCCAACGTCGTCGACGTCATCAGCACCGCAAGTGCAAGCATTGGTTTGTTCATAATTTCCTCCCTTTTTGCAGTCATTTAGCTGCACCGAATTCACGATGCAGTGCCGCAAAATTCTGTGATTGTTATGGGAGTGGATAGCATACCAACTGCGAGAGCATGTCAATCATTCTGGGTCGGGTCCCCTGAATCGGTCTGGGCCTTGGGCCAAGAGGGCTGGTGTTCACCCAGATACCCCGATGCGTTCCGTCCCTGTTTTGAGGGTGCTCCGCAGCTGATGGTTATTCGCATAGTGACTGACAACTATTGCGCTGATGATAAAGTAGGGCGCATGCGTGCCTTCGAAATTCTCTGGATCGTTCTGTTTCGCTTCAAGCCAATTGCCAGAACTTGGGCCATCTGCCTGATACTTGTGAATCTGGCCTCTCTGCTTTTTCTCGATTCCTATTATGCTTGGTTCAACCTTGTCGCGGTCGGGGTCGGTATTTCGCTGATGATCGTGATTTACTTCAGATTGGGTTTTGTCAGGCTGCTTGGCGCAGGCCACTTTCTATGGGTCCCAATGATCGCCTATTTCGTTTCTAATTTGCCGGACAAAGACACGGACCCTGCGCTTTTTTGGTGGGTTTGTGTTCTTGCAGGCTTCAACAGTGTTTCATTGGTCATTGACGCAATTGATGTTGCACGGTTTTTGAAAGGCGAACGCAATCCGCATTACGTATGGCAATAGAGTAAGCCAATGACTGAAGTCAGATCATCAAAGAACCAAACACAGATGCCGCACAAAGATACTCAGGACTGGCTACCGCCCTATTCTCAATCATTGGGGCTAGAGCTGAAATCGGTTGAGCCAGAAAAAGTCATTGCCACTTTGCGTGTCAGACCGGACATGGGCAACCGGAACGGCGTCATGCACGGTGGGGCGATCATGGGGGCAGCGGACTCGATTGGCGGTGTTGCGGCCGCTCTGAACCTCGAAAAAGGGGCCAGCACCACGACACTGGAAAGCAAAACCAACTTTATTCGGCCAATTCGGATCGAAGACCAGATCACACTGACCTGCATTCCGTTGCACCGAGGTCGGAAGACGATGATATGGCAAACCACTGTCGCGCTGCCGGATGGCCGCCCGGCTGCCATTGTGACGCAGACGCAGTTGACGCTGACCTGGTCAGATTGACGGTGCTAAGTCGACTTTGACTGTGCTTTTTTCTTTCGGCGTTTTGGCAAATCGCGGTCCATCTCGACAAACGCGACATGAAAGAGATCCCGCAGCTCGTCCTTCTTCAGTCTGGGCGATCCCTGTTCCTCGTCCAATACTATGACGCACTGGTGATCGTGATGATTCACGTCAGCGTTCTCGCTCGTTTGAGCCTTGCGAAGAACAGACAAGACATACGGTATCAAATTCTCTCCTCCCACTTATTTGCCCAAGCTTTGCCGCTGCGGGCCACATCCGAGCGCAACTGGTGAGGCAGGCTCTAGGATCCCCTTCCGTGAGTGCTTCCCGCAGCGACACGGCGGATGTAGGGGTTTCGTTTTGAGACGTAAGGGGGAAGGAATCGACGATTTGCATCAGTTTTTGACCGCGTAGTCAAAATAACCAGCGATAGTTGACGCTTACGTCAACTTGTTAAGGAAAGTGTCAACCAAAGCGACGTTACGTCGTTTTTTCGGGTGTCTCAGATTCAGTGCTGAATGATAGGTCCAATTCCGACCATCCAACGGTCATCCGAAGCGATTGAGTCAAAAATCGACGGCGTTTTCACTGAGAAGAACTGGTGCCGCTGAAGGGACTCGAACCCCCGACCCCATCATTACGAATGACGTGCTCTACCAGCTGAGCTACAGCGGCACCCTGGGCCACCCGGAACCGGGTGTGAAGGCTCGTTTAAACCGTCGCTCTTGCGCCTGCAAGTCCAGATGCGCGTGAACCGGGCTTTGATCACGCTGCGCAGCGGTGACATCCTGATTTGTGAAATTTTTGTAACGGCACCAGTCGCGAATTGATCCGCAACTCTTATTTCGATATTTCATGAAATATGATAGAAAGAATCACTGACCAACTGGCCATCCTGGGCCACCCGCAGCGTATCACTGTGTTTCGCATGTTAATGCGACGGTTTCCTGACAGCGTGCCTGCGGGCGAGCTTGCGGGGGAACTGGGCATCAAACCCAGCACCATGTCGAACTACCTGAACGCACTGCAACGGTCGGGGCTGGTGACTCAGGAACGATCCGGTACTTCGCTGCGCTACTCGGTCGACATGAAGACTGTTCAGGGGATGCTGGATTTTCTGATTGTCGATTGCTGCCGGGGCCGCCCGGACATTTGCATGCCTTTCACAAAAGGAAATGACACTATGACAGATCGCAAGTTCAACGTCCTGTTTCTGTGTGTTGGCAATTCTGCCCGCTCGATCTTTGCCGAATCCCTGCTGCGCCAACTCGGTGGGGATCGGTTCAACGTGCATTCCGCCGGAACCCAGCCTGTGTCCGAACTGAACCCGTTCGCCGTTCAGGTGTTGAAGGACAAAGGGCATGACACCTCGGTGCTGCGGTCAAAGCATATGTCCGAGTTCGCAACCGAGGACGCACCGGAAATGGATTTCGTCTTTACCGTCTGCAATCAAGCCGCCAACGAAGAATGCCCGGCCTGGGAAGGTCAGCCCATCAGCGGCCATTGGGGCATGGAAGATCCGGTCAAAGCCACCGGAACCGATGCCGAGAAAAGTCTGGCGTTCCAAAGCGCCTATGGCGCACTGAAGCACCGGATCGAAGCCTTCACATCACTGCCGGTCGAAAGCCTTGACCGGATCGCGTTGCAATCTGCTGTCGATGACATCGGCAGAAACTCGGTCGGGGAATGATATGACCACATATGCTGTAAACGGCCTTGGTCGAATTGGAAAACTGGCGCTGAAGCCGTTGCTGGAGAAAGGCGCAAAGATCGCCTGGATCAATGACGCGGTCGGCGACCCCGAGATGCACGCGCATCTGCTGGAGTTCGACACTGTGCATGGCCGCTGGGACGCAACATTCGATCATGACGCCGACAGCGTCACCATCAACGGCACCCGTCTGCCCTTTATCGGCAACAAGGACCTGAGTGCCCTGCCATTGGACGGTGTCGATGTGGTGATCGACTGCACCGGCGTCTTCAAGACCGAGGCGAAGCTGGCCCCCTATTTCGACGCAGGCGTGAAGAAGGTTGTCGTCTCGGCCCCGGTCAAGGACGGCCCGACCGCCAACATTGTCTTCGGGGTCAATGATGCGATCTACGATCCTGCCGCCCATCAGATCGTGACGGCGGCCTCGTGCACGACCAACTGCCTCGCCCCGGTGGTCAAGGTGATCCACGAGAATCTGGGCATCCGACACGGCTCGATAACGACGATCCATGACGTGACCAATACGCAGACCATCGTCGACCGCCCCGCCAAGGACCTGCGCCGCGCGCGGTCTGCGCTGAACTCGCTGATCCCGACCACAACCGGGTCAGCCACGGCCATCACTCTGATCTACCCCGAACTTCAGGGGCGTCTGAACGGCCATGCAGTGCGGGTGCCGCTGTTGAACGCCTCGCTGACCGATTGCGTGTTCGAGGTCGAGCGCGAGACCACGGTTGAGGAGGTCAACGCCCTGTTCAAAACCGCCGCCGAAGGCGAATTGAAGGGTATTCTGGGCTATGAAACCAGGCCTTTGGTGTCGACTGACTATACCAATGACGAACGCTCCTCGATCGTCGATGCACCGTCGACCATGGTGGTGAACGGCACGCAGGTGAAAATCTACGCGTGGTACGACAATGAAATGGGCTATGCCCACCGTCTGGTCGATGTGGCGCTGATGGTCGGGGCCTCGCTGTGACCAACCGGCCCGAGGGACTGTCGGCCTATATCGCGGTCACGGCGGCCTATTGGGCCTTTATGCTGACCGACGGGGCCTTGCGAATGCTGGTGCTGTTGCACTTTCATACGTTGGGTTTCTCGCCCGTGCAGTTGGCGTATCTGTTTGTTCTGTATGAAATCGCCGGGATGGTGACAAATCTGGCCGCGGGCTGGATTGCGGCGCGGTTCGGGTTGACCTCGACCCTTTATGCCGGGCTGGGGCTACAGGTGGCGGCGCTGCTGACAATGACCTTTCTGGACCCGCACTGGACTGTCGCCACATCGGTTGCCTTTGTCATGGTAGTGCAAGGGGCCAGCGGGGTGGCCAAGGATCTGGCGAAGATGTCCTCGAAATCCGCTGTCAAACTGCTGGCCCCAGCCGAGGGCGGCGGGCTGTTCCGCTGGGTTGCCGTGCTGACCGGGTCAAAGAACGCGGTCAAAGGGCTGGGCTTTCTGCTGGGTGCGGCGATGCTGGCAACGCTGGGCTTCATGACCGCCATCGTGGTCATGGCTGTTGTTCTGGCAGTGATCCTGTTCGCCGTCATCCGGTTCATGCCGCCGGGGCTGCCTAAAGGGCGCAAAGGCGCGAAATTATCCGAGGTGTTCTCGAAATCCGCCAACGTGAACTGGCTGTCAGCGGCCCGTGTCTTTCTGTTCGGCGCGCGGGATGTCTGGTTCGTGGTGGGCATCCCGATTTATTTCTACGCCGTCCTGTCCGACGGCACCGAGGATGGCAATCGCGCCGCGTTCTTCATGATCGGCACGTTCATGGCGATATGGGTCATCCTCTACGGCGCGGTACAGGCCAGCGCCCCCAAGATCCTGCGCGCCTCGGACCGCAGCGAGGGTGACCTGATCCGCGCCGCCCGCAGCTGGGCGGCAGGTTTGTTCTGCATTCCTGCGGCTCTAACACTGGCTGTTTTGCTGTCCTCGGGGCCCGAGACGTGGCTAACGATCACGTTGGTCATCGGCCTGCTGGTGTTCGGAGCGATCTTCGCCGTCAACTCATCCCTGCACTCCTACCTGATCCTCGCCTTCACCAAATCTGAGCGGGTCACGATGGACGTAGGCTTTTATTACATGGCCAACGCAACAGGCCGGTTGGTCGGCACCGTCCTGTCCGGCCTCACCTATCAGATCGGCGGGCTGTCCCTTGTGCTTGGCACGGCGGCGGTAATGGTTGCGCTGGCTGCGCTGACATCGGGCAAACTGACCGACCAAACGTCCGAGGCATATTCATGAGCATATTCGAACGCTACCTGACCATCTGGGTTGCCCTCGCCATGGTCGCGGGCGTGGTGATCGGGTTGGCCGCGCCCGGCCTCGTCGGGCTGGTCGCCTCGGCTGAGGTCGCCAGCGTCAACCTTGTGGTCGCCATCCTGATCTGGGCCATGGTCTATCCGATGATGGTTGGCGTCGATTTCGGGGCGGTCGCAGGCGTGGCGCGCCAACCAAAAGGGCTGATCGTGACCCTGGTCGTCAACTGGCTGATCAAACCGTTCACCATGGCGCTGCTGGCGGTGCTTTTCTTCGATTATGTCTTCGCCCCGTGGATTCAGCCCGAGGATGCGGCCCAATACACCGCCGGCCTGATCCTGCTGGGCGCGGCCCCCTGCACGGCGATGGTCTTCGTCTGGTCGCAGCTGACCAAGGGGGATGCGACCTATACGCTGGTGCAGGTTTCGGTCAACGACCTGATCATGGTTGTGGCTTTTGCGCCCATCGTGGCGTTTCTGCTCGGTGTCACCGACATCTCGGTTCCGTGGCAGACCTTGGTGCTTGCTACCGTTCTCTATGTCGTCCTTCCCCTGATCGCCGGGCTGATCACGCGACGCAAGCTGGGCTCGCAACAGGCCATCGATGCCTTCTCGGCCCGGGTCAAGCCATGGTCCATCATGGGCCTGATCGCAACGGTTGTGATCCTGTTCGGCCTTCAGGGGCAGACGATCCTGTCGAAACCGATGGTCATCGTCCTGATCGCCGTGCCGATCCTGATCCAAAGCTATGGCATCTTTGCCCTGGCCTACGGAACCGCCTACGCCCTGAAAGTCCCCCACCGCATCGCCGCCCCCTGCGCGATGATCGGCACATCGAACTTTTTCGAACTGGCCGTGGCAGTCGCCATCAGCCTGTTCGGCCTGAACTCGGGCGCGGCGCTGGCAACGGTCGTGGGCGTTCTGGTCGAGGTTCCGGTCATGCTGTCGCTTGTCGCCTTCGCCAACCGCACCCGCGCGCGGTTCCCAGAGCCAGTAACACCCTAAGCTGGCGACCCCGGCAGGATTCGAACCTGCAACCTGCCCCTTAGGAGGGGGCTGCTCTATCCAGTTGAGCCACGGGGCCGCGCAAGGGTCTCTGTACCTGTGTTTTTTCGGCTTGTCATGGGGTTTACGGCGGGTTTACGGCGGGTTCGTAGAACAGTTGTAAACTGCGCCCTGTTCACGCTACCATCGGGCAAAACAACAACGCAGGTGCCCTCTCGTGAATACTGAAACTAAACGCCCGCTTACCCTTCGCGATGTATCCGAGGCTTCGGGGGTCTCCGAGATGACCGTCAGCCGGGTCCTGCGCAACCGGGGCGACGTGTCAGACGCCACCCGCACCCGCGTTCTGGCTGCAGCCAAAGAACTGGGCTATGTCCCCAACAAGATCGCCGGTGCGCTGGCGTCCAGCCGGGTCAATCTGGTCGCGGTGATCATCCCGTCGCTGTCGAACATGGTTTTCCCCGAGGTTCTGACCGGCATCAATCAGGTGCTGGAAGACACCGAGTTGCAGCCGGTGGTGGGCGTCACCGATTATTTGCCTGAAAAGGAAGAGAAGGTGCTGTACGAGATGCTCTCGTGGCGGCCCTCGGGCGTGATCATTGCGGGGCTGGAACATACCGAGGCTGCGCGGGCCATGCTGGATTCGGCGGGCATTCCGGTGGTCGAGATCATGGATACCGACGGCAAGCCGGTGGACGCAATGGTGGGCATTTCCCACCGTCGCGCGGGTCGTGAGATGGCGCAGGCGATCCTTAAAGCGGGCTATGAACATATCGGGTTCATGGGCACCAAGATGCCTTTGGATCACCGGGCACGGAAGCGGTTCGAAGGGTTTACCGAGGTGCTGGGCAAGCACGGGATCGAGATCGAGGATCGTGAGTTCTATTCCGGCGGCTCCGCTCTGGCCAAGGGCCGTGAGATGACGCAGACCATGCTGGAACGCTCACCCGAGTTAAATTTTCTGTATTATTCCAACGACATGATCGGTGCGGGCGGGCTGTTGTATCTGCTGGAGCAGGGCATCGACATTCCCGGACAAATCGGTCTGGCCGGGTTCAACAACGTGGAATTGCTGCAGGGCCTGCCGCGGAAATTGGCGACGATGGATGCCTGCCGGTTGGAGATTGGTCGCCAGGCGGCCGAGATCATTGCCGAACGGCTTAAAGATCCGAATTCCGAGATCGAAACCCGTGTGACCCTGACCCCCAAGATCAGCTATGGCGATACGCTGAAGCGGCGGTGACCCAATGGCGCTGCGACGGTTAGACAACCGGACGGCGCGGGCGCTGTTTATGGATCGCCACGCGCTGGCCGAGCCACCTGCGGGCGGTGCAAAAGGCGCGGAGTTGCTGGATCTGATCCAGCGGCTGGGTTTTGTACAACTGGACAGCATTAACACCGTCGCCCGCGCCCATGACATGATCCTGTTCTCGCGCAGGCCCAGCTATCGCAGCGGCAACCTCAAACGTCTGTACGAGCGGGATCGGGCGCTGTTCGAACACTGGACCCATGATGCCGCCGTCATTCCGATGGACTACTATCGCCATTGGCATCTGCGATTTCAGCGCGATGCAGCGTTGCTTAAGTCGCGCTGGAAGAACTGGCGCCGGGACGGGTTCGAACAGCAGTTCCAGATCGTTTTGGATCATATCCGCGACCATGGGCCGGTGTCGTCTTCGGATGTCGGGAAGGACGAAAAGAAGGGCTCTGGCGGCTGGTGGGATTGGCACCCGTCCAAGACCGCGCTTGAGTTTCTGTGGCGGTCGGGGGCTTTGACCGTTGTGGGGCGCGACGGATTTCAGAAACGCTATGACCTGACCGAGCGGGTGATCGAAACACATCTGTGCCCCGGACAGCGACCTTGTGACGAAGCGGCGACGGTCGATTGGCTATGCAACGCGGCACTGGACCGGCTTGGCTTTGCAACCTCGGGCGAGTTGGCCGCATTCTGGGATACGGTCAGCCCAGCAGAGGCGAAGAATTGGTGCGCCAGGGGGCTGAAATCAGGTGCTCTGGAAGAGATTGAGATCACCTGTGTGGACGGGCGCGCGCGCAAGCTGTTCGCGCGACCCGACCTGATCGACGCTTCGTATGACCTGCCGCAGCCCACGGGCCGCATCCGGGTGCTCAGCCCGTTTGACCCGATGTTGCGCGACCGAAACCGGGCCGAGCGGTTGTTTGGCTTCTACTATCGGATCGAGGTTTTTGTGCCCGAGGCGAAACGGACCTATGGCTACTACGTGTTCCCCCTGCTTGAGGGCGACAAGCTGATCGGGCGGATCGACATGAAAGCCCATCGGGATGCGGGCGTTTTGCGGGTCAAAGCCATGTGGCCCGAGCGCAAGGTCCGGTGGTCGGACGCCCGCACCCGTCGATTGGACGCGGAACTGGATCGGGTCCGCCGCTTTGCCGGTCTGGATAGGGTCGAGTTTGCGCAGGATTGGCTGAAAGACCCTAAATAGGGTCTATTCTGCGTCTGTCAGTGTCAGGCGAATGGGCTCTAACCCGTCAATCCCGCCTTCGATTTTGTCCCCTGCAACCACTGGCCCGACTCCGGCAGGTGTACCGGTCAGGATCAGATCGCCGGGGCGCAGGTGATAGAAACCGGACAGGTGGCAGATGATCTCATCGATTTTCCAGATCAGCTCTTGCAGGGTCGCGTCCTGACGGACTTCGGAATTGACGCTCAGGTGGATGCGCTTGTCATCGTCGGGCGACCACGTGGCGGCCGGGGTCAGCGGCGCAAAGACCGCACCGTTTTCGACGTCTTTGCCCAGATCCCAAGGTCGTTGCTTGTTGCGCTCGCGGATTTGCAGGTCACGACGGGTCATATCCAGCGCGCAGCCATAGGCGTAGACCGCCTCCCATGCCTGCAAACGGGAGGCCTTGAACACCGGTTTGCCAATCGCAACCGCAAGCTCCATCTCGTGGTGGTAGTTCCCGGTGCCGGGCGGATAGGGCACTGTCGCATCCGCCAAAACGGCGTTTGCGGCGGATTTGGTGAAGTAAAAAGGCGCCTCGCGATCAACCTCATGCCCCATTTCGGCGGCATGAGCGGCATAGTTTCGACCGACGCAAAAGATGCGACCGACCGGGTAAAAAGCCCTTTCCCCGACAACAGGAAGGCCGAGCGTGTCCGGAACCGGAAACAAATAGTGTTGCATGATGACCCCTAATTGCGTGTTCAGAGGCATCTTAGTTAAGACCGCGCTATCGGCAACCGGCGGAAACACGCCTGTTTTTACCAACGCCTTTAGATTGTTTCGGCATGGAACTGCTCAATTCCGGCACACAACCACAGATATGTTCCCTGAATCTGATCAACCCGGTTTGATCAAGTCCAGAGCGTCTATGCTTTTTGACCCCCAGCACAGATCGTTCAAAGGCATGTGTTGCAGGACCACATGCCTGAATTGAAGAATATAGCTTGGAAACCGCGGCTTTCGCACTAGAACACGTGGTATCGAAGCAAAAAAGACATTTGCCGCACGGCACCTGTCGTCGAGACAGGGAAAGACACACATCCGGTCCTATAGAAGACCGGAACAATAGCACGACCAAACTGACTCGAAGAAACCTCTTGCGGACAACCCAACAAGTCTGCAATTGGACGCGACTGTTTCGGAAGGAGCAAGGGCCAAAGGTCTACCCCCTAGACCCCAAACCCCGGTACTGAGCCATTTTCGGTTCTGCACTTTCTGAAACACGGGCCAGGCACAATTCCAGTCCGGGTCTGGCCACCCCGCCGGAGATTTCCCCCTACCATCTCCGGCGGGGTTTTAATGCAAATCGCGAATTTACCCCTTAGCTTTCCAGATCTTTCAGCTCGTTCAACAGATCCAGCAGCATCTCATGCTTGTCCGGGCCAAGCTGGGTGCGGATGCGTTCGGCCTGTTCGACGCTGACGGCCAGATTGGCATGGATCACCTGAATACCGTCGGCGCTGATCTCGACGATCTGGCGACGTCGGTCCTGAGGGTGGCTGCGCCGGACAATCAGCTTCTTCTGTTCCAGCTTTTGCAGAATCCGCGTGAGGCTGGGCAACAGAAGACAGGCGCGTTCGGCAATATGGGTGGGTTCTTGCGGGCCTTCTTCGTTCAGCACCCGCAGGACCCGCCATTGCTGTTCGGTGACACCAGCGTCCACCAGCAATTTCCGAATGGGTCCCATAACCTTTTCCCGCGCCCGCAACAAAGCAATGGGCAAAGATCGCGACGTTAGGGGAAGTTCGTCGGTCATACTGAATCCTCACCTAAATCCAGAAATTGCGCAAGTTTTTGCAGTTGAAATTCGTGATACCAATCGATCTGGCATTGTTTTGTTTAATGGGATGAGGCGGCTAATTCGCGGGGAAAAGAAGTAGAACTTGACCCCGGCCAATTGGCGGAATTCACTGACACCGCAAGAGCCTGAAACAGGAGTGTTCCCAATGCCCGCCCCACATAACCCGTTCAAACAGGCTCTGACACAGGGCAAACGGCAGATCGGCTGCTGGATGAGCTTTGCCGAACCAATCACCGCCGAGATCATGGGAACCGCCGGTTTCGATTGGCTGGTCATCGATGGAGAACACGCGCCCAATGACATCCGCTCAATCCGGGATCAGTTGGTGGCGCTGGCGAACAGCCCCTCGCATCCGGTGGTGCGTGTGCCCGTGGGGGAAACCTGGCTGATCAAGATGGTGCTGGATGCAGGTGCGCAGACCATTCTTGTGCCCATCGTGGAAAGCGCCGAACAGGCGCGCGCGCTTGTCCGCGCCTGCACCTATCCGCCCGAAGGGGTGCGTGGTGTCGGGGCAACCTCGGCGCGGGCGACGATGTATGGGTCCGTCAAAGACTATATCCAGACCGCGGATCAGGAAATCTGCCTGCTGGTGCAGGTGGAAAACCGCGCCGGGATCGCGGCGCTGGACGAGATTTTGCAGGTCGAGGGTATCGACGGGGTGTTCATCGGCCCCGCCGATCTGTCCACGGATATGGGCCACCAAGGCAACAGCGCCGCGCCCGAGGTTCGGGCGGTGATCGCAGACGCAATGAAACGGATCAGGGCTGCCGGCAAGGCTCCGGGCATTCTGGGCACGAATGACGAGGCGACCTCGGCCTATCTTGAGATGGATCCGGCGTTTCTGGCCGTGGGCATTGACGTGATGCTACTGGCACAGTCTGCGCGCGCACTGGCGGCACAGTGGAAGCCGGAATAACCGCTTAGCCGCGCATGACCGCTGCGGCCTGCGCATATCCACCGGATGCACCATCGACAAAATGCACATGGTCGTCGCGCGTGGCTGCAGGGACAAAGCAGGTCATCATCGCCTCATCCTGAGCGTGCAGGCCATATCTGATTTTGCCCCGCCCGCGCGCCTCTTCCAGCATGTGTTCGATCTGGGCCAGCGTCGCCGGGTCGCAATCCAGCGTCATTTTCAGCCCGTCATCGAATTTGCGGAAATCGGCGTTGCGGCTGACCATATGCCTGTAATGACCAGGTTCGAACTGTCCCATGCGTTTGCCGGTCCAGAACAGCATCGCGATCAGCAGGTTCTGCCCCAGCAGCATCAGCTTTTGCGTCAACAGGTTCCGCCCGGCGCGGGACACATGAGCATCCAAGCCCACATCCGGGGGCGGCCAGGTCATGGGCGGGCCGGGCTCGGGCACCGGATGGCCTGCACGGTCCAACCCGTCCGAGGCGCGCAAAACCGATTGCGCCAGATCGGAAAAGTCGCTTTCGGTGGCGCTTGCCGTCGGCTGCACCACGACCGACACGATGCGACCATGCTGCGCCGGGCTGTTGGACCAGCGACAGGACAGGCCGGTTAGATCCGGCTGGCTGCCCGGGTCGGCCATCGGCACCTCATGCACACCTGCTTTCATCTGCGCCTCGGCCCAGGCCAAACCCCCGCCCGTGAACATGGCATAGTCCACCCCGTTCGAGGGCGCATAGCGTGCCACGCGCAAATCCTTGCCCGCCTTGCGCAGCTCGGCCACCGGCACCAAGGCGGCGCGCAAGGGCATCGAGAATTCCTCCTGCGCCCAGCGCCGCAGGTCAGACAGTGTAGTGCGCGCGGTATCCGCTGCGCTGGGTGGCACCGCAAATCCGGCCCCGTCGCCACCAAAGACATAGGGAAACAGCTTGCCGTCCATGGCGTTGATCATGCCCGAGATTACCGCCGCGCCGACCATGTTGACCGTCTTGTAGCGCCCGCGCGCGATCTCTCCGGTCGAATCGACAATATCGGCGACGCCCAGAATCCAGTCATCGGGAACGGGTGCGAAGGTCGACGGGTCTGCCAGCCGGTTAAAATCCCGCAGCAGCGGAAGGTTTTCATAAAACGCAGAATGGAGGTCTTTCATTGTCCCCCTCAAATTGGCTTGACCCAAAAGCTAGCTCAAACGTGATCGAAGTCCGCCCTCTGCAACATTCTACACGCGCTTGTGCGTTTTGCCACGACGTGCCAAGGATTGGTGCCAAGATGTGAAGGGGATGTTACATGAAGTCAGGGCTGGTTGTACTGTGTCTGGCTTACGTCCTCAGCCAGTTCTTCCGCGCGTTTCTGGCCGTGCTCAGCCTGGATCTTGAGAAGGATATCGGTGCCACGCCCGAGGATCTGGCCTTTGCCTCGGGCCTTTGGTTTCTGGTCTTTGCCGCCATGCAGTTGCCCGTGGGCTGGGCGCTGGACCGGGTCGGCCCGCGCCTGACCGCCGCCGCTCTGCTGCTGGTGGGCGGTGCTGGCGGGGCGGCTGTGTTTGCCGCCGCATCCTCGGCCTTTTATATCAGCGTTGCAATGGCGCTGATCGGGGTCGGATGCTCTCCGGTCCTGATGGCGTCTTACTTCATCTTTGCCCGCGAATACCCGCCTGCCCGGTTTGCAACCCTTGCGGCGGTGATGCTGGGTGTGGGGTCGGTGGGAAATCTGGTCGCCTCTTACCCCACCGCGCTGGCGGTCGAACTGATGGGCTGGCGCGCCACCCTGCTGGGGCTGGCGGTGATCTCTGCCGTGATCGCCCTTGGCATATGGGTCAGCGTTAGCGACCCGGCCAAGGTCGAGACCGAGCATAGGGGATCAGTTCTGGACCTGTTGAAGGAACCCGCCTTGTGGCTGATCCTGCCGCTGATGCTGGTGGCCTATGCGCCCTCTGCCGCGCTGCGGGGATTGTGGGCCGGGCCGTATCTGAACGACGTCTTCGGGCTCAGCACCACTCAGATCGGGACCGCAACTCTGATCATGGGATCGGCGATGATCGGCGGGACCTTTGCCTACGGGCCGCTGGATCGCATACTGGGCACGCGGAAATGGGTGATCTTCGGCGGTAATGCGCTGGGGGCAGCGGCGCTGGGTATGCTGTGCCTGTGGATCGACAGCGCGATATGGGTCTCGGTCCTGCTGCTGGCGGTCATTGGGTTTCTGGGGGCCAGCTTTCCGGTGATCATGGCCCATGGCCGGGCTTTTGTGCCGCCACATCTGGTGGGGCGCGGGGTCACCTTGCTGAACCTCTTTGGCATCGGCGGGGTTGGGATCGCGCAATTCGTGACCGGTCGCATCCATGCGGCCAATACCGCCGCCGGAGCCACCGCGCCTTATCTGGCCATCTTCGGCTTTTTCGCCGTGACCCTTGCCATTGGCTGCGTGATCTATCTATTCAGCCGGGACAACGTGGATTGATTTAGAACCGGAGGGACGGCCCGTGCAGGATATCGAGGTGATCGCACCCAACCTGAAACACAGCCTGTCCGGGGTCACAACCACGGTCATCCGCCTGCTGCCGATCCAGAAAGAGATGATCGGGATCGTCGCCACCGGCCCCGGCCTGCCGGATGACCTGCCGCATATCCGCCTGATCAAGGTTCCGTTCCTGTCCAACCGCACTCGCCGGGTCTGGCACGCGCGGCGCAATACGGAAATGCTGATGGGCCTGTTTCTGCGCAAGGTCCTGCGGCGCAATCTGAAACTTCTGTTCACCTCTGCGGCGCAACGGGATCATTCCGGGTTTACCAAGAAGCTGATCTCGCAAATGGATGCCTTGATCGCGACAACGCCGCAGGCAGCCTCGTTCCTGCAGCACCCTTCGACGGTGATCATGCATGGCGTGAACACCGAACTGTTCCACCCGGCGACCGACAAACAAGCCCTGCGCGACAAGCTGGGCCTGCCCAGCGGTACGCTGATCGGCTGTTTCGGACGCATCAGGCCACAAAAAGGCGTCGATCTGCTGGTCGACGCCGCGCTCAGCGTTCTGCCCAACCATCCCAACGCCCACATCATCTTCACCGGTCGCGCCACCAGCGAATTCGAAGCCTTTCAGGCCGAGCAGGAAGCCAAGCTGCAAGCCGCTGGCTTGTGCGACCGTGTCCATTTTCTTGGCGAACGCCCGTGGGAGGAAATAGTCGAGACCTATCGTGCCCTCGATCTGTTCGTCGCCCCCGCCCGCCACGAAGGGTTTGGTCTGACCCCGCTTGAGGCGATGGCCTCGGGCGTGCCCGCCATCGCCTGCCATGGTGTGGGCGCGTTCAGTGCCCAGATCAAGGACACTGAGACCGGACGGCTGGTTGAAAAAGACAACGCCCCGGCATTGGCCGAGGCGCTGGATCAGATGCTGTCCGACCCGGCCCAACTGGCCACCGCCGGACAGGCCGCACGCGCCCATGTGGAACAGAATTTTCGAATCGAAGGCGAGGCCGAAGCCATCGTAAAGGTCTACCGCTCTCTGCTGGATGCGGAATAAGCGCAGCGAACCGCCTCAAATCCGCGTCAATCGGTGAAATACCCTGCGAAAGCCCTTTTTTCTTCGCTGCAACGCGGCTATGAACGCGCGTCCTTAACTTTGGAGACATGAAATGGGCTATCGCGTCGTCGTCGTCGGCGCCACGGGTAACGTGGGCCGCGAAATGCTGAACATCCTGGCGGAACGCCGGTTCCCCGTGGACGAACTTGCCGCTCTGGCAAGCCGCCGTTCGCTGGGCACTGAGGTGACTTTTGGCGACAAGACACTCACGACCAAAGACCTGGACACCTTTGATTTCACCGGCTGGGACATCGCCCTGTTTGCCGTAGGCTCTGCCGCGACCAAGGATTATGCGCCCAAGGCCGCTGCGGCGGGCTGCGTGGTGATCGATAACTCGTCGCTCTATCGCTACGACCCGGACATTCCGCTGATCGTGCCCGAGTGCAACCCGCAGGCGATCCACGATTACAAGAACAAGAACATCATCGCCAACCCCAACTGCTCGACCGCGCAGATGGTCGTCGCGCTGAAGCCGCTGCATGACCGCGCCAAGATCAAGCGCGTTGTCGTCTCGA
The DNA here is from genome assembly GCF_056531805.1 of Ruegeria sp. K5. Lineage (NCBI taxonomy): Bacteria > Pseudomonadati > Pseudomonadota > Alphaproteobacteria > Rhodobacterales > Roseobacteraceae > Ruegeria > Ruegeria sp. K5. Next base: position 174,195 of record NZ_JBQFML010000002.1, on the reverse strand, counting down.
CCTACCAGTCGGTGTCCGGTGCGGGCAAAGAGGGTATGGACGAGCTGTGGGACCAGACCAAAGCCGTCTACAACCCGATCAACGAGGTTGAGCCGAAGAAGTTCCAGAAGCAGATCGCCTTCAACGTCATCCCGCAGATCGACGTCTTCATGGAAGACGGCTCGACCAAGGAAGAGTGGAAGATGGTTGTCGAGACCAAAAAGATCGTCGATCCGTCGATCAAGGTCACAGCCACCTGCGTCCGCGTGCCTGTGTTCGTTGGCCACTCTGAAGCCGTGAACATCGAATTCGAGGAATTCCTGGACGAAGACGAAGCCCGCGACATCCTGCGCGAAGCACCGGGCATCATGGTGATCGACAAGCGCGAGGCCGGCGGCTACGTCTCGCCCGCCGAATGCGTCGGCGATTTCGCCACCTTCATCAGCCGCATCCGTCAGGACTCGACCGTCGAGAACGGCATCAACCTGTGGTGCGTCTCGGACAACCTGCGCAAGGGTGCTGCGCTGAACGCGGTGCAGATCGCGGAACTGCTGGGCCGTGAGGTTCTGAAGAAGGGCTGAGCCCACTGAAGGATCAAGGACTTTGAAACAGACCCTGCCACTTCGGTGGCGGGGTTTTTTTGTGCGGTATGAGCGAATTCAGGCCTATGTAACCACTTCGCGACAAAACGCTATTGCCGGGCAGCAGAGAAAACCCAGTTTTCGGTGGTCACTTATTCCCCCTGCTTTCAGCAACTTGCATGCCCTGCCTTGTTTGATATTCAGCAAATCATCCAAATCGGTTTCTCAGCGCCCGCCGCGAAACAGGAGGCACAATGTCCTGGTCAGAACTGCATTTCGTCGAGGCCGGTAAGCTTGAAATTGCTTATCATGAGTTCGGTCCAACCGATGGTAAGCCGGTCATTCTGCTGCACGGCTTTCCCTATGACGTGCGCTCTTACGATCCGGTTGCACCGGATCTCGCCGGACAGGGGTTTCGGTGTTTTGTGCCGTACTTGCGCGGCTACGGTCGAACGCGGTTTCTGTCCCCCGACACGATGCGTTCAGGGCAACAGGCAGCAATCGCCGCTGATTTGCTGGCCTTCATGGATGCGCTGAGGATCGAACGTGCAACGCTTGGCGGCTATGACTGGGGTGGCCGGGCCGCCTGCATTGTGGCCGCGCTTTGGCCGGAACGCGTCAGTGGTTTGGTCAGTTGCGGCGATGGCTACAACATTCAGGACATTCCAAACGCATGGAAACCGGCATCGCCCGAGAAAGAAGCCCGCTACTGGTATCAGTATTATTTCCACACCGACCGCGGGCGTACGGGTCTGATTCAGCAGCGGTATGATCTGTGCCGCCACATATGGTCCCTTTGGTCGCCCAGTTGGGCGTTCGATGAAGTGACGTTTGCAACCACCGCCGCATCATTCGAAAACCCCGATTTCGTGGACATCGTGCTGCATTCCTACCAACACCGCTATGGCGGGGTTTCGGGTGACCCCGATTACAACGAGATCGAGCAGCTTTTGACCGGGCAACCCGACATCACGGTCCCCAGTATTGTTTTGTTGGGGCGCGACGATGGGGTTGAGCCTCCGTCTGACGAAGACCTCGATCAGCGCCACTTTATCGGCCCATACCAGCGCCGGATCATCGACGGAGTCGGCCACAATCTGCCGCAGGAAGCCCCGCAGGCGTTTGCGGCGGCGATCTCAGATTTGCGGGCCACGGCTGACTGAACGGATTCTGGTGGCGGGCGGTCAGTTTCTGACGGGCAAGCCGCGCGCAAAGCTGGTTCTGTCACCCCTGCCCCTCGACCAGTGCCTTCAGGTTGGTTAATCCGCGCTCATAATCTCCGCCGACCCAGCCATCCATCATCAGCCCCATCCAGCGCGTCATCGGGTTCAGGCCCAGATCAGATGTGAAGCCCCAAGTGACCAGAGTCTGCCCGCCTTCGGGTTGCAGGGTAAACGACGCCGTAGCCGTGCCCATCGGGCCGAAATCCAGCGCTGTCTGGACGCTCTGGTTCTCGACGCTTTCCACAATCTCTTGCGAGCCGGTACCGACCTGCGGGTGGTCCGACGCCCAGTTCAGAGTATTGCCGACACCCGACGCTGGCCCGGAATAGGACAGCTGGGTTTCGGGATCGCGGTGCAGCCAGGGCGACCATTTCTCGGTCTTTTGCATGGAATTCACATAAGGAAAGATCGCCTCGGGCAGTGCGTCGATGGTGATGCTGCGGGACACTTCGGCCTTGCCGGGCAGCAGGTAAGAGATGCCCACAAGCGCCAGAACAAGCACGATCAGGCTCAGAACAATGCGTTTAATCCATTTCATAATATGCTCCGGAGATTGCGATCAATGACCTAAGCATACCGGAATACAACTGAAAACCAGACCCTGAACTGCACCTGATGCCTGCGCTGGCGGTTCGGCGCTGTCAGACCGGCACGAATCTCTTCTGGTGCGGATCGAAACACTCCAGCCCGCCCGCACCGATATCCGTCCAGAGCCCGTGCAGGCTGAGCGTGTCGTCTTCGACCGCTGACGCCACAAATGGGAAGGTCATCAGGTTCTCCAGCGACGCCACAACCGCCTGCCGTTCGAACTGGCGGGCCTGGTCGGCGCTGTCTTCGATATCTGCGACCAGATCATATTTGGGCTTCAGGATGTCCATCCAGCGGCCGACAAAGCTTTCCTTGGCCTCAAGTTGCGGGGCCTGCCCCTTGCACATGTCGATACAGCCCTGCACACCGCCGCATTGCGAATGCCCCAACACGATCAGATGCGCCACTTTCAGGGCCGTCACGGCGTATTCGATGGCGGCGCTTGTGCCATGATGGTCGCCATCGGGCGCGTAAGGCGGGACAAGATTGGCGATATTGCGGTGAATGAAGAACTCACCCTGATCCGCCCCGAAGATCGAAGTCACATGCACCCGGCTGTCGCAGCAGGAAATCACCATGGCTCGGGGGCGCTGCCCCTCATCCGCCAGACGCCGATACCAGACCTGATTTTCGGAATATGTCGTCGCCTTCCAGCCGTGATACCGTTTCACCAGATAGGTTGGCAAAGGTTTGGCTATATCCATTTCGGTGTTCCTGTCTTCAATTGCTTAGGCCGCTGTAAACTGAATTCAAGGAAAATTCGAGCCATTATCCGAACTCCGCGCAAGGATTTGCAAAGAATTTCCCGCCAAACATCAGGCCTACGCCGTGGGGGCGACTGAACTAGGGTGAATGTGGTGGATAAGATACTCACACTTGAACATAAGGAAACCGTGCGACTGGACCCGGATCGCCTCAGCGGGCTGTACCGGCAACTGGGCGACAAGAACGCGTTGGATGTGCTGTGCCGCACGGTCGAGGAACTGGCCGTGCGCCTGTCGAATTGCGAACGGTTCTGGCGGCAGCGCGATTGGGAGAACCTGCGCAAATGCTCGAAATCGCTGGTGGCGATCGCCGATCAGGTCGGGATGACCGCACTGGCGCGGGTTGCGGGCGACGTGGCAGGCGCGGTCGATGCCGGGGATGCGGTGGCGGCTGGCGCAACGCTGGGGCGGCTGATCCGCGTGGGTGAGCGGTCGTTGACCGCCGTTTGGGATCAGCAGGACCTTTCCGTCTGACGGGGGTTGCGGGCGGGTCGCAGGTGGCTAGTCTGGGCGCAAATTCAATCAGCCGAGACGCCCATGACCCTAAGCTTTGCCCCGCCCTCTGACGCTTCTGTTCCGCTGCATGTGCTTGGTCAATCCGATCTGGACGGATGGCTTCAGGACCAGCCGGATCATGTTCGTGATTGGGTGGAGGTGAACGGGTTCACCGGTGCAATAGGTCAGGCGCTTTTGGTGCCGGGCAAGGATGGCCGGGCCGGGTTTGCGCTGGCGGGCTATGGAACGCAGGCCAAACGCGCCCGCAAACGGTTCCCTCTGGCCGCCGCTGCCGAGGCGCTGCCCGAAGGCACGTATCACCTCGGGTCCGATGTCCCGCCCGATCAGTTGGAGATGGAGTGTCTGGGCTGGCTGCTGACCGGCTATGCGTTTGACCGCTACGCCAGCCAATCTCCGGCCAAGGCGCGTCTGGTCGCGCCGGATACTGTAGATGCCGCGCGGCTTGAGGCGATGGTCAATGCCGAGGCGCTGACCCGCGATCTGGTCAACACCCCGGCCTCGGACATGGGACCCGACCAGTTGCAACAGGCGGCGGAAGCGCTGGCGCAGGAGTTCGGGGCGACATGCAGCACCATCACCGGTGATGCGCTGCTGGAGCAGAATTTTCCGATGATCCACGCAGTTGGCCGCGCAGCGGATCAGGCCCCGCGTCTGATCGAGATGGGCTGGGGCAACAAAGGGCCCAAGCTGACGCTGGTCGGCAAGGGTGTGTGTTTCGATACGGGTGGTCTGAACCTGAAACCCGGTGCCTCCATGGGTCTGATGAAGAAGGATATGGGCGGCGCGGCGAATGTGCTGGGGCTGGCCCGGATGATCATGGAGCTGAATCTGCCGCTGCAACTGCGGGTGCTGATCCCGGCGGTTGAGAACGCGGTGGCAGGCAACGCCTTCCGCCCCGGTGACATCCTGACCTCGCGCAAGGGTCTGACGGTCGAGATCAACAACACCGATGCCGAGGGGCGGTTGGTGCTGGCCGACGCGCTTGCGCTGGCGGATGAGGGGCAGCCGGATCTGGTGATCTCGATGGCAACCCTGACAGGGGCCGCGCGCGTGGCCGTCGGCCCGGATCTGGCCCCGTTCTATACGGATGACGATCAGGCGGCGGCGGCCCTGACGCAGGCCGCGCAACGCTCGGCCGATCCGGTCTGGCGGATGCCGTTCCATACACCGTATGAGGCGATGATCGAGCCGGGGATCGCCGATCTGGACAATGCGCCCTCGGGTGGGTTCGCGGGGTCCATCACCGCCGCCCTGTTCCTGCGCCGCTTTGTCGAAAACAGCGCTTATATGCATTTCGACATCTATGCATGGCAGCCCAGCAAGTCGCCCGGACGCAGCAAAGGCGGTTTGGGCCAAGGCCCGCGCGCCGTGCTGGGTGCACTGCCGGAGATATTGGGCCTGTGACCCGCCTGCGCGTCATCCGACCCGTCATTGACCTGCTGCGCAGTCCAGACGGCGCGCGTGACCGGCAATTGCTGTTCGGAGACACCGTGCAGGTCGCCGAAGAACAAGACGGGTGGAGCCGGATCACCGCCGACAAAGATGGCTATCCCGGCTGGGTCCGGTCTGCCCAATTGGGGCCGGAGGTGCCGCAGACCCACCGGATCACTGCTCTCGCAACCCATGCCTATGAACAGGCGGATATGAAAACCCGCGATCTGGCCTCGCTGAGCTTTGGCAGCACCGTGCATGCTCTGTCGCAGACGGACAGGTTTCTGGAAACCGAGTTGGGATACATTCCAACGGTCCACACTGCGCCGATCTCGGACATTCAAACCGACCCGGTGGCCGTGGCCGAGCTGTTTCTGGGCACGCCCTATCTGTGGGGCGGCAACAGCCGGTTCGGGATCGACTGTTCCGGGCTGGTTCAGGCCGGGTTGCTGGCTTGCGGTATCGCGTGTCCGGGTGACAGTGGCGATCAGGAGCAGGCAGTTGGCACTGCGCTACCTGATGGCACACCGCCCCAACGCGGCGACCTGCTGTTCTGGAAGGGTCATGTGGCATGGGTTTCAGGGCCGAACATGCTGTTGCATGCGAACGCGTATCACATGGCAGTGGCCTATGAGCCTATGGATCAGGCAATCGCCCGCATTCTGGCCCAAGGCGACGGGCCTGTGACAGCCCACAAAAGGCTCTAATCCGGCGAAACCGAGCGGATCAGCTTACGCTCCAGCACCCTCAGTACCGTGCGCAGATCATGGCCGCGTTTCAGGATACGTCCGTCCATACCGACAACCGAATACATCCCTTGTTTCTGCCGCAGGCGTGGGTGCTTTTCGATGCGATAGATCGGATGTTCCGCCGTGCGCCGGAAAATCGAGAAAATCGCCATGTCACACAGGTTGGAAATTCCGTAATCGCGCCATTCTCCGGCGGCGACCATCCGGCCGTATACGGACAGGATATGGGACATCTCGCGCCGGTCGAACGCGACGGGCATCTGGGCCGAGTTTGCAGAAAACCGGCTGGGAGGCTGCATGTTCATACCCCAAGCCTTGCCGGAAATCGCGCCCGAATCAAGCCTGTTGCGCTGCTATGCTTCAATTCGTCAAAAGGTGTTACCGGCGTCCGACCTGTCGGCAAATCAGGATCACGGGCAGCAATCCGACGGCCAGAATGACCAATGAGGGCACCGCCGCGCCCTCAAGCCGCTCGTCCGAGGCCAGCCGGTACGCCTGCACCGCCAGCGTATCAAAGTTGAAAGGCCGCATGATCAGTGTGGCGGGCAGTTCCTTCATCACATCGACAAAGACGATCAGCAATGCAGTCAGCAGCGATGGCGTCAGAATGGGCAGATGCACCCGCCGCAGAGTGCCCAAGGGCGTTTGCCCCAGGGATCGCGCGGCGGCGTCCATATTGGCGTGAACCGTGCTCTGCCCGCCTTCATACGCGCTCAGCGCTGCTGCCAGAAACCGCACCATGTAGGCCGCAACCAACAACCAGATCGAGCCGGTGACCAGCAGGCCGGTTGAGATATCAAACGTCTGGCGCATCCACGCATCGAGCGCGTTGTCGAAGGCAGCAAAGGGGACGATCAGCCCAACCGCGATCACCCCACCCGGAACCGCGTAACCAAGACGCGAGATATAAGCCGCACCTGACGAGGCGCGACCGGGGCGAAGGCGCTGAAAAAACCCGACGCTGATGGCGGCAGACACGGTGACAACCGCTGCGGTCCCCGCAAGGATCAGTGAGTTGCGGATGAACCCGAGATAACGCTCCGACAGCAGGTTCTGCTCGGATTCCATTCCCATCTCAACAAGAATGATCACCGGCAGCAGAAACCCGAACAGCACCGGGACAGCGCATAGAACAAAGGCACCGACAGCGCGCCAGCCGGTCAGATGTGCGGCGGGCTGCGCTGCGTGCTGCTTGCCCGCCTGATAGTATTTTGCCTTGCCCCGCTGCGTGCGTTCAGCCACTGCCATGACCAAAGCAAAGGTCAAAAGGCATAAGGCCAGTTGCGCGGCACCCGCGCGATCGGCCAGCGAAAACCAACTGGTATAGATACCCGTCGCAAAGGTCTGGACCCCGAAATAGGACACGGTGCCAAAATCCGCGATGGTCTCCATCACCGCCAACAGCACGCCGCCCGCAATCGCCGGGCGCGCCATCGGCAGAGACACGCGCCGAAACGCGAGCCATGGGTTGTTGCCCAACGCACGCGCCGCCAGAAAGGCGGTTGCGCTTTGCTGCAAAAAGGCCGCGCGGGCCAGCAGGTAGACATACGGATACAGCACAAGGATCAGCATCGCCGCCGCACCCTCGGTCGAGCGGATCTCGGGGAACCAGTAATCGCGCGGGCCCCACCCCGTTACATCGCGCAGGGTGGATTGCACGATCCCCGGATGATCCAGAATAAAGGTATAGGCATAGGCCAGCACATATGCCGGAAAGGCCAGCGGCAGAACCAGCGCAATCTCAAGCAAGCGTACGCCGGGAAACCGGGTCATCGTGACCAGCCACGCGGCCCCGGTGCCAATGCTGAACGTACCCGCAGCGACCAAAACAACCAGGATGAGCGTGGTCACCGTGTACCGGGGCAGCACCGTCTCTGCCAGATGCGCAATCGTGTCGGTCCCGCCGGTCAGCGCCGCCAGAACAACGGCCACCATCGGCAACAGGCAGGCCGCTGCAACCACATAGGCCAGCCCGGCCAAAAGCCGGGTGCCGCGTACGCCGCGGTTCCGCGATCCGTTTTCAGAATAGTCGATCTGGGTCATCCGGCGTCTTCAGAATGCTCTGAGTGTCCTTTTCGACTAAAATCGTCGGGATTGCCAGCACCAATACAGCTAACTACCGCTCCCGAGTTTGCTCAATCCCCCATTCGTGACTTGTACGTGATAAGGGATTCCAGACTTGCTGCCGGACAACGCTTCTGTTCGGCTGAGGCATTACGCCAAGATTGGATATGCAATGCCCTGCCGAGTTTTTCTGACCATGTCGATATTAGCGCTGGCGGGCTTTCCAGTGCGGGCAGAAACAATCGTCGACACCGAATTCGCGAAAGCATGCTTGGTAGCAGAGGATGAGACTTTGGAAAATTCGACCCTAAACTGGCAAAAGATCAGATTTCTGGAAGAATTGGACTATTGCTTGATCGCCGTCGCCCAGCACCTGTCGAGCCCAAACAAACTGATCAGTTGGATGAAGGCCAGCGGCTTCCATGTGTCCAATCCTATTGCCTATTCGCGAAAAATTATGTGGGCATCATATAAGTACGACGGAGAGGGAGTTTTGATCAACGGTCGCATTCCAAAGAGGGAATTTCAGTGGAGCATTCACCCTTTGAGAACTTTCGGCGCCTACAGCCTACATTCCGGGATATTGCTTAGGAACAATGGCCATCCGGAATTGGTAACCAGCGTTCTGAACACCAAATGAGTTCGTCAAACGTAAGGCGAAGAAAACCTCGCCTTACGCGGGTGTCATTCATAAACCCGCTGATCCTCGATCACCAAACCGTCTTTCGGCAGCGATCCGGGGGCGACAACCTCGATGGCGCCTTTCAGTTTCAGCACCTCGGCGACCGATTTGGCATAGGCCGTGTCATCCCCGCCCGGGCTTTCGATCTGGACGGTCATGGTGTCCATCTCGCCCTGACGCGCGGCGATCACGCGAGCTTTGACGATCTCGTCGTGTTTTTCGACCAGAGCCGCCACCTGTTCGGGCCGCACGAACATGCCCTTGATCTTGGTGGTCTGATCGGCACGGCCCATCCAGCCCTTGATCCGCATATTGGTCCGACCGCAGGGCGAGACGCCGGGCATCAGCGCCGACAGGTCTCCGGTCGCGAACCGGATCAGGGGATAGTCGGGGTTCAGCGAGGTCACGACAACCTCACCCACTTCACCAATGGCCACAGGAATGCCGGTTCCGGGGGTCACGATCTCGACGATGACATGCTCGTCAATGATCATTCCTTCCATCGCAGCGCTTTCATAGGCGACATTGCCCAGATCAGCCGTGGCATAGCATTGCAGGCAGGAAATCCCGCGATCCGCATATTCCTGACGTAGCGACGGGAACAGCGCACCGCCCCCCACTGCCGCCTTCGAGAAGTTCAGCGCAACGCCCATCGCGTCCGCCTTGTCCAGAATGACCTTCAGATAGTCCGGCGTGCCCGCATAAGCGGTGCATCCGACATCGCGCGCCGCTGTGACCTGCAATTCGGTCTGGCCGGTTCCGGCGGGCAGAACCGCGGCGCCAACCGCACGTGCGCCGTTTTCAAAGATCATGCCCGCAGGTGTCAGGTGATAGCCGAAACAGTTCTGAACGATATCGCCAGCCCCAACACCCACTGCGTTCAGGAACCGCCCCATGCGCCACCAATCGTGATCGGTGCTGCCCGGCTCGTAAATCGGGCCGGGGGATTGGAACACGTGATGAAAGTGCCGCGCCGGTTTCACCGTGAAGCCGCCAAAAGGCGGACGACTGGCTTGCGCGCGGGTCAGGTCCGATTTGCGCAGCACTGGCAACATGGGCAGATCATCCGCAGATTCTACCTTATTAGTGTCTTTTCCTGCCAGATGCGCCGTAAAGCCCGGAGAAGATTTCGCCCGTTCCAGCTGCGCGCGCAAAGCGGCGGCCTGATCCGAGGCGCGTTCGTCGGCTGAGCGCGTTTCGAGTGTGTCGAAATAGGTCATCGCCATATCCTCCATCAGATCACAACCACCGCTTGCGGCGACGGTACGAGCGGACGTCGCGAAAGCTCTTGCGGCCTTCCTCGGACATGCCAAGGTAGAATTCTTTCACATCCGGGTTCTCGCGCAGCTCGGCGGCGGGGCCGTCCATCACCACGCGGCCCGATTCCAGAATGTAGCCGTAATGGGCAAAGCGCAGCGCCACGTTGGTGTTCTGTTCGGCCAGCAGGAAAGACACGCCCTCTTTTTCGTTCAAATCCTTCACGATGCCGAAAATCTCTTCGACCAGTTGCGGCGCCAGACCCATCGAGGGTTCGTCCAGCAGGATCGTCTCGGGTCGTGACATCAGCGCCCGGCCCATCGCCACCATCTGCTGTTCCCCGCCCGAGGTATAACCGGCTTGGGATTTGCGGCGTTCTTTCAGACGGGGGAAATAACTATAGACCAGTTCCAGATCCTGTTGGATCGCGGCATTGCCGTCTTTACGGGTATAGGCCCCGGTCAACAGGTTTTCCTCGACCGTCAGGTGTTCGAAACAGTGGCGGCCTTCCATCACCTGGATGACGCCCTTTTCCACCAGATCGGCAGGGTCGCTTTCATGCACGCTTTGGCCGCGATATTTGATCGAGCCCTTGGTGACCTCGCCCCGTTCCGAATGCAGCAGGTTCGATACGGCCTTGAGCGTCGTTGTCTTACCCGCACCATTGCCACCCAGCAAAGCCGTGATACCGCCCTTGGGCACGGTCAGGCTGACGCCTTTCAGCACAAGGATCACATGGTTGTAGATCACCTCGATATTGTTGACCTCAAGCAGGGTTTCTGCCTGCACTTCGGTGGTGTGTGCCGCATCAAGCATCAGCGCGTGTCCTCGTGCCTGCCCCCGTAGGAGCTGTTCGTGAGGAGCGGCAGTGCAACCGCCGCTCCGGATTTTCAGCGCCCCGGATCAGGACCGGGACAGGGGGTCGCTTATTCGCAACGCCCTTCGATGTTGTTTTCGGCGGCATAAGCGGCCGAGTCTTCCTCGATCAGCGCGTTGATCACCTCGACATCGGTAGGCTTGAAGTCCTGAACCGAATTCCAGGTTCCTGCGGCGGCATCCCACTGCACGACGCCGACCAGGCCGGGGCCACCATGGTTGTCACAGCTGACCGAGAATTCAGGCCCGAAGCCCGACATGCCCAAGCCTTCCATCTTGGCGCTGGTGATTTCCAGTGCCTCCATGCCATCGCGCATCATCGACGCGTCGATTTCAGCAGTTCCGTGCATGTCCTGCGCAGTCTTCACCGCCTCGGCAGCCAGCATCGCAGCATAGAGACCACGGTTGTACTGAACCGTACCAAGCTGATCACCTGCGCCTGCCGCTTTGCCCGCATCGACGACATATTTCTGCAGGTCGTCATAGACCGGATAGTCCATGCCGAGACCGGTGAAGGTCAGCGCCTTGTAGCCAGTGGCTTTATCACCCGCAGGTTCCACGTCGAATTCAGCGCCAGACCACCAGACGCCGATGAAGTTTTCCATCGGGAAGCGGATATTGGCGGCCTCTTGTACGGCAACCTGGTTCATCACGCCCCAGCCCCACATGATCACATAATCGGGCTTTTCACGGCGGATCTGCAGCCACTGCGACTTTTGCTCTTGCCCCGGATGGTCAACGGGCAGCAGGGTCAGGTCATAGCCATGCTTTTCGGCCAGTGTTTCCAGCGTGCGGATCGGTTCCTTGCCGTAAGCCGAGTTGTGATAGACCAGCGCAATTTTCTTGCCGTTCAGGTCACCGCCATTCTCGTCCAGCAGATAGTTGATCGCGCCCGACGCACCGTTCCAATAGTTGGCCGGATAGTTGAACACATGGCTGAACACCTTGCCGTTCGCGGCCGAGGTGCGGCCATAGCCCATCGTGTGCAGCGGAATTCCATCTGCGGTCACTTTGGGGATCAGCTGATAGGTAATCCCGGTCGACAGCGGCTGATAGACCAGCGCGCCTTCGCCCTTGGTCGATTCATAGCATTCCACGCCTTTTTCGGTGTTATAGCCGGTTTCGCATTCGATCACGCGGGCTGGGACACCTCCGATGCCACCATCGCGCTCGTTCAGCAGGGTGAAATAGTCGGCATAGCCATCCGCAAACGGAATACCGCCTGCCGCATAAGGTCCGGTCCGATAGCTGAGCGACGGGAACACAAGGTCGGCCATGACCGGACCTGCGGCCATCACAGCGCCCAGCGCCAGGGTTGCCAGTTTCTTGTTCATCGGGTGTCTCCTCCCTTGGTTGGTCCGATGTTGGTTTCGGGCTTTCCGCCCGTCTTTTTGATTGGGCCAGCCCCTTAGTGCGGGAACGGCCAGAGTCTGAGTTTCTCTTTCGCCACGCGCCACAGCTGTGCCAGCCCGTGCGGTTCAAGGATCAGGAACATGATGATCAGCGCACCCACGATCACGAGGTTCAGGTGCGCCACAATATCCGTGGGCCAGCCCAGCACATCGACGCCGACCACCTTCAACACCACCGGCAGCAGTACAAGGAAGGCCGCGCCTGCGAAAGACCCGAAAATCGATCCTAACCCGCCGATAATCACCATGAACAGCACCAGGAACGACTTCTGGATACCGAACACTTCGCCCACTTCGACCGCGCCCAGATAGACCGCAAAGAACAGCGCACCCGCAATGCCGACAAAGAAAGAGCTGACGGCAAAGGCGCTGATCTTGGCCTTGAGCGGGTTCACCCCGATGATCTCGGCCGCGATGTCCATGTCGCGGATCGCCATCCAGGTGCGCCCCGTGGTGCCGCGCGTCAGGTTGCGGGCGATGATGGCGGACACAGTCAGGAAGATCAGGCAGAACAGATAGGTGGCCCAGGCCGGAGCATTGGGTCCGGTGATGATGATCCCGAACACGTCCCGCTCGGGCGCGTTGATCTGGCCCGAGGCCGAGTAGTTGTAGAACCACGGCACCCGGTTGAACAGCCACACCAGAAAGAACTGCGCCGCCAGTGTGGCCACCGCCAGATAGAACCCTTTGATCCGCAAGCTTGGCAGGCCGAACAGCACACCGACGATGGCGGTGATCCCGCCCGCAAGCAGCACATGGATGAACATGCTGACATCGGGAAAGGCGGTCATCAGCTTGTAGCAGGCATAAGCCCCCACAGCCATGAACCCGCCGGTACCCAATGACACCTGCCCGCAATAGCCCACCAGAATGTTCAGCCCGATGGCCGCGATGGCATAGATCAGGAACGGCAGCAGCAGGGCGTTGGCCCAGTAATCGTTGATGATGAACGGAATGATCCCGAACGCCACCGCCAGCACGACGTAGTACCGATACCGGTCAAACTTGATCGGGAAAGTCTGGCTGTCAGCGACATAGGAGGTTTTGAAATCTCCGGCCTCACGATAGAACATATCTTACTTTCCCCATTCTTCCTGCGCCCGGTTCCGGGTCGCGGCGTCCAGTTGTTTTGATCCCTTGGCGTATCCGCTCGCCTCGGACGAACGCACCAGTTTCATGTAGGCCATGATGCCGGTAACCAGCCCGACAAAGGCCAGGATCGCTGCGACCACCAACTGAGCGTCCGTCAGGCCTTCGGCGGTGATGGCGATATAGCCAAAAGCCCAGAAGCCAGCCCATGCGATCACGTTGATGATGGCGATCAGCTTTTGCACGGCCTACACCCTCTCAATGATCTTCTCGCCGAACAGGCCCTGCGGCCGGAAGACAAGGAAGATCAGCGCCAGCACATAGGCAAACCAGTTCTCGGTCGCGCCGCCCAATGCGGGGCCCAGCGCAAACTCGAACAGCTTCTCACCCACGCCGATGATCAGCCCGCCAACGATGGCCCCGGGGATCGAGGTGAACCCGCCCAGCATCAGCACCGGCAACGCCTTGAGCGCGATCAGCGACAGCGAGAACTGCACGCCCGATTTGGTGCCCCACATGATCCCCGCGACCAGCGCCACGAACCCGGCCACCGACCAGACCATGACCCAGATGAAGTTCAGCGAAATCCCCACCGACAGCGCCGCCTGATGGTCATCGGCCACCGCGCGCATCGCCCGGCCTTGCTTGGTGTATTGGCTGAACGCAACCAGCGCGGCCACCAGCAGCGCAGCAATGACCGTTGCCACAATATCCAGATTGTCGATGAAAAAGCCGTAGTCGAAGATGTTAAAAGTGGTTTCGTCAATCCACAGGTTGATGCCCTGCGGCAGCCCCACATCCAGCGTCTTGATCTCGGACCCCCACATCAGGTCGGCCACACCTTCTAGGAAATAGGCCAGACCGATTGTGGCCATGAACAGGATGATCGGTTCCTGCCCGACCAGATGGCGCATGACGAACCGTTGCACCGCCCAGGCCAGCAGGACCATCACCGCCATGGTCAGCAGGATCGCCAGCAGCGCGGGCACGTTCCAGCCGAAATAGTGGATATGGGTGCCGAAAATCGCGTTGATCAGATGCGCAAACGGCACCTGCCCGTTCATGATCCCGACCAGTGTCATCGCCGCAAACAGGGCCATAACCCCTTGGGCATAATTGAAAATCCCCGACGCCTTGTAGATCAGCACAAAGCCCAGCGCGACCAGAGCGTAAAGCACCCCGGCCATCAGACCGTTGAGGATGACCTCCATCGCAAAAACGAGTTGTTCAGGCATGCTCGCCTCCCCAAATATCTGCCCGGATATCAGTCATGGCTGACCCCCAGATAAGCGTCGATGACTTCCTGATTGTTGCGCACCTCATCGGGTGTGCCGTCGCCAATCTTCTTGCCGTAATCCATCACGACCACCCGGTCGCTCAGGTCCATCACCACGCCCATATCATGCTCAATCAGGGCGATGGTGGTGCCGAACTCGTCATTCACGTCGAGGATAAAGCGGCTCATGTCCTCTTTCTCTTCGACATTCATCCCCGCCATCGGTTCGTCCAGCAGCAGCAGCTTGGGCTCGGCGGCCAGCGCGCGCGCCAGTTCGACGCGCTTTTTCAAACCGTAAGGCAGGCGCGCGACGGGTGTCTTGCGGATGTGCTGGATTTCCAGAAAATCGATGATCTTCTCGACCGCCTCGCGGTTTTCGGTCTCTTCCGCCTCGGCCTTGCCCTTCCACAGTGCCTGTTGAAGGATGTTGGTTTTCATATAGTTCAGCCGCCCGGTCATGACGTTGTCCAGCACGCTCATGCCTTCGAACAGAGCGATGTTCTGGAACGTCCGCGCGATCCCCTGCCGCGCCACCTCATAGGGGCGCATCGGCGGGCGTTTCGCGCCGTGAAACCAGACCTCGCCTTCCTGCGGGACATAAAAGCCCGAAATCACGTTCAGCATCGAGGATTTACCCGCCCCGTTCGGCCCGATGATGGCCCGGATTTCACCCTCGCGAATGTCGAACGAGATATCCTTGATCGCCACCACACCGCCGAACCGCAGGGTGATGTTCTTCATCTCCATCACCACACCGCCGATCTTGCGGCCGTCTTCGGTGACATATCCTTCGGAACTATCCAGCATCAGTCACTCCCTGACACAAAAAACGGGACGGCGGGCGGGGCGATGACCGCAGGTCGAGCGGCGCTCGAACGGCCCTCATTCCGCCGCCACCTTATGCTGTGCGACCGGCACAACCGGCGCGTCGACAATCTCCAGCGTGGCGCTGATCGAGCCCTTGCGACCGTCCTCATACGTCACCTCGGTGGTGGTCGAGACCGACTGGGATCCGTCATAAAGCGCATCGATGATGTCCTGGAATTTCTCTTCCACGAACCGACGCCGCACCTTGCGCGTCCGGGTCATCTCACCATCATCCGCGTCCAGTTCCTTGTGCAGCACCACAAAGCGATGCACCTGACAGCCCGACAGCATCTCATCGGCGGCAACGGATTTGTTCACCGCTTCCACATGGGCCTTGATCGTCTCTAACACACGGGGATGACCCGCCAGTTCCTGATAGGACGCATAGGCCACATTGTTGCGCTCTGCCCAGTTGCCCACCGCCGTCAGGTCGATATTGATGAACGCCACGCAGCGATCCTTGCCGTTGCCAAACAGCACGACCTCAAGAATGTCGGGATAGAATTTCAGCTTGTTCTCGACATATTTCGGCGCAAACATCGACCCGTCAGCCATTTTGCCAACGTCCTTGGCGCGGTCGATGATCCGAAGATGGCCGCTGCCTTCCTCGATGAACCCCGCATCCCCGGTCGCAACCCAGCCTTCGGCATCCTTGGTCGAGGCGGTTGAATCCGGGTTGTTGTAATACTCAACAAAAACCCCGGGCGAGCGGTAGTGAATCTCGCCGCTGTCGTCGATTTTCAACTCAACATCCGGCGCAGGCACGCCCACCGTATCCGCACGTACTTCACCATCCGGCTGCACGGTAATGAACACCGTCGCTTCGGTCTGGCCATAAAGCTGCTTTAGATTGATCCCAAGCGAGCGGTAAAAGTCGAAAATCTCCGGCCCGATCGCCTCGCCCGCGGTATAGCCCACGCGGAAACGACCATAGCCCAGCGTGTCCTTGAGCGGTCCATAAACCAGCAGATTGCCCAGCGCGTATTTCAACCGGTCGCCAAAACCCACCGGTTTGCCGTCCAGCAGCAAGCCACCAACCTTCTTGGCATGTGCCATGAAGTGATGGAACATGCGCTGCTTCAGCTTGCCCGCATCCTCCATCCGGATCATCACATTGGTCAGCTGAGTCTCAAAAACGCGCGGCGGGGCAAAGAAATAGGTTGGCCCGATCTCGCGCAGGTCGGTCATCATCGTGTCGGCGCTTTCGGGGCAGTTCACGCAGAAACCGCACCAATAGGCCTGACCAACGGAAAAGATGAAATCGCCCACCCAGGCCATCGGCAGATAAGACAGGATGTCTTCGTTCCGGGTCAGGTGATCGAATTCGGCCGAGTTCTTGGCGCTTTCGATCACGTTCCGGTTCGACAACACCACGCCCTTGGGCTTGCCGGTGGTGCCGGAGGTATAAAGCATCACGCAGGTGTCGTCATAGGTGATCGCGGAGATACGCTTGTCCAGTTCCGCATCAAACCGCGCGTGACCGGCGCTGCCCTCGGCCATGATGTCCTCAAGCGCATTCATCTGGGAATGGTCGTATTTCCGCATCCCTCGCTTGTCGGTATAGAGGATGTGTTTGACCTGATGCACGTTTTCCTGAATTTCGATGACCTTGTCGACCTGCTCCTGATCGCCGCAGACAACGTATTTCGCGCCGCAATGTTCCAGCACATAGGCCATCTCTTCGGCGACCGAGTCCTGATACAGCGGCACAGGCACCGCGCCGACCATCTGTGCGGCGACCATCGACCAGTAATGCGCCGGGCGGTTGCGGCCTATGACGGCGATATGGTCGCCCTTTTCAACACCCAGCTCCAGAAAGCCCAGCGCGATGGCGCGGATTTCCCGCGCGGCCTCGGCCCAGGTCCAGCATTGCCAGATCCCGAATTCCTTTTCGCGGTACGCCGGGGCATCCCCGAACTGCGTGACATTGCGGTGTAACAGCGCCGGAAGGGACTGCATCCCCTCAGCGCCCGACTGCGTCTGAGCCAATCTTCCTCTCCTCCCCATCCGGCCCCTCCTCCGGGCCGGAAATGGCGGGTCCGGGTCGTTGCCCGAACACCTGCGCCCCGATAAGGGACGGTTGCACGATCAGCGTCAACTTTTTCCTGATGTTTTCTCAATTCTTACGAATTGTAACAGGGGTCGTGCCGCCAATCCGGGTGACCTTGGCAACGCCCTTCTTCCCAACGCCTGCAAGCAATGCTATGTGGCCCGTCAAGCTCTTTGGCGATGGCGTCGCCAGAGGTAAATCAGCGACGAACCCCATATCCTGTACGCCGGGACTTTCAATCAGGAGATTGAGGGCCCCGTCCTGATCTCCGCCACAACAGGAGACAGCCATGGCCTGGTCCCCCGACAAAACCGAAGTCAAAAGCTGGAATGAATGGGACACCCTGCGCCACGTCATCGTGGGCCGCGCGGATGACTGCCACATTCCGCCCGAGGAACCCGCGCTGGACGCCAAGGTGCCCGAGGACAGCGACATGCGCGGCCAGTGGGGCCGCCGCCCGCAGGAAACCATCGACCGGGCCAACGAGTTGCTGGACAATTTCGCCGATCAACTGCGCAAGCGCGGTATTCGCGTGGATCGCCCGACGTCGATTGATCATTCGCAACCGGCTACCACTCCGGATTTTCACACCGAAAGCCAGTTCGGCTGTATGCCCCCGCGCGATGTGCTGCTGACCGTTGGGCACGAAATCCTCGAAGCGACGATGTCCTACCGCTGCCGCTGGTTCGAATACCTGAACTATCGCCCCCTGATGCAACAATACTGGGACGAAGACCCGAACTTCCGCCACGAGGCTGCACCCAAGCCGCGCCTGACCGATGCGGATTACCATCCCGATTACCTCAGCGACAAAATCGGCGTCGAAAAGCGCCTGCAATGGGCGGCCGAGAAGTTCTTTGTCACCACCGAAGAAGAGCCCCTGTTCGATGCCGCCGACGTGCTGCGTTTTGGCCGCGATCTGGTGGTCCAGCATGGGTTTACCACCAACCTCAAAGGGATCGAGTGGCTGCGCCGTCACTTCCCCGACCACCGCGTCCACACAGTGAACTTCCCCGGTGACCCCTATCCGATCCATATCGACGCGACGTTTACGCCGCTGCGCCCGGGCCTGATCCTGAACAACCCGCAGCGCCGCCTGCCCGAAGACCAACGCGGCATGTTCGAGAAAAACGGCTGGGAGATCGTGGACGCCGCCCAACCCGCCCACAACACGCCGCCGCCGCTGTGCTATTCCTCGACCTGGCTGTCGATGAACGTGCTGGTACTGGACCCAAAAACCGTCTGTGTCGAAAAGTCCGAGGTCTATCAGGCCGAACAGATGGACAAGCTGGGCATGGAAGTGGTCGAAGTCGAACTCCGCGACGCCTACGCCTTTGGCGGCGGTCTGCATTGCTGCACGGCAGACGTCTACCGCGACGGCGAATGCGAGGATTGCTTCCCGAATATGTAAGGTGTTCGGATTGAAGACAGGGTGCCCGGGTTATGCTCGGGCATCTGTGTCCTGCGCCGGAAGACGGTGCTGCTTTGGTGTTGTGGGAATGGAAGCAATGAGCCCAAAGCCCACTATTCAGTGCGCAGCTTAGAGAGCATTGGACACGAGACATTCCCGCTGTCACAGTTGGCTGTAAGCTCGACTAACGCCGCTTCCAAGCGCCTCAGCTCGTCTACCCTTGCACGCACGTTGAAGATATGGAGTTCGGCCAGCTGCTTGACGGATTGACAATCCTCGGCATCGCCTTCGGACAGGTTAAGTAGCGTCTTTGCGTCTGCGAGCGAGAAGCCCAAATCGCGGCATTTCTTTAGGAAACGAAGCCTTCCAATATCATCTGCAGAGTACATCCGCCGGTTATTCGGTGCCCGTGCTGGCTTTGGCACAATCCCTTCGCGCTCGTAGTAGCGGATCGTTTCAATGCCGACGCCGCTTTGACGGGATGCTTCCCCAATCGCAAACACGTGAGATTCCCCAGCTTGATCCTGTAGCGACTACAGAAGTTATACGGAAGAATGTCACTTAGACAACTCCGCGCGAAAAGGGCCGTCAGAAAAAATGCAGAAGTACCTTAGCCTCAGTTACCTGGGATCGCTGTCCGCGCTTGGCGTCGCAACTTGCTGCGTATTGCCCATGACGATGATGCTGCTGGGATTGGGCGGCAGTTGGATGGCAATCTTCGGGAAGATCGCGGCGGCAAGCTACTATGTGCTGGCGATTTCGACCGTACTTGTCGCGGTAACTTGGCGAGTGTCTCATCAGCGCGGATTAATACCAAAGTTGAAGTGGTGGCTTTGGGGAACGACCGCGATAACCGGTCTAGCTTGGGTTGTCGTATTCTACGAGGCCCGGATCAACGATTTCCTGATTATGCAGATGTGAGACAATGACGGACCAAACTCTGGTGCTTGAAAGCACACTGACGTGCCCAAACTGTGGACACAGCGAAACCGAAGAAATGCCGACAGATGCCTGCCAGTGGTTCTATGAGTGCAAGTCGTGCGAAGCAGTTTTGAAACCCATGGAAGGCGATTGTTGTGTATACTGCTCTTACGCCACTGTTCCATGCCCACCAATCCAATTGGGCGGTAGCTGTTGCGGGTAAAGCGAAGGTCGGCTTCGTCCCGCAAATCTGACAAATGACCACAACCTGCCACCAACCCGCAACTACAACCAATCCCGCAGGATCGGAATCAACGGCACATCCGCCGCAGGCATCGGGTAGTTCCGCAGGTCATTCGCCCGCACCCATTTCAGCGCCTGCCCTTCTTTCGACTGCGGGATGCCCTCCCATTTGCGGCAGGCGAACAGCGGCATCAGCAGGTGGAAATCGTCATAGCTGTGGCTGGCGAAGGTCAGCGGCGCGAGGCAGGAGGCCCAGGTGTCGATGCCCAGTTCCTCGTGCAATTCGCGGATCAGTGCGGCCTCGGGGGTTTCGCCGGGTTCGATCTTGCCGCCTGGGAACTCCCACAGACCGGCCATCGATTTGCCCTCGGGGCGTTGGGCCAGCAGAACCCGGCCCTCGATGTCGATCAGGGCGACGGCAGACACTAATACAGTTTTCATGGTCGCAATCCCGGACGCAAAACCGGGCTCCACTTTTGCTGGAATTGCTCCGGTTTCACGAGCGATAATCCGCGTTGATCTCGATATAGCCGTGGGTCAGATCGCAGGTCCAGACGGTGGATTTGCCCGCGCCCAGCCCCAGATCGACGGCAATCACCAGATCCCGACCTTTCATATAGGCGGCGGCGTCATCCTCGCGGTAATCGGGACTGACCCAACCCTTTTCGGCGACCAGAATGTCTCCGAAGGAAATGCTCAGCAGATCACGATCCGCTGCTGCACCGGACTTGCCGATGGCCATGACAATGCGGCCCCAGTTCGGGTCCTCGCCCGCGATGGCGGTTTTCACCAGCGGAGAGTTGGCAATCGCCAGACCGTGTACCTTGGCGTCTGCGTCCGAGGCGGCCCCGGCCACACGAATTTCCACGAATTTCGTGGCCCCCTCACCGTCACGCACCACTTGCTGCGCCAGATCCAGCATCACGCGTTCCAGCGCTTCGGCAAATGCCGCGTTGGTGGTGGCATCGACACCCGACGCCCCGGTAGCACACAGCAGCAGGCTGTCCGAGGTCGACGTATCGCTGTCAACGGTGATGCAGTTGAACGTCCGATCCGTCTGCGCGCCCAGCATCGCCTGCAGGGCCGATTGGTCCACCTGTGCGTCGGTGAAGACGTAGACCAGCATCGTCGCCATATCCGGCGCAATCATGCCGGAACCCTTCGCAATCCCCGCAATAGAGACTGTTTTGCCATCAATCTCGACCTGCGCCGACGCCCCTTTCGGGAAGGTATCCGTGGTCATGATGGCCTTCGCGGCGTCTTCGATGGCGTGCCGGCTGAGGCCCGCCTTCAGCGTCTCAAGCTGGGTCACGATACGCTCATGCGGCAGGGGTTCCCCGATCACGCCGGTGGACGAGGTAAAGACGCGGTTGACCGGGACGCCGGTGGCATCCGCAACGGCCTGCGTCACCTCGGAAACCGAGGTCTGGCCGTAATGCCCGGTGAAGGCGTTGGCATTGCCCGAGTTCACAAGGATCGCCGCCGGGCCGTCACTTGGCCCGCCGATCTTGTCCTGACAATCCAGCACCGGCGCGGCGCGGGTGGCGGATTTGGTGAATACGCCTGCCACAGATGTTCCGGGATCCAGAACGGCCAACATGACATCCGTGCGACCCTGATACCGTACACCCGCCGCGACGGTGGCAAAGCGCACACCGTCAATCGCGGGCAGATCGGGGAAACTGGCCGGGGCCAGCGGCGAAACCTTGGTGATCGTGGCCACGGCAGATTACTCCTGCAGCAGTTCGATCTGGCGCAGCGTTTCGGGGCCTGCCCCTTCCAGCGCCGGACGCTCGATCTGAGCCTGCTGGGTCAGTTCATCGATGCGGGCCTGAATCGCCTCTTGCTGGATGGTCTGAGCCAGCTGATCGCGGATCGTGTCCAGCTCGGGCGCTTCGGATTTGCGGGTGTCGTTCAGAATGATGACGTGCCAGCCGAACTGGGTTTGAACCGGATCCGACACCTGACCTTTTTCCAAGCCAATCACGGCCTCTTCAAATGCGGGCACCATCTGGCCCTTGCCGAACCAGCCCAGCGCGCCGCCATTGGGGCCCGAGGGGCCTGTGGACCGTTCACGCGCAAGCTCGGCAAAATCGGCACCATCGTCCAGTTGCGATTTGATGACCTTGGCCTCTTCCTCGGTATCTACCAGGATATGGCTGGCGTCGAACTCATCCTCGCCCGCAAAATCGGCAAACTGGGCGTCATAAGCGGCCCGAATGGCCTCATCCGTGACGGCGGCATCGGTCAGGGCCTCGACCGCCTGCACCGCTTTCAGCGAGCGACGCTCATTCTCAAGCGCGATTTCGTTCAGTTTGGACAGGTCGCCCTGTTCCTGGCTCAGCAATTGCTGCTGGATCAGCTGTTCAAGGATGAAGTCGAACAGCACGTCATCTTCAGCCTGCTGATACTGCGCCGGAAGGTTCGTGGCCATGGCAATGACGTGACCCAATGTGATCTCATCCCCGTTCACGCGGGCGACCACAGTGCCTGCATCAGGCTTGGTTTCGGCGGCCAGCGGCAGGGCCATCACGGCAGCAAGCGCCAGAGATGGCAGAAAAGTGAGGCCTTTGGGCATGGATCAATCCTATTTCTTTGCCGCGACAGGGCGCAGCGTTGACACTTCAGAACCTGCCGCTTACATCGCTTTGAAGCCTTGGACAGGGCCGCCTTTCACCCCCCGTATCTATGGGTTGCGCGCAAGGTGGGCAAGCCTGTCGCAACCAAGACAAGAACAGATCCGCTGGAGTGAACATGCTGGGACTCGGAACGCTCGCCAAAAAGGTGTTCGGAACACCGAACGACCGCAAGATCAAGGCGACCCGCCCCCTGATCGAAAAGATCAACGCGCTGGAGCCCGAGTTCGAGAACCTGTCCGACGAAGGGCTGATCGAAAAGACCGCCGAGTTGCGCAACCGCGCGCTGGATGGCGAAAGCCTGGATGACCTGCTGCCCGAAGCCTTTGCCAATGTGCGCGAAGGGGCCAAGCGCGCACTGGGTCTGCGCGCCTTTGACGTGCAGCTGATGGGCGGTGCGTTTCTGCATCAGGGCAACATCTCGGAAATGAAAACGGGTGAGGGCAAGACACTGGTCGCCACCTTCCCCGCCTATCTGAACGCGCTGACCGGTAAGGGCGTGCACGTTGTCACGGTCAACGAATACCTCGCCAAGCGAGATGCCGAGTGGATGGGCAAAGTGTTTGCGGCTGTGGGTATGACCACCGGCGTGATCTGGTCGGGGCAACCCGATGCCGAGAAAAAGGCCGCTTATGCCTGTGACGTGACCTATGCCACCAATAACGAGCTGGGTTTTGACTATCTGCGTGACAATATGAAGGCCGATCTGGCCGAGATCTACCAGAAGCACCATAACTTTGCGATTGTGGACGAGGTCGACTCGATCCTGATTGACGAAGCCCGGACGCCTCTGATCATCTCGGGCCCGTCGCAGGACCGCTCGGACTTGTATACCGCGATTGATGCGCTGATCCCGTCGCTGAATGACGATCATTTCTCGCTGGACGAAAAATCCCGCAATGTGACCTTCACGGATGAGGGAAACGAGTTCCTTGAACAGCAATTGCTGGACGCGGGGCTGATCCCTGAAGGCCATTCCCTGTATGATCCGGAAAGCACCACCGTCGTGCATCACGTCAACCAGGGTCTGCGCGCGCATAAACTGTTCCAGCGCGACAAGGATTACATTGTCCGTGACGGCAATGTGGTGTTGATCGACGAATTCACCGGCCGAATGATGCCGGGTCGCCGCCTGTCCGAAGGTCTGCATCAGGCCATCGAGGCCAAGGAAAACGTCCAGATCCAGCCCGAAAACGTGACGCTGGCCAGCGTGACCTTCCAGAACTACTTCCGCCTTTATGACAAGCTGGGCGGCATGACCGGCACAGCGCTGACCGAGGCCGAAGAATTCGCCGAAATCTACGGCCTGGGCGTTGTCGAAGTGCCGACCAACAAGCCGATTGCCCGTGTGGACGAGGACGATCAGGTCTATCGCACCGCGATGGAGAAATACGGCGCGATCATCAAAGAGGCGAAAGAGGCCAGCGCCAAGGGTCAGCCGGTGCTGATCGGCACCACCTCGATCGAGAAATCCGAAGTGCTCAGCCAGATGCTGACCAAAGAAGGCATCGAACACAACGTCCTGAACGCCCGCCAGCATGAACAAGAGGCCCAGATCGTCGCCGATGCTGGCCGCTATGGCGCGGTGACCATCGCCACCAACATGGCCGGTCGGGGCACCGATATTCAGCTGGGCGGCAACGTGGAAATGAAGGTTCTGCAGGCGCTGGCCGAGAACCCCGAGGCCGATCCTGCCGAACTGCGCGCGGCGGAAGAGGCGCGTCATGCTGAAGAGAAACAGAAGGTGCTGGAGGCCGGTGGCCTTTACGTCATGGCCTCGGAACGGCACGAAAGCCGCCGTATCGACAACCAGCTGCGCGGCCGCTCGGGCCGTCAGGGCGACCCGGGCCGCACCGTGTTCTACCTGAGCCTCGAAGACGACCTGATGCGCATCTTCGGCTCGGAACGGCTGGACAAGGTGCTGACCACGCTGGGCATGAAGGAAGGCGAGGCCATCGTCCACCCCTGGGTGAACAAGTCGCTGGAACGGGCGCAATCCAAGGTCGAAGGCCGTAACTTTGACATGCGCAAGAACGTGTTGAAGTTCGACGATGTGATGAACGATCAGCGGAAAGTGGTCTTTAGCCAACGGCGCGAGATCATGTCCGCAGACGACCTGTCCGAGATCGTGTCGGACATGCGCGAGCAGGTGATCGACGATCTGATCGACGAATACATGCCGCCGAAATCCTATGCCGATCAGTGGGATACCGATGGTCTGCACGAGGCGATCAAGGACAAGCTGACCATTGACGCGCCGGTTCAGGACTGGGCCGCCGAGGAAGGCGTGGATGACGAACAGGTCCGCGAGCGTCTGATCAAGGCCGCCGATGAGATGATGGCGCAGAAGGCCGTGGCCTTTGGCCCCGAGAACATGCGCAACATCGAAAAACAGGTCCTGCTGCAAACCATCGACAGCAAATGGCGCGAGCATCTGCTGACGCTGGAGCATCTGCGTTCAGTCGTGGGTTTCCGCGGGTATGCCCAGCGCGATCCGCTGAACGAATACAAGACCGAAAGCTTCCAACTGTTCGAAGGCATGCTGGACTCCTTACGCGAAACCGTATCGCAGCAACTGTCTCGCGTACGCCCGCTGACCGAGGAAGAGCAAAAGGAAATGCTGGCCCAGATGGCCGCGCAACAGGCGCAGGCGCAGCAGGCGGTCGATCAGGCCGCAGGTCAGGCCGAGGCAAAGGCAGAAGCCGCCGCCTCGGGCGATGCGTTGCCGGGCTTTGACGAAAACGATCCCGCGACCTGGGGCAATCCAAAGCGCAATGATCCCTGCCCGTGCGGGTCTGGCAAGAAATTCAAACATTGCCATGGCAGACTGACCTAACGTCAACGTTAACCAATCACAATGAGTCCGTCTCGCGGCCACAAATTGGCCTCGATTCGGGGCGAATGTCCGACTCGCTCCTTCAACTGGGGAGGGTGTCTTGTTTGTAGTACGGAATTACGTGACCATGTGCGGCACAGTAGCCTGTGCCCTGGCGATTGGTTACCTGATGCAAAATGGAAGTGCTGCGCAGCCGAACGGGGCGCAGGATACTGCCTCTTTGACCAATCAGAATTCGGTTCTGGCAGGGCTGGACAGCATCGTCCTGACATCTGCCTCCCCCAATGACGCCGACAGCGGCCAAAAGACCGTCACAGTTGAACCCACGCGCGCTGAACCGCAGGCCAGAGAACCGCATCAAAACTGCAACCTGACCGCGCGGGCCATTGCCGTACCCGGTGCGCAGGCCCGGCTAAGCATCAAATCCCCCTGCCAAAGCAACGCACGGGTGAATATTCATCACAGCGGCCTGACCGTGACTCAGATCACCGACGAAAACGGTGCGCTGAACGTGACCATCCCGGCGCTTTCGGAATACGCGATCTTCCTGATCTCGTTCCCGGATCAATCCGGTACCGTCGCCACAACCCATGTGCCGGACATCAACCAATTCGACCGCGTCGCGCTGCAATGGCAAGGCGATACGGCCCTGCAGATCCACGCATTGGAATTTGGTGCAAGCTATGGCGGTGACGGCCATGTCTGGGCGGACAGCACAACAGCAGGGGCGGGCAGCGTCGTAAGCCTGGGCCACACCGGTCTTGTCGACGCCAATAATATCGAGATCTACTCTTTCCCGGCGGGCCAATCGCAACAATCCGGAACCATCGATCTGACGGTCGAGGCCGAGGTCACAGAAACCAACTGCGGTCGCGATCTGAACGTGCAATCCATCGAATTGCGGGCAGACAACCGCCTGCGGTCCCGCGACCTGAGCCTCGCCGTGCCGGACTGCACGCAAACCGGTGAGTTTCTGGTGTTGAATAATCTGCTCTCAGACCTGACAATTGCGGCAAAGTAATCCGCAGGCAGGCTCGGCTCTCTTATGACATTTTTCCGTGTGGCGGTGGCCGCGCTGATTTCCGCAATCCTTGGAACCGGTGCGGCAGCACAGGACATCACGCTCACCTCGCATGACGGCAAAGTCGAAATCACTGGCAACCTGCTGGGTTTCGACGGCGAATTCTACCGCGTGGACACTCAGTTCGGCGAGCTGACGGTCGACGGCTCGGGCGTCACCTGCGACGGCCCCGCTTGCCCGAACCTGATCGATTTCGTGGCCGAGGTCCGGTTTTCCGGCTCGTCCGTGATGGCCGAAACAGTTCTGCCCGCGCTGATCATCGGCTTTGCCCGGCAAGAGGGGCTGACTGCCACGCCAAAGCGCGTGGATGAACGCACCTTTGCATACGAACTGTTTCAGGCCGACCGGCAGGCCCCGCTGGCCCGTCTGTTCTTCCGCGTAGGCAATACGGATCAGGGATTTGCCGACCTGACCCAAAACACCGCCGACATCATCATGGCCCTGCGCGAAATCCGCGAGGGCGAAGTTGATGCGGCCCAACAGGCCGGGCTGGGCGATCTGACCCACGCGCGCCAGTCCCGCGTCATTGCACTGGATGCCATCGTGCCGGTGGTGGCCAAAGACAATATCGCGGCGCAGATTTCTCCGGCTGATCTGGCCCGCGTACTGGCGGGTGAGGTCACCAACTGGTCCGATCTGGGCGGGCCCGACGCGCCGATCGCGTTGCATATGCCCGATGCCGGGTCTGGTCTGGCGCAGGCGGTTGAGGACCAGATTTTGGCACCCGTGGGCACAGACCTGACATCCGGCGTAATACGCCACGCACGCAACAGCGATCTGGTGCAGGCGGTGGCAAAGGACTCATTCGCCATTGGGATCACCAGCCATGCCTCGGCTGATGCCGCCCGTGCCCTGCCCCTGACGGGCGGATGCGGCCACGGGCTGGCCGCAACGCGCCACGCCATCAAGACCGAAGATTACCCGCTGACCCTGCCCATGTTCCTCTATCTGCCGGAACGCCGCCTGCCCCGGATCGCGCGGCAGTTTCTGGCCTATAGCCAAAGCGCTGACGCCCAGATGGCGATCCGGCAAGCCGGGTATGTGGATCAGGCGCCTGAAACCACGCGGATCGGGTTGCAAGGGGATCGCCTGTCCAACGCCATCGTCTCGGGCGGGGCTGAGGTCGGGCTGGAGGAAATCCAGCGCATGATCCAAGCCCTGCGCCCCATGGCCCGCCTGTCCCTGTCGGTTCGGTTCGAGCCCGGATCGTCCCGTCCCGACGCGCAATCGCGGTCGAACATCCTGTATCTGGCACAGGCGCTGGAGACCGGCACCCTGAACGCGCGCAAGCTGGCCTTTGTTGGCTTCAGCGATGGGGACGGGGCCGCCGCCACCAATGCCCGCATTGCCCTGCGCCGCGCTCAAACCGTTCGCAACGCTGTCCTGGCTGCGGTTGAAACCGAAATCCCCGACAGTATCGACATCTCGGTCGAAGGCTTTGGCGAGGCCATGCCCATGGCCTGCGATGACACTGAATGGGGCCGCAAGGTCAACCGGCGTGTCGAAATCTGGATCGAGTAACTCCCGCATCTTCTTCTCGTAAAAAATACGGTGGGGGTGAATTGACCCGCAGGATCAAAAGGGGGCAACGCCCCCTACAAATACCCCTCGGACCGAAAACTCAGCTCGGTCGATTTTCCGATGATCAGATGATCATGCAACGTCAGACCCAGCGCCGTGCAGGCATCGTGAATCCGGTTGGTCATGTCGATATCCGACTGAGACGGAGTCGGGTCGCCGGACGGGTGATTATGCACCAGTATCAGGGCCGAGGCATTCAGCTCCAACGCCCGTTTCGCGACCTCGCGCGGATAGACAGGTACATGATCCACCGTCCCCTTGGCCTGCTCCTCATCCGCGATCAGCACGTTCTTGCGGTCCAGATAGAACACCCGGAACTGTTCGATCTCGCGATGGGCCATGGTGGTGTGGCAGTAGTCCAGCAGGGCATCCCATCCGGAAATCACATGCCGCTGCATCACCCGCGCGCGGGCCATCCGGTGGGCGCAGGCTTCGAGGATTTTCAGGTCGGTGATCACTGTCTCGCCAACACCTTTGATCTGGCGCAGCCGTTCTTCGGGCGCGGTCAGCACGCGATTGAAATCCCCGAACGTATCCATCAGCCGCCGCGCCAGGGGTTTCACGTCCTGCCGGGGGATCGAGCGGAACAGGACCAGTTCCAGCAACTCATAATCCGGCATCGCTGCCGACCCGCCCGACATGAACCGCTCACGCAGTCGTTTGCGGTGGTCCTTGATGTATGACGGCAACCTGCCACTCGGCAGTGGCTGTGCTGGTGCTTCGTCCGTGTCGAACAGCATGGGGGCTTCGGCAAAGGCGTCCTGTGTCATGGGCTAACCTTGACGCAGAATCGGTTTCTGATTGGTTAACGCACCTCACCCGCCAGCCGCGTCGTGGCCCGGCGAACCCCCATGTGCAGCAGGATGGAAAAGACCCCCAAAGTCAGCATCGCCGCAAACATCAGGTCCGTCTTCGCGCGGCCATTGGCCAGCAGCATCAGATAGCCCAACCCTTGCGACGACCCCACCCATTCACCGATCACCGCCCCGATGGGCGCATAGACCGCCGCCAGACGCATCCCCGAGGCCAAGGACGGCAGCGCCGCCGGAATACGGATATACCACAGCACCGCCCGCTTGCTGGCCTGCATGGTCCGCGCAAGGTCCAGATAACCGGGCGGCGTCCGCATCAGACCGTCAAAGAAAGACGAGGTGATCGGGAAATAGATGATCAGCACCGCCATCGCCACCTTGGACCAAAGCCCATAGCCCAGCCACAGGGTCAGCAGCGGGGCCAGCGCAAAGACCGGCAGCGCTTGCGTAAAGACCAGCATCGGCTGCACCAGCACCCGCGCCGCCCGCGAATTGGCCAATTGCAGCGCCGTGACGACGCCCAGCACCGTACCAACACCCAGACCGATCACCACTTCGACCGCAGTGATCCATGTGTGCTCGGCGATCAGCCAGCGATTCTGCCACCATGTCTCGGCCACAAGCGCCGGGCTAGGCAGGATGAATTTCGGCAGGCCGGTGATCCAGACGATCCCCTGCCAAACCGCCACCGAGAACACAGCCGCCGCTAGGGCCGAAAGGTATCTCATGCCGCCTCCCGCATCAGGCGCAACAGGGCCCCTTGGGTTTCCAATGTCTCAAGATCGTCCACATGGCGCGGTGCGCGCGCGCGCGGAGGTTCACACGCAGTCAGCCCCTGCTGCGTCATCACTACGATGGACTGACCCAGCCGCGCGGCCTCGGCCGGATCATGGGTGACCAACAGCACGGTCCGGCCCTGCAACGCCTCTGCCGCCAGATCCTGCATATCCGCGCGCGTGCGGGCATCGAGGGCCGAGAACGGCTCATCCAGCAGCACAATCGGCCGATCCTCCATCAACGTTCGGGCCAAAGCCACGCGCTGTCGCTGGCCGCCGGACAATTCACAAGGTTTCTTGGCCATGTGGTCCTGCAGGCGCATTCGCTGGATAAGGCGGTCGCGCCGCCCCAGGTCGGGCTTCTCACCCCGCAGCCGTGCACCCAACGAGACATTCTGCGCCACTGTGGCCCAAGGCAGCAGCAAATCGTCCTGCGCCATATAGGCCACGCGGTCCGGGACTGGTTGCGCGTCGCTTGCGGTGATCTCGCCGGTGAACGCCGCTCCGGTTTCCAAACCGGCAATCAGGCGCAGGACCGTGGTTTTACCAACGCCCGATCCGCCCAGCAGGCAGGTCCACTGCCCCGCCGCAAGGGTCAGGGTCAGCGGCGCGAACAAAGGCGCGTCGCCAATATTCGCCCGCCCATTGACGGTCAGATCGGGTGCGGGGGTCACGGGGTCAGACCCATTTGCCAGAAATTGACCTCCAGCTCGGTGGCCGTTCGGAAGGTCTTGCACAGGCGATCCCAACGAGGTGAGGCCCTGAAATCCGGTCCAATCCGCCGTGTCAGAGCCGAATCCATCAACTCACCAATCGCCTTGCACCCGGCTTGGTACTCGTCGCTGGCATAGGTGTTGATCCAATCGCGATATGTCTCGGATGTGGCCTCGGACGCCAACCGGGTGCCGATCTCGCCATATCCCATAACGCAGGGCGCCAAAGCGGCAAGCAGATCCAGCAGATCCCCGCTATACCCCGCCTCAAGCACAAAGCGGGTATAGGCAAGGTTCTCGGTCCGTTCGGGCGTCGCGAACAACGCCTTCTGAGTAATCCCGGCCGCCTGACATATCGCGATATGCAACTGCATCTCTTCCCCGACCAGAGCATTCACGGTTTCCGCTGCCGCCAGCATTTCCGCATGCGTTTCCGACTTGACCACCGCCAGCGCCCAGGCGCGACTAAAATGGATCAGGAACACATAATCCTGACGCAGGTAATGCAGGAACGCGTCGCGCGGCAGCGTCCCGTCCTTCATCCCTTCGACAAAGGCGTGGCGGGTATAGTCCCGCCACGGCCCCTGCGCCGCATCGCGCATCAGCGCGAAGGCGTTGCCGTACCCCCTCATTGCGCGGTCACGTCGATGGTGATGTCGCTGACCGGTGTAAGGCTGTCGACCATGCCGCTTTCGTTCAAAAACGCCTCAAACCTTGCATAACGACCGGCGTCAAAGCCCGCAGGACGCAGCGCAAAACGCGGCAGCGTGTCGATCCAGGCACGGGCGTTCAGCTCATCCTGCAACTCGGGCGAGGTAGAGGCAAAGATCTCCCAGCTTTGTTCCGGGTTGTTGACGATGAACTGCGTCGCCTTTTCGGTGGCTGCCAGGAACCGGGCGATCATGTCTTTGTCCATCGTTTCGGGGTTTGCGACATAGATCAGCTCGTCATAGGACGGCACACCCTCTTCCTCGATATAGAAACAGGTGCCCGGACGGTCTTCGATATCCATCTGGTTCAGTTCGAAATTGCGATAGGCGCCGATGACGGCATCCACCTGCCCGGACATCAGCGAGGGCGAGAGCGAGAAGTTGACGTTGATCAGTTCAACGTCGTCCAGCGTGACGTCGTATTTGCCCAGCACGGTGCCCAGAACAGCCTCTTCCACGCCCGCAACCGAGTACCCGATTTTCTTGCCCTTCAGGTCCGCAGGCGATTTGATCGGACCGTCTTTCAGCACCAGAAGGCAACTCAACGGGGTCGCAACCAGCGTCCCAACACGTTTCAGCGGCAGACCCTCGTGGATCTGAAGATGCAGTTGCGGCTGATAAGACACGGCAAGTTCCGCCTGACCGGCGGCCACCAGACGCGGCGGGGCCGAGGGGTCGGCGGGCGGAATGATCTCGACCTGCAATCCTTCGTCGGCGAAATATCCGTTTTCCTGAGCCACGATGATCGGGCCATGGTCGGGGTTGATGAACCAGTCCAGCAGCACGGTCATCTTGTCTTCGGCCCAGGCCGGCGCAGCGGCCAGAAGGGCGATGGCTGTCATCAGCTTTTTCATGTCTCGCGTTTCCTTTTCACTCACGAGGTTGAGGCCGCGACGAGGACAATCTCGCCCGGCCAATCCGGTTCAATCTGTTCTGCAGCGCGCCAGGCCCGCAGGCCGGTGGCGCAGCACAAAGCCAGTCTTTTTTCTTTGTTAGGCTCTGTTTTCAGGTCTTCGACACTCAGGCGTTGCGCCAACGGGTGGATCGGGTCCGGGGCTTCGCCCGTGTCCCGCAATTCGACGATCATGTCATCGGCGTCCAGTTGCGAGGCGGCCAGAAAGGGAAAGGCCAGCTGAGGCTCGGGCGCTGCATCAAAACGGAAGCTGGTGCTGCGCAGGGTGCGGGCATCGAGTTGCACCATCTGACCCAACGGCGAGGGGTCGATCCCCAAAATCAACGCCAGCGCCATCTGCGCCTGCATCGCGCCGATCATTCCCACGACGGGCCCCAGAACACCCGCCGTGGCGCAGCTTGCCCCGCTGTCCGGCGCATCCGGAAACACCGCGCGCAGTGAGGGCGCACCGCCGCAAAACCCGCCGACATAGCCAGACAGGCCCAGAACCGAGCCGCTGATCAGCGGCTTGCTCGCGATCAGACAGGCATCCGACAAGGTATAGCTGGCGGCATAGCTGTCCGCACAATCAAGGATCACGTCAGCCTGCCCGGTGAAATCCATCGCATTGACGTTTGTTAGAGCCTGTTTTGCTGCAACAACCACAATCCCGGAATTCAGCGCACGACAGCGCTCTGCCGCAGCTTCGGCTTTGGACCGACCGCATTCCGCCTCGGCAAACAACGTCTGTCGATGCAGGTTCGACAGGGCGACATGATCCGCATCCATGATCGTCAGATGTCCGACACCCGCCCCAGCCAGCAACGGCAGGACCGGCGCCGCCAGCCCGCCCGCGCCCACAACCAGAACCCGCGCGCGCGACAGGCGGGCCTGCCCTTCGGCGCCGACCTCGGGCAGGATCATCTGGCGGGCATAGCGGCTCATCTGGTGACCTCGATCCATTGGCGCACGCGCGCCTCGGGGTCGGGGTTCAGGGTGATGTCTGTCACGACCGAAACGATGTCCGCCCCAGCCTCAAGCACCCCTTCCGCGCGTTCAACGCTCATGCCGCCGATCCCGACCAGAGGGATGTCGCCCACGCGGGCCTTCCACTCGGTGACTTTGGGCAGGCCCTGCTGTTCCCATTTCATCTTTTTCAGAATCGTCGGATAAACCGGGCCCAGCGCCACATAGTCGGGGTCCATTGTCAGCACACGCTCAAGCTCATCATCATCATGGGTCGAGACGCCCAGCTTCAGCCCAGCCTTGCGGATCGCTTTCAGATCGGCGTCGTCCAGATCCTCTTGCCCCAGATGGATCCAGTCACAGCCTGCATCGATGGCGGCCTGCCAATAGTCATTGACAACCAGCACCGCGCCATACTCGCGGCAGAGATCGCGAGAGGTCACGATCTGCGCCCGAACAACCGCGTCCGATTGATCCTTGATACGAAATTGCACCAGCTTCACACCCAAAGGCAGCATCCGCCGCAACCAGTCCGAGTGATCGAAGATCGGATAGAAACGGTCCAGCGTCATGACAGGAACGCCTTTCCAATGACAGGGGTTGAGGCTTCGGCCATATCCCGCGCCTCGATCGGGTCGGCCTGATGCGCCAGTTGCCCGGCCTCAACCGCGTGCGCCATTGCCTGCGCCATGCGCACCGGATCACCGGCCCGCGCGACAGCGGTGTTCAGAAGAACGGCGTTATAACCCAGTTCCATCGCATGGGCCGCATGGCTAGGCAGACCAATCCCGGCATCGATTACCAGTGGAATTTCGGGAAATTCCGCCCGCATCGCACGCAATGCGTATTCGTTGTTCAAACCGCGCCCCGAACCGATAGGAGCACCCCAGGGCATCAGAACCTCGCACCCGGCCCCTAACAACCGTTCGCCCACGATCAGATCATCGGTGGTATAGGGAAAAACCTGGAACCCGTCCTCGGTCAGAATTCGCGCGGCCTCGACCAGTTGGAACACGTCCGGTTGCAGGCTGTCGGTGTGGCCGATCAGTTCCAGCTTGATCCAAGGGGTCTCGAACACCTCGCGCGCCATATGCGCGGTTGTCACCGCCTCTTTCACCGTGTGGCACCCGGCGGTGTTGGGCAGCACCCGCACCCCCAGATCGCGGATCATCTGCCAGAATGTCTGCCCCGCCCCGGATTCGCGCCGCAGAGACACCGTGGCCACGCCAGCGCCACTTGCGCGGAAGGCCTGTTCCAGAATCGCAGGGCTGGGATATTGCGCGGTGCCCAGCATCAGCCGGTTGGGCAGGTCGACGCCATAGAAACTGCGCATCCTCAGCCCCCCTGCATCGGCGACAGGATTTCGACCCGGTCGCCTTCGTTCAAAGCATGGGCGAAGCGCAAGCCCGAGGGCACAAATTCTTCATTCACCGCCGTCGCAACGCGGCCCGAGAAACCGCACTCCTCCAACAACTCGGCCAAAGTGACGGCCGTCACGTTCTTGGGTTCACCGTTAAGCACAATCTTCATCGACCATCTCCGACTGTTTGTTGTCCAACGCCAGATCGGCCACGCCCTGCGCCAGCGCCGGGGCCAGCAAATAGCCGTGACGGTAGAGCCCGTTGGCATAGATCGTCCCGCCCAGACGCCGAATGCGCGGCAGGTTGTCCGGGAAGGCGGGGCGCAGATCGACGCCAATTTCCAGCACCTCGGCCTCGCCAAATGCAGGGTTCAGCGCATAGGCGGCGCTGAGCAGCTCCAGCATCGACCGGGCCGTGATACGGCTGCTGTCTTCGCTTTCGATCATCGTGGCACCCAGCATGTAGATGCCATCGCCACGCGGCACGATATAAAGCGGGATACGCGGATGCAGCAGACGAACCGGACGCGTCAGGGTCACGTCAGGGCAGCGCACGACCAGCATCTCGCCCTTCACGCCGCGCAGGTCCTGCAACACATCCCGCGCCGTCAGCCCGCGGCAGTCGATGAGGTTATCCAACTGCGCAGGCGCGTGATCGTTGCGGAATTCGACACCCTGTTCCTTGAGATTGCGGTACAGGTCATGCAGCGCCTGTCGTGGATCAAGGTGAGCCTCCCCTTCAAAAAACAAGCCCTGTCCGAATCCATACAAATCAGGCTCTAATTCAGACAATTTCGCACGATCTACTTCGGTAAACGCTTCGGTCCGACGCGCGAAGCGGCGCAAGTCCGGCACATCCCTGGCATTCGCCACGACCAGAGTGCCATTGCGATGCACCTGCGTTCGCTCCGCCCACCAGGCAATGGCCATCTGACCCAACCGCAAAACGGGTTCCTCGGCGTTTTCGTATTCGCACCACGGGGCCAGCATGCCGCCCGCCCACCACGAACACCCATGCGGACCGGGCGGGCCAGCGGGGTCAAAGACCTGCACCCGTTCGCCGCGCGAGACCAGCTCGCTGGCAACGGCCAATCCGGCAACCCCGGCCCCTATGACAGACCAGTGCGTCACGCGGGCCAAACCCGGTGAAAGTGATGCACCGGCCCGTGCCCCGATCCGACATTCAACTCATCCGCCCGCGCAATCGCGCCTTGCAGATAGTCATGCGCTTCGGCCACCGCCTCGGGCAGCGCCAAACCCTTTGCCAAACCGGCCGCAATCGCCGAGGACAGGGTGCAACCCGTTCCATGCGTGTTTCTGGTGTTTTGCCTTGGTGCCTGAAACTCGGCCACAACACCTGTTTCACCGATCAGCACATCGTGGCAGATGTCACCTGTGCCATGGCCACCCTTCATCAGAACCGTGCGCGCTCCCATTGCGCACAGCGCCTTGCCCTGTTCGATCATCTCGCTTCGCGACACCGCAGCTTTCTGATCCAGCAGGCAAGCCGCCTCGGGCAGGTTCGGTGTCAAAACACTCGCGCGGGGCAACAGGACGTCACGGAGGGTCTGCACAGCCGCGTCCGCCAGCAAGGCGTCGCCGGATTTCGCAATCATCACCGGGTCTAGAACAACGGGGCCGTCAAACCCCGATAATGCCCGCGCTACGGTTTGGATGATTTCAGGCGTTGCCAGCATGCCGATCTTGATCGCGTCAACGTTCAGATCGGTCAGCACCGCCTCGACCTGCGCGGCGATCACGTCCGGCGGGATACCGTGCACAGCCGTAACCGCCTGCGTGTTCTGCGCCGTAACGGCAGTGATGACGCTGGAGCCGTAAACTCCCAAAGCCGACATCGCCTTCAGATCGGCCTGAATCCCCGCGCCGCCGCCGCTGTCGGATCCTGCTATGGTCAGGGCAATTGCTGCCACTTCGTCGCTCCATCATTTTGGGGGCAACGCGGGCATGGAAAACGTCTGTATGCGTTAGACCGTTCCCTACGCCGGTATTGCCCGGATCAGGTTCGATGGGTTAGCGCATTCACGCCTCTCAGCCCTTTGATCAGGGCACCCCAACGGTTGATGCGGACAATCTCAGGGCAGGCGCTGGAAATCAAGCGCCAATCCACAGGTCATAAGGCCACTTTGGGCAAGAGGTTAAGACCAAAGCGGCGTTTGAATTGCGGGGGAAAATGCGAGGCTCTGCCTCGCGCTCCGAGGTATTTTGGGCCAGATGAATAAAGGATCCCTTGCTTCATCTGGCCACAAATATCTCGGGGGAGACGCCCGGTACGGGCGGCGGGGGCAGAGCCCCCAATAGCGGACGACCGCCCCAATAGAGGCAGTCCGCCTTAACCCTTCATCCCGTCCCAAAAAGACTTGACGGACGAGAAAAAGCTTTTGGATTCCGGGTGGTTATCTTCCCCCAGATCATCAAACTCACGCAAGAGCTCTTTCTGACGGGTGGTCAGGTTGACTGGAGTTTCCACGGCCAGTTCGATGAACATGTCGCCAACACCGCCACCGCGAAGGGCGGGCATGCCCTTGCCGCGCAGACGCATCTGACGACCCGACTGGCTGCCTGCCGGGATTTGCACCCGACCGCGGCCACCGTCGATGGTTGGAACTTCGATCGATCCACCCAGCGCGGCCTTGGCCATGCTGACCGGCACGCGGCAGTAAAGGTTCACGCTGTCGCGTTCGAACAGCTTGTGATCCGAAACCTCTACAAAAATATAGAGATCACCCGGAGGGCCACCGCGCATTCCGGCTTCGCCTTCACCGGCCAAGCGGATACGGGTACCGGTTTCAACACCGGCAGGGATGTTCACCGACAGGGCGCGTTCTTTTTCGACACGGCCCGCGCCATTGCAGGATTTGCATGGGTTCTTGATGATCTGGCCCAATCCCGAACAGGTCGGGCAGGTGCGTTCAACGGTAAAGAACCCCTGCTGCGCGCGAACCTTGCCCATGCCGGAACAGGTCGGACAGGTGGTGGGCTCTGCGCCGCCTTCGGCACCCGTGCCTTCACAGGACGAACACGCCACTGCGGCGGGCACGTTGATGGTTTTCTGCAGCCCCGCGTAAGCCTCTTCCAACGATACGCGCAGATTATAGCGCAGGTCCGAACCACGCGCCGCGCGACGTCCGCCACCGCCGCGCTGCCCACCCATGAAATCGCCGAACAGATCGTCGAAAACGTCCGAGAACGCGCTGGAAAAATCGCCCTGACCAAAGCCGCCGCCGGGACGGCCACCGCCGCCCATACCGTTTTCGAATGCGGCATGACCAAACCGGTCATAGGCCGCTTTCTTGTCGGCGTCGCGCAGCACGTCATAAGCCTCGTTGGCTTCCTTGAACTGCGCCTCGGCATCCGGGTTGTCCTTGTTGCGGTCGGGATGCAACTCTTTGGCTTTCTTGCGAAAACCCTTTTTGATCTCGTCCGCCGATGCGCCCTTGGTCACGCCGAGCACATCGTAGTAGTCGCGTTTTGACATCAGTGTTTCCTTCTGCCTCAACGTAATCGGGCCGGCCCGGCAACCGGACCGGCCCGCATTGGCCCGGTTGCTCGTTAGTTACGCTTGTCGTCGTCCAGATCTTCGAACTCGGCGTCGACAATGTCATCATCGCCCGGCGCGGCATCTGCTGCTGCCGGTTCTTCTTCGCCCTCTTCGGCTTGCGCCTTGTAGATGGCTTCGCCCAGCTTCATGGCGGCTTCGGTCACGTTCTGAATGCCCGACTTGATCTTGTCGGCATTTTCGGTCTCCAGCTCGTCCTTCAGCGCGGCAATTGCCAACTCGATGGCTTCGATGGTGGTCGGGTCAACCTTGTCGGCATGCTCTTCCATCGACTTTTCGGTCGAGTGGATGAGGCTTTCCGCCTGGTTCTTGGCATCGACCAGCTCGCGGCGTTCCTTGTCGGCTTCCGCGTTCTCTTCGGCGTCCTTGACCATCTTTTCGATGTCCTCGTCGGACAGGCCGCCAGATGCCTGGATGGTGATCTTCTGCTCTTTGCCGGTGCCTTTGTCCTTGGCCGAAACCGAGACAATGCCGTTGGCGTCGATGTCAAACGTCACCTCGATCTGCGGCATACCGCGCGGTGCGGGCGGGATGTCTTCAAGGTTGAACTGACCCAGGATCTTGTTGTCCGAGGCCATTTCACGCTCACCCTGGAACACGCGGATGGTCACGGCGTTCTGGTTGTCTTCGGCGGTCGAGAAGACCTGAGACTTTTTCGTCGGGATGGTCGTGTTGCGGTCGATCAGACGGGTGAACACGCCGCCCAGAGTTTCAATCCCCAGCGACAGCGGGGTCACGTCCAGCAGAACAACATCCTTGACGTCGCCCTGCAGAACACCGGCCTGAATGGCGGCGCCCATGGCGACCACTTCGTCCGGGTTCACCCCCTTGTGCGGCTCTTTGCCGAAGAATTTGGTGACCTCTTCGATCACTTTCGGCATCCGGGTCATACCACCGACCAGAACAACCTCATCGACGTCGCCCGCCGACAAGCCGGCGTCTTTCAGCGCGGCGGCGCAGGGCTTCATCGATTTCTTGATCAGATCGCCCACCAGCGATTCCAGCTTGGCACGGGTCAGTTTCATGACCATGTGCAGCGGCTGACCGTTCGAACCCATCGAGATGAACGGCTGGTTGATTTCGGTCTGCGAGGTCGAGGACAGTTCGATCTTGGCTTTCTCGGCAGCTTCTTTCAGGCGCTGCAGGGCCATCTTGTCGGCAGACAGATCGACACCGTGTTCCTTTTTGAACTCATCCGCCAGGTAGTTGACGATGCGCATGTCAAAGTCTTCACCACCCAGGAAGGTGTCACCATTGGTCGACTTCACTTCGAACAGGCCGTCGTCGATTTCCAGAATGGTCACGTCGAACGTACCACCACCAAGGTCATAGACCGCGATGGTTTGGGTTTCTTCTTTGTCCAGACCATAGGCCAGAGCAGCAGCTGTCGGTTCGTTGATGATCCGCAGCACTTCCAGACCGGCGATTTTGCCGGCGTCTTTGGTGGCCTGACGCTGGGCGTCGTTGAAATAGGCCGGAACGGTGATGACCGCCTGCGTGACTTCCTCACCCAGATAGCTTTCAGCCGTTTCCTTCATCTTGCCCAGAGTGAAGGCCGAGATCTGGCTTGGGGAGTATTTTTCACCGCGGGCTTCCACCCACGCGTCGCCATTGCCGCCATCAACGATGGCGTAAGGCACCATTTTCTTATCTTTTTCGACTTCTGCATCATCCACACGACGACCGATCAGACGCTTGACGCCAAAGATCGTGTTGTCGGGGTTGGTGACCGCCTGACGTTTCGCAGGCTGACCGACCAGACGCTCTTCTTCGGTGAAGGCGACGATCGAGGGCGTGGTCCGCGCCCCTTCGGCGTTTTCGATGACCTTCGGCTGCGAGCCGTCCATGATGGCCACGCACGAGTTTGTGGTACCGAGGTCAATCCCGATGACTTTTCCCATTTTTGCAATCCCTTTCTCTTCAAGGCGATGTCCCGAGGGCCGGACCCGTTATGGCATCCTGTCCCCGATCTGATGTGCGCGACAGCACTACACCAACGCGCGTCCCGGCGTATATAAGGGCCGGACCAGAGGCCTGCAAGCACTCTGAATCGCAGCTTTTCGCGAATCTGCGGCCTTTTTGGGCAAGGATTAAGTAAGGAATGGGGAATCTGGGATGGCGCGGCTGCTTTTGCGGGGGTTCGACATCAGGAAAGGGTATCTGGACAGCGCCGCGCAGACCCGGGTGATCGAAGCGCTGCGCCCGATTCTGAAAGCCGCGCCGCTGTTCCGGCCCGTGACGCCGTCGGGGAAAGAGATGTCCGTGCGCATGACCTCGGCCGGGGATCTGGGTTGGGTCACCGACAGATCGGGCTATCGCTATCAGGATCGCCACCCCAAAGGCGCCAAATGGCCTGCCATACCCGAGGCGGTTCTGACCATCTGGCGCGATCTGGTCAGCCCGGATCGCGCGCCCGATTGTTGCCTGATCAATTACTATGACGAGGACGCAAAGATGGGGCTGCATCAGGACAAAGATGAGGCTGATTTTTCCTGGCCCGTTCTGTCCGTGTCACTGGGCGACGACGCGCTGTTCCGGATCGGCAATACGACACGCGGCGGCAAGACGGAATCGATCTGGCTGAGTTCGGGCGACGTCGTCATCATGGGCGGCCCGGCCCGGCTGACCTATCACGGCGTTGATCGCATCCGGCCCGGATCATCGCGGTTGTTGCCCAAAGGCGGACGGATCAACCTGACGATGCGCATGGCAACCTAACGGCGGGCGTTCCAGCTTTGGGACATGTGCTTGCGGGAAAAAAACTCGCCCAGCAAACCGATCATCAGCAGCGCTATTCCAACCCACAACGCGTATTCCCAACTGGTGTTGCGGGGGAAATAGTTGCGAAACACGAAGCCCCGACACTGATCGATCAGGTGAAACAGAGGGTTCCACGCAAACATCAACAGAACGCTTCCGCCCAATGCGTTGGCAATGAACATCTTACCGGAAAACACCATGTTCAGACGGCGGTAAATGTTGCTGAGCATCCCGGCGGCCGTCGGAAACCATGGGGTTAAGGCCATAAACACCAAACCAACCGAACAGCCGGTGAACCAGGACAGAATGAACATCCCAAACGCGCCGCCGGGATCCTGAACCTCAAGCGGCGCGACCGCCAGGCTGTAGACGAACAGGATCACCAGAACTGACATCAATTGCTTGTAAAGCGTGCCGAACGCGGCGGCCAGGATCATGACCATCGGGTTCATGGGCGAGTGCAGCATCATCGGACTGTTCTTGCCGCCAAGTTTCGAAATGCTGCCAACCGATTGAATATGCGTCATGAACAGGAAAACACCTGACAAAACATACAGGACAAATTCGCCCCGGATTTTGGCGACGCGTGTACCCATGAAGGACATGATCAGGTAAAACACCGAAGCCATCAGAACGACCTGCAAAATGTTGATCAGGATCGCAATAACCGCGTTGGAATGCCGCGCGCGCACGCTGCGTACCACGGCGTGGAACACCAGTTCGGCTGTGGTGAACGCACCACCCAGCAGCGTTTGGTTACGACTGAAATAAAACACTCGAAGGGTCTTTCCCGTTTTGCTGCCGTCAATCTGGCACGAATACCTTGCCGTTCGGTAACCGGCACATCATAAGTCCGTCAGAGATTTGGATCAACAAACCACGTAAACGGAGCTTTTTTGTGACCTACGACGCGCTTATCCCCGTCATCCGACGTCTGGCCCTGGAAGCAGGCGACAAGATCATGGAGATCTACAACTCGGATGATTTCGACGTAAAGGTCAAATCTGACGCCAGCCCCGTGACCGAAGCGGATGAGGCCGCAGATGCCCTGATCTCGGCCGGGCTGCGCGCAGCGTTTCCCGATATTCTGCTGGTAACCGAGGAACAGGCCGCCTCGCATTCCGAGAAAGGTGACACTTTCCTGATCGTCGATCCGCTGGATGGCACCAAGGAATTCATCAACCGGCGTGGGGATTTCACGGTCAATATTGCTTTGGTCGAAAACGGGGTTCCGACGCGGGGCGTTGTTTACGCGCCAGCCAAGGGGCGCATGTTCTACACGCAGGCCGATGGTCAATCGGTCGAGGAAACCGGTGCGCTGGACAAGGATCAGCCCGGCGCTTTGACGGCCATATCAGTCTCTGAACCGGACAATTCGGCGCTTTTGATCGTCGCCTCCAAGTCGCACCGGGATCAGGCGACCGAGGATTACATCAACAAGTATCAGGTGCAGGACAGCAAAAGCGCCGGCTCGTCGCTCAAATTCTGTCTGGTGGCAACGGGTGAGGCGGACCTTTACCCCCGTGTCGGGCGCACGATGGAGTGGGATACCGCCGCCGGTCACGCGGTGCTGGCGGGCGCGGGCGGTCAGGTGGTTCGCTTTGACGACCATTCCCCGCTGACCTACGGCAAGGACGGCTATGCAAATCCGTTCTTTATCGCCTACGCTCCGGGTGTTGAGTTGAAGGAAGCCTGATGTCTGTTCTGATCGCCATTCCCGCCCGCTATGCCTCGACCCGGTATCCCGGCAAGCCTCTGGTTCCGTTGACCGGTGCGACCGGTAAGGCGATGACACTGATCGAACGGTCCTGGCGTGCGGCCTGTTCCGTCTCGGGCGTCGACAAGGTGGTTGTTGCCACCGATGACGACCGTATCCGCGAGGCCGCCGAGGCCTTCGGGGCCGAAGTCGTCATGACATCCGAGGCATGCCAGAACGGCACCGAACGCTGCGCCGAAGCACATGCCGCACTGGGCGGCGGCTATGAGATCGCCGTAAACCTGCAAGGCGATGCACCTTTGACGCCGCATTGGTTTGTCGAGGATCTGATCTCGGGCCTGCGCGCGGCGCCTGATGCGGGTGTGGCCACCCCGGTTCTGCGCTGTGATGGCGATGCGCTGAACAGTTTGCTGAACGACCGCAAACATGGGCGCGTCGGCGGCACTACAGCCGTTTTCGCGCGCGACAACAGCGCGCTGTATTTCTCGAAAGAGGTCGTGCCGTTCACAGCCGAAACCTTCGAAGGCGGCGCATCCACCCCGGTCTTTCATCACGTCGGCGTCTATGCCTATCGCCCCGATGCGCTGGCCGCCTATCCCGGCTGGCCGACCGGACCGCTGGAACAACTTGAAGGTCTGGAACAGCTGCGCTTCATGGAAAACGGGCGCAAGGTTCTGTGCGTCGAGGTCGAAGCCAAAGGCCGCCAGTTCTGGGAGCTGAACAACCCGCAGGACGTACCAAAGATCGAAGAGATGATGGCCGCTATGGGTCTGGAGTGACCTCTTTTCCCCATGACCTTTGCACCTGCCATGGCGTAGGAACCTCCAACTCTGACCTTACGGATCGCATATGAAAACTGTTCTTGTAACCGGTGGCGCTGGCTATATCGGATCCCATGCCTGCAAGGCGTTGTCACAGGCCGGGTATGTGCCCGTCACCTATG
The DNA here is from genome assembly GCF_056531805.1 of Ruegeria sp. K5. Classification (NCBI taxonomy): domain Bacteria; kingdom Pseudomonadati; phylum Pseudomonadota; class Alphaproteobacteria; order Rhodobacterales; family Roseobacteraceae; genus Ruegeria; species Ruegeria sp. K5. The sequence goes on along the minus strand of NZ_JBQFML010000002.1, from coordinate 130,856 downwards.
ACAATCTGATCACCGGCTGGCAGGATGCGGTCAAATTCGGCCCGTTCGAACAGGGCGACCTTCTGGATCGCGCCCGGCTGGATGAGGTGTTTGCCAAACACCAGCCGGTGGCGGTGATGCATTTCGCCGCGCTCAGCCAGGTGGGTGAGGCGATGAAAGAGCCCGGAAAATACTGGTCCAACAACGTGACCGGTTCCCTGACGCTGATCGAGGCCGCGGTTGCGGCAGGGTGTCTGGATTTCGTGTTCTCATCGACCTGTGCCACCTATGGTGAGCATGACAATGTCGTTCTGGACGAGACAACCTCGCAGCACCCGCTGAACGCTTATGGCGCGTCCAAGCGGGCGATCGAGGATATTCTGCACGATTTCGAGGCCGCGCATGGGCTGCGCCACGTAATCTTCCGCTATTTCAACGTCGCGGGCGCGGACCCGGATGGCGAAGTGGGTGAGTTTCACCGCCCTGAAACCCATCTGGTTCCGCTGATGCTGGACGCAATTGACGGCAAACGGGACGGGCTGACCGTTTTCGGTACCGATTACGACACGCCGGACGGCACCTGTATCCGCGACTATGTCCATGTCTGCGATCTGGTTGACGCGCATGTGCTGGGTTTGAACTGGCTGGAAGAGGGCAAAGGCAGCCGGGTCTTCAACCTTGGCACCGGCTCGGGCTTTTCGGTTTTGGAAGTGATCGAGCATTCCAAGGCCGTCACCAACCGCGCGGTGCCCTATACGGTCGGGGCGCGCCGCGAAGGCGATTGCACCAAACTGGTCTCGGGGTCTGTCAGGGCCGAGGCCGAGTTGGGGTGGAAGCCCAAAAGATCAACGTTAGAGACGATGATTGCCGACGCATGGCGCTGGCATCAGAACGGCCATTACGAGCAATGAGGCCCGGTTGACCAGCGCATCGGTACAGACCCTGCCCCAAATCGGATGGGCCCAGATGTACCGTCTGCGCTGGAAACGCCGCCGTCTGCTGATGCGTGCTTGGCGCAGCCGACATCAACTGAACAGCGTGAACGATCAGACCGACAAGATCACGCGCGGCAGCATTCTGGCCTTCACCACGCTGCGCAACGAAATCACGCGCCTGCCCTGGTTTCTGCACCATTATCGCAGCCTCGGGGTCGATCACTTTCTGATCGTGGACAATGGCAGCGACGATGGCTCGGCTGAATTGCTGCTGGATCAGCCCGATGTCTCGCTATGGCAAACCCATGCAAGTTATCGGGCTTCGCGCTATGGGTTGGACTGGCTGACATTGCTGCAAATGCGCCATGGCCATCGCCATTGGTGTCTGATGGTGGATGCGGATGAGTTGTTGATCTATGCCCATCACGACACACGCTCGCTGCACGATCTGACAAAATGGCTGGACCAGACGGGGCGCGGGGCGTTTGGCGCGCTGATGCTGGACCTGTATCCCGACGGCCCGTTGGGGGATCAAAGCTATGTCCCCGAAAGTGATCCGACGGCAGTACTGAATTGGTTCGATGCCGGGCCATATCGGGCCCAGCGTCAAAGCCCGGCGGGCAATCTGTGGGTTCAGGGTGGTGCGCGTGAACGCATGTTCTTTGCCACGACGCGACAGCGATCTCCGACCCTGAACAAGATCCCGCTGATACGCTGGTGCCGCCGCTACGCCTATGTGAATTCCTGCCACTCGGCCCTGCCCCGGCACTTGAACGCAGCCTATGACGGACCCGGAGGCTCGGCACCTTCCGGTATCTTGCTCCACACAAAATTCCTGCCCGAGATCGTCGAGAAGTCGCGGATCGAGAAGCAGCGCCGCCAGCATTTTCATGACCCTGACCAATTCGGGCCATATTATGATGGGATTATCAATCGCCCGACCCTTTGGACCGCTCAATCGACGCGCTATGCAGGGTGGGAACAATTGCAGCAACTTGGGTTAATGAATGCCGGAGGATGGACGTAATGGGTGAAAACATGTGCATAAAAACCATGTTCACCGCTAACCGGTTCTAAATCCATTGCCCTGCAAGATGCATAGGTGGCATAAATCGGCATTAACCCGACCCTTTTTGCACGTTGAGGGGGGCGGAGGACGCTCGCGGCAAAACAAAGGTTGGATAATCACGTGAGCCTGTGGGACTCGTATCGGATGAGGTTGCGGCGCAAACGCCGTATCCTGCGCGGCGTCAGACGACGGCGCGAGCTTGGGCCCGTCAGCAACAACACCGCCGCCATTCGCCGCGAAGATATTCTGCTGATGAGCGTGGTGCGCAACGAAAAGATACGCCTGCCCTTTTTTCTGGACTACTACCGCAAACTGGGTATCGACCATTTTTTGTTTGTGGACAATGACAGCGATGACGGCACTTGCGAGTTCCTGAAATCACAACCCGATGTCTCGGTCTGGCGAACAAAGACCAGCTATAAACGCGCGGGGTTCGGGCTGGACTGGTCGAATTACTTGCTGCGCAAATACGCCCATAAACACTGGGTACTGACCGTCGATCCCGATGAGTTCTTCATCTATCCCTTCTGCGACACACGGCCCATCCGGGCGCTGACCGATTGGCTGGATGGATGCGCGGTGCGCAGTTTCGGGACCATGCTGATCGATATGTATCCGCAGGGGCCGGTGGACGCAGAGCCTTATCACGAAGGGCAGGACCCGTTCGAAATCGCGCGCTGGTTTGATGCCGGCAATTACATGATCACCAAGAACCCCGAGTATAAGAACCTGTGGATTCAAGGCGGCCCCCGCGCGCGCGTGTTCTTTCGCGACAACCCGTCAAAGGCGCCTGCGCTGAACAAGATCCCTCTGGTGAAATGGGACCGGCGCTATGTCTATGTCAGCTCGACCCATTCGCTGCTGCCGCGCGGCTTGAACCAGGTCTATGACGAATGGGGCGGTGAAAAAGCCAGTGGCGCGTTGCTACATGCCAAACTGATCGACACGCTGGGCGACAAGGCGCGTGAGGAGTTGCAGCGCGGTCAGCATTATCGCGGGTCGGGCGAATACAAAGCCTATGTCGATGGTCTGGACGAAAAGCCCGTCTTCTGGTGCGACTGGTCCGAAACCTATATCAACTGGCGACAGCTTGAGATTCTGGGCCTCATGTCAAAAGGAAACTGGGCATGAGTTCTTTGGGCATCGTCATGCTGGTGCATACCGCATTGGACCGCGCCGAACAGGTCGCCCGGCATTGGACGGCAGCGGGATGCCCGGTGGTGATCCATGTGGATCGTAAGGTGCCGGGCGATGTGTTCTCGAAATTCGTCGCCTCTTGCGCGGATGATCCGCTGATCGTGTTTTCCGAGCGTCACAAATGCGATTGGGGCGGTTGGGGCATCGTTGCCGGATCGCAGGCCGCATCCGAACTGATGCTGGAACGCTTCCCGGACGTGCGGCACGTATTCCTGTCCTCGGGGGCCTGCCTGCCGCTGCGCCCGGTGCAGGAGCTGGTTGACTACCTGTCCGACCGGCCCCGTGTCGACTTCATCGAAAGCGCAACCACCGCCGATGTCAGCTGGACCATTGGCGGGCTGGATCATGAACGGTTCACGCTGCGCTTTCCGTTTTCATGGCGTAAGCAGCGCAAACTGTTTGATGCCTATGTCAAGCTGCAACGCCGCTTGGGCCTGCGCCGCAGTATCCCCGAGGGACTGGTTCCCCATATGGGCAGCCAATGGTGGTGTCTGACCCGCCAAACCCTGTCCGCGATCTTGCAGGACCCGAAACGCAAGACCTATGACCGCTATTTCCGGCAGGTCTGGATACCCGATGAAAGCTATTTCCAGACGCTGGCGCGGCTGTATTCGACACATATCGAAAGCCGCTCGCTAACCTTGTCCAAGTTCGACTATCAAGGCCGGCCGCATATCTTCTACGACGATCACCTACAGTTGCTGCGCCGGTCGGATTGCTTTGTTGCGCGCAAAATCTGGTGGCGGGCGGATCGGTTGTATCAGGCCTTTCTGACCGATCAGACCGGCGCGATGAAACCGGCCGAGCCGAACCCCGGCAAGATCGACCGGGTGTTTTCCAAAGCGGTCGAGCGGCGCACCCATGGCCGCGACGGTCTTTACATGCAGGGCCGCTTCCCCAGGCATGGCAGTGAAAACGGCCTGACCTCATCGCCTTATTCCATGTTTCAGGGCTTTGGCGAATTGTTCGAGGATTTTGAAACCTGGCTGACCTCGGTCACCGGGGCACGGGTGCACGGGCGGTTGTTCGGACCCGATCGGGCCGAGTTCGCCCAAGGCCAGACAATCACCAACGGCGCGCTGAGCGATTGCGCCACCCTTCGGGACTACAACCCGACCGCCTTTCTGTCGAACCTGATCTGGAACACGCGGGGTGAGCGTCAGTGTTTTCAGTTCGGCCCAAATGACACGCAGGCCATCAACTGGTTCATGGCCCGCGACAAGAACGCCCAGGTCTCGGTCATTACCGGGGCATGGGCCATTCCGCTGTTCCGCTCGAACATGAACTTCGCGGATATCCGATGCGAGGCTGCGCGCCTGCAACGGATCGAAAGCAAACAGCTTGAGGTTCTGACCTCGGTCTGGACCAAGGCGAACGTCCGCAGCTGGACCCTGGCGGATTTCATCGAGGCCCCGATGGAGCCTTTGCAGACAATCATTGATGAGATCGGCACCCAAGGTGCCAGTCACCTGACGGAAGCGCCGACCATGGTCGATCTGTCCGGCTTTGGTCAATTCCTGCAAAACCTGAAGAACCAGGGCATGCACCCGCAATTGATGGGGGATTTCCCTGCCGACGACGTTTTCGGCACGCAGACCAAGCCATATCGCAAACCCTATCTGGTGCAGTGATCGCCGATGACGCGTAAGTTTGACTATTTCATCGTATTGGCTGCGATGCGAACCGGTTCGAACCTGCTGGAGTCGAACCTGAACGCACTGAACGGAATCACCTGCCATGGCGAGGCGTTCAATCCCCATTTCATTGGCCGCGTCAAAGCGCAGGACGTGCTGGGCATCTCGCTGGAAGAGCGCGACGAAAATCCGACGCGGCTTATCGAGGCCATGCGCGCAGATACAGGCGATCTGAACGGTTTTCGCTATTTTCAGGAACACGACCCAAGGGTGCTGGACCCGGTCCTGAACGACCCGCGCTGCGCCAAGATCATTCTGACGCGTAACCCTCTGGACAGTTACCTGTCGCTGAAGATCGTGCGCAAAACCAAGCAATGGCAATTGAAGAACATCAAACGGCGGCTTGAGGCACAGGTCGAGTTTGATGGGCCAGAGTTCTCGGACTATCTGGATCAGTGCCAAGGCTTCCTGCGTCAGGTCCACACCCACCTGCAACGCACCGGCCAAAGCGCATTTTACATCGATTATGACGATCTGACCCGGTTGGACCTTCTGAACGGGCTGGCCGACTGGCTGGGCATTCCGGCGCGCCTAAGCCAGTTGGACGACCTGCTGAAACCGCAAAACCCGATCCCGGCGCTGTCCAAGGTCACAAATCCGGACCAGATGCAGAGCGACCTGTCCGGGCTTGACCTGCTGTCCATGCACCGCAGCCCGTATTTCGAACCAAAACGCGGACCGGCGGTTGAAGGGTATGTGATCGCGCCAAAATCTCGGCTGCTTTATATTCCGGTGCACGGCGGAATCGATCCGGTCATTCATCAGTGGATGGCCACGCTGGACAATGTTGGCACAGATGGCCTGATAACAAGCCCCTCGCGGCAGGAGGTGCAAGACTGGATGCGCGCCACGCCCGGACACCGTAAATTCACCGTGCTGCGCCACCCGCTGGCGCGCGCGCATACGGCCTTTTGTCGACATATCCTGAACACCGGACCAGAGTGTTACGAGGACATCCGCAAACAGTTGCGCAACCGCTTCAAACTGCCAATCCCCGGTCAAATCCGCGCGCACAACTATTCAATGGACCAGCATTATGAGGCGTTTTCCGCCTTCCTGACCTTCCTGCGCCATAACCTTGCCGGGCAGACGCCGATCCGAGTGGATGCAGCTTGGTGCACCCAATCAGAAGCGCTGGCAGGGGTTTCGAAATTCGCCCTGCCCGACCTGATCCTGCGCGAAGACGACCTGAACCCAGCCCTGCCTGATCTGGCGCGCGGATTGGGCCACGCAAACCCGCCGATGCCCAAAAATGGTACTCCGGAAGAACCCTATCGCCTGGACGAAATCTGCGATGCCAAAATGCAGGTGCTGGCAGCAGAAACCTATCAGCGCGACTTCGTGCAATTCGGATTCGGCGATTGGCGACCGATCAGGGGCGCAGAGTGATCAGCGTACCCCGGCCAACCATCGCGTAGATCTCTTCCATCTCGTCATTCTTGACCGCGATACAGCCCGCTGTCCAATCCGGCGTCTTTTTCGCGCGCCGCAGTTCTGACCGCAGGTTGGGCTGGCCGTGAATGAAAATGTCGCCGCCCGGATCGACACCTGCGGCCTTGGCCTGCGCGATGTCTTCCGAGTTGGGATAGGAAATCCCCAAAGACAGGTGATACCGGCTACGCGGGTTGCGGCGGTCGATCAGATAGGTGCCTTCGGGCGTGCGACCATCGCCACGCTTGGTCTTGGTGCCCCGGGGCGCAAAACCCAGATCAACGTCATAGTCACGCAAGACCTGCTCGTTATGCAAAAGATAAAGCTTGCGCGCGCCCTTGTTCACCACAAGAGACGTCACCTCGGGTCCGTTATAGGTCAGAAATCTGGGGCTGGCTGAGGCACAAGCCGAAAGGCTCAGCGTTGCCATCGCCCCCAATCCAAATGCTCGACGATCCATGTTTCACTGCCTGCTGCTCTTTTTTTGCGTATTATGCCAAAAAATCAAAAAACTGAAATCACTTTTTGATGTTTGATTGCTGAATAAGCCGTTGTTCAATGGCTTCCAGCCGTTCCAGCACCTCATCCCGGTAGGCATCGGTTTTCACCTCATCCTCGGCATGGTGCGCATCCTGCATCGAATTCACGATCAGACCGACCAGCAGGTTCACCACAGCAAAAGTGGTGACCATGATGAAGGGCACAAAGAACAGCCAGGCGTAGGGATAAACCTCCATCACCGGACGCACGATGCCCATGGACCAGCTTTCCAGTGTCATGATCTGGAACAGCGTATAGGCCGACAGGCCCAGATCGCCGAACCAGTCCGGGAAGGAATACGAGAACAGCTTGGTCGAGATCACCGCACCGATATAAAACAGGATCGCCATTAGCAGGAAGACGCTGGCCATGCCCGGCAGGGCCGAGATGAACCCTTCGACCACCCGGCGCAGGCGCGGCGCAACCGAGATCACGCGCAGAACCCTCAGGATTCGCAGCGCCCGCAACACGGACAGGCCACCCGCACTGGGGACAAGGGCAACGCCCACGATCAGAAAATCAAAAAGGTTCCAGCCGCTTTTGAAGAAGTTACGCCCGGTGGCGATCAGTTTCATCGCAATTTCGGCGACAAAGATCGCTAGGCACAACTTATCGAGCGTCACGATCAGCGGGCCTGCAGCTTCCATCAGCACGGGCGAGGTTTCCATCCCCAGCAGAATCGCATTGAAGATGATGACGCCGGTGATGAACCGACCAAAAGCCGGTGCCTCGATAATGTTCAGCAAACGCTGTTTGGACCCCATGCCTTGCCTGTCTCCTTAGGATGCGGGGTTCAGCACGAACCGCGCGGCCAGTTCCGTATGTGACGACCACCGAAATTGGTCAACGACCTGCACCCATTCAAGGGTATAGCCCGCATCGACAAGCGCTTTGGCATCGCGCGCAAAGGTGACCGGATTGCATGAGACATAGGCAATGACCGCTGGGCGTGCCTGCGCCAGTTCTGCCACCTGTGCCTCGGCCCCGGCGCGGGGTGGGTCAAGAACAACGGCGTCGAACGGCTTTAGTTCATCCGGCATCAAGGGGCGGCGAAACAGGTCGCGCGCCTCGACCGTGATGCGTTTCAGACCGGTCGTGCTGCGCCAGCCCTGATCCAAGGCTTGCGTCATCTCGGCCTCGCCCTCGACCGCATGAACCTCGGCCATCTGCGCCAGTGGCAGTGAGAATGTGCCGCTGCCTGCAAACAGGTCGACGACCCGCTTTGCCCCTTGAGTTGCCTCCAAAACAGCCTGTGTTAGAGCCTGTTCTCCGTCCTTTGTCGCCTGCAAAAACGCCCCGGGCGGGGGCGTGACTGCGGCCGGTCCGAACCGCTGCGACGGGGCCTGCCGCATCGCGATCACCTCGCCATCCCAGCTGAGCCTTGCCAGCCCGTGTTTCTCGGTTTCTTGCGCCAGAGCCAGCTCCAGCGGGCCGTCCAGCGGTTTACCGCCTTTGACCGCCGCATCCAGCCCGCCCTCGGACAGGGTCAGCGTCACAGCCAGCACACCCTTGCGGCTGCCACCCAACAGGGCCAAAGCCTCGGCCACCGGAATGGCGGCGATCAATGCGGGGTCCAGCAGGTGACAATCCGGGATATCGGTGATCGTGTCCGACGCCCGTCCGTGAAATCCGGCCAGCGCGCCCTTTTTCGTCCGCCGTACGGCAATCGTCGCCCGACGACGGGACCGATCGGGCGACGTGTGAATGGGCCGCATCGGGGCATCGAGCCCCTGCGCGGCCAGCGCGTTGCGCACCACCGCAACCTTCCAGTCGGCCACGAACGCGTCTGAGGCATGCTGCAATTGGCACCCACCGCAGGCCTTGTAATGCCGACATGGGGCCTTCACGCGCTGATCGGATGGGCTGTCCACCCGGATATCGGTCAGAACCTGACCGTGCAGAGTACCGCTCACCACCTCACCGGGTAAGGTTCGCGGCGCATAGACGGGGCCATCGGCGATACCGTCGCCCTGATGCCCCAGGCGGATTATGGTGAAGGTCTGCGTCATGACGTGGCTGATAACGGCGGTTTGCCCGCAACAAAACCCCCTAGGGCACTTTGCGTTTACTTTGGATCGCAATACGCTGCCTCTCCCTTCGGTCGAACGCGCATTTCGATGCTGTTTGGTTCAAGAACCGCAAAGGCCCCTATTCCGCAGCTTCAGCCTGAATGAACCCGCCCGACTGGCGATGCCAGAACCGCGCATACAGCCCGCCCTGATCCAAAAGCGCCTCATGCGTGCCGGTTTCAACGATCCGCCCGTGATCCAGAACAACGATCCGGTCCATCTCGCTGAGAGTTGACAGGCGGTGCGCGATCGCCAGAACGGTTTTGCCCTGCATGACCCGATGCAACGCGGTTTGGATCGAAGCCTCAACTTCGGAATCCAGTGCCGATGTCGCCTCGTCCAGCACCAGAATTGGCGCGTCTTTCAGGATGGCGCGGGCTAAGGCGATCCGCTGCCGCTGACCACCGGATAGCTTCACACCACGCTCGCCCAGATGCGCATCGTATCCTTTGCGACCCTGCGCATCTTCAAGGCTCAGAATGAACTCATGCGCCTCGGCCTTTTCGGCGGCTTCGATCATGTCCGCCTCGGACGCATCCGGGCGACCATAGAGGATATTCTCACGGGCCGAACGGTTGAACATCGCGGTTTCCTGCGTGACCATGCCGATCTGACGGCGCAGACTGTCCTGCGTCACCTGCGACACGTCCTGCCCGTCGATGCGAATAGCGCCGTTTTCCCCGTCATAGAGCCTGAGCAGAAGCGACACGAGCGTCGATTTCCCTGCCCCGGACGCGCCGACGATGCCCAGTTTCTCACCCGGTTTGACGGTCAGATTCAGGTCGGCCACACCGCCGATATCGCGGCCATAGGCAAAGCTGACCGCGTCAAAGGCGATGCCACCTTCGGTCACCACCAAGTCCGTGGCCTGCGCAGCATCCTCGACCCGGTCGCGCTTGGCCAGTGTCTTCATCCCGTTCTCGATCTCACCGACATTGGCGTAAAGGCCCATCAGCGTAAAACTGACCCAACCGGTCATCTGCGCGATCCGGATCGAAACAGCACCTGCGGCCACGATATCGCCAGCGGTTGCCATGCCGAACTGCCACAGCCACAGGGTCGCGCCCAGCAGTAGCACGGGCAAAACGCCAGCCAATGTCATCAGGATGAAACGGAAACTGGCACTGAGTTTGCCGAAATCCAGCGACCGCTCGCGCAGTTCCACCATCGAGTCACGCGCGGCCTGATCCTCGAACGCGGAATGCGCGAACAGCTTGACCGTTTTAATGTTGGTGATCGTGTCAACGACCTGCCCCGACACCATCGCCCGTGCCCCGGCCCGAGCCCCCGACAGCTTGCGGATGCGCGGCAGGTACCAGCGAACCAGCAGAAAATAGACCGCCAACCAGCCGGCAAAGGGCAGCATCACCAGCGGATGAATAGACCCTAACAAAAGCAAAGAACCGACCAATGAAGCCAACGCAAACACAATCGCGCTGATCGTTTCCGAAACGACCGAGGCCATGGCGTTGGACGTTTGCATCTGCTTCTGGGCGATCCGCCCGGCGAAATCATCGTCGAAATAGGTCACCGACTGGCCCAGCGTCCAGCGGTTCAGCTTGGCCAGAACCAAAGGTGGGATATTGGGCATGACGATGTAATTGTTCGACACCGACGACAGGCCAAACAGGATCGGACGCAGCAGCATGAAAAAGACCACCGCTGCGAAGATCATCCACATGTTCTCGGCGGTCAGAAAGTTTTCGGGGCCGCTGGAGGTTGCGACATCGATCACCTCGCCCAGAATCCAGGCCGTGACCGCCTCCATCGCGCCAGCAGTGGCCGAGAAGAAGGCCGCGACAAACAGCATGGGCCAGGCGCCGGACAGGCTCCAGCGAATGAACGCCCCCAACGTCTGCGGTGGGGGCGTTTCGATGTTCTTGAACGGGTTTATGAGGTCAGCAACCCTCATTCCGCGGCCTCCGGGTTCATGAAGCCGCCAGATTGCCGCGCCCAGAACTGCGCGTAAAGGCCACCCTGCGCCAAAAGGTCGGAATGCGCGCCCTCTTCGACGATGCGACCGGCATCCATCACCAGAATCCGGTCCATCTGCGCGATGGTGCTGAGCCTGTGGGCAATGGCGATCACGGTTTTACCTTGCATCATTCCGTAGAGGGTTTCCTGAATCGACGCTTCGACCTCGGAATCTAGGGCAGATGTCGCCTCGTCCAACAACAGGATTGGCGCGTCCTTCAGAATCACCCGTGCCAGAGTTACCCGTTGCCGTTGACCGCCGGACAGCTTAACGCCCCGCTCGCCCACATGGGCGTCATAGCCGGTGCGGCCCTGCGGGTCTTGCAGGTCCAGAATGAACTCATGCGCTTCGGCCTGTTTTGCTGCGGCAACCATCTGTTCTTCGGTCGCGTCGGGACGACCATAGAGGATGTTGTCGCGCACCGATCGATGCAGCAATGCGCTGTCCTGCTGGACCATCCCGATATGACTGCGCAAGCTGTCCTGTGTGACACCCGCGATGTTCTGGCCGTCGATCAAAATCGCACCGCGTTCAACGTCGTAAAACCGCAAAAGCAGCTTAACTAGGGTCGATTTCCCGGCACCAGACCGCCCGATCAAGCCGATCTTTTCGCCGGGTTGAATGGTCAGGTTGATATGGTCCAGACCACCGGTTTCACGGCCATAATGGTGCGACAGGTCGCGGATTTCGATCTCACCTGTGCCCAACTGCAATGGCTTGGCATCAGGTGCATCCAGCAATTGGATCGGTTGCGCAATTGTCTCCAACCCCTCGGCCACAACGCCAAGCTGGCGGAACAGGCTGGTCAGGGCCCACATGATCCATCCGGTCATTGCATTCAGGCGCAGGGTCAGGGCGGTTGCCGCCGCCACTACGCCAACTGAGGCTTGGCCTTGCATCCACAGAACGATGGCCCAGCCGACTACGCCCACGATCAAGAACCCATTCAGCACGACCAGAATGGCGTCCATGATGGTGAAAATCCGCATCTCGACCTGAACGGTGCGACGCGTTTCGGAGATTGCCTCTTTCGCGTAGTCCATCTCTTGATCGGCATGCGCAAACATCTTGACCGAGTGGATGTTTGTATAGCTGTCCACCACGCGGCCCGTCACGGTTGAGCGCGCATCCGATGCGGCCTGTGACGCCGGACCGACGCGCCGAACCGCCCAGTTGACCAACACGACATAAAGCGCAAACCAGATCAAAAGCGGCAACAACAGCCGCGTGTCTGCCGCCATCAGCAGGATTGCAGCCCCGACCAGATAGGCCAGCGAGAAGGAAATCGCGTCAAAAACCTGAAACACCACCTCGCCAGCGGCGGGCGGGGTCTGCATGATCCGGTTGGCGATGCGTCCGGCAAAGTCGTTTTCAAACCAGCTAACCGACTGGCGCAAAACGTGCTTGTGGGCCCGCCAGCGAAACAGCGTGCCATACTGAGGCAGGATCGCGTTGTTGATCACAAGCACGTCCAGAATGTGCAAAATTGGCCGCAACAAAAGGATAAACGCAGCCATCAACAGCAGTTCTGTCCCGTGTTCCTTCCATACATTGGCCGGAGACCCGCCAAGCAGGTCCACAACGCGTCCCATGTAGTAGATCAGGCCGACCTCGACCCCAGCGACAACAATGGACAGCAGCGTTGCCCATACGAACACGCGGAAGAATGGCCGCGAGTATTCCAGCATGAAGGGCCACAGCCGCGTCGGCGGCGTGTCGGTCTCATGATAGGCGACAAAAGGGTCAACAAGGTTTTCGAAATAGCGAAACATGGAAGCGTGCTCCGATTGAGCAAAACAAAAGACGTGCGAAGAAGAATGGCGCCTGAACACCACCCTTTACGGGGCAAGTGTCCCGGCTTTAGCCGAACCAGATCCCGTAATACATTCGCATTCCTCCATCCATGTGACAGGCGCACGTAACCACAAACCCGTTGGTTTGTCATCCCCTTTTGAGACTTCCCGTCAGCCGGTCAGCAAATCCTCGCGGGTCAGGGTGAAGCCGGAGGCAATCCAGCGCGCCTCAAGCTCGGCCAGTTTTTGGCCCAGCGCGGGGCCGGTGAAATCGGGGATCAGATCGGCCGCCTTGATCGGAAAGCGCGCGGCTGCGCCGCTGTGCAACTGGGTCCTCAGGTCGTCGGACCATGGTTGTTCCAGAAACGCGCAGCGCAACAGGGTTTCGTGCAGGCCGCCCTCATCGCCATAGCGATAGCCCAGTTCAGCCACGCTGGTCGGTGCCTGTGCTTCGTCCCGCATTCGGGTCAACCGTTGCAATTGAGACCGGCTGAGGCGCAGGGTGGCGGCGTCTTCGGGCGTGGCGATGGCGGCAAGGCGGCGCACCGGATCGGGTTCGGCCCCTGCGGCCTGTTCAATCGCCACCAAGGGCGCAAGCGCGCGGTCATTCGCGCCGGGCAACAGACGCGCCAGAACGCCGGTGCTGCGCATCGCTGCAACTGACGGGGCCGGATCGGGCGCCGCCAGCAGTTTCAGCAACTCGGCCCCGACGCGTTCGCGGGACAGGGTGGACAGGCCGTCCAGATTGTCCGCAATCGCCGCCAAAGCATCCGCATCGAACCCGGCCTCGGCATCGCCATACCAGGCGTGAAACCGGAAATACCGCAGTGAACGCAGGTAATCCTCGCGGATACGGTTTTGGGCGGTTCCGATGAAGCGAACCCGGCGTGCCTCAAGATCCGGCAGGCCCAAAAGCGGGTCTAACACGGTGCCATCGGGTCGGGCATAGATCGCGTTCATGGTGAAATCGCGCCGCGCTGCGTCTTCCTCGACCTTGTCGGAAAAGGCGACAACGGCCCGGCGACCGTCGGTTTCCACGTCGCGGCGAAAGGTGGTGATCTCATGCGGGATGTGATCGCAGACCACGGTGACTGTGCCATGGTCAATCCCGGTCGGAATCGCCTTGAGGCCTGCGGCCTGTGCCAGCTCAACCACCCGGTTCGGCAGCGCATCGGTCGCAATGTCGATATCCGAGACCGGCGCGCCCAGCAGGGCATTGCGCACGCAGCCCCCGACAAACAGGGCCTGCGCCCCGCCGTCGGTCAGGGCCGTGCAAACCCTCTGAGTTGCTGGGTCCGAAACCCAGGCCGCGCTGATCTGCTTCATTCACTCACCCGTGCCGCCAACCCGCGCAAAATGCGGGCGGTCGCGCCCCAGATGTAATAGGGGCCATAGGGCACGGCGTAATACCTGCGCCGCTGACCCCGCCATCTGCGCGACTCGATCACATAATTCGCAGGGTCCAGCACATGTGCAAGCGGAACCGAGAAAACCTCATCGACTTCGCCGGGTTCGGGCACGGGGTCAAACCCCTGCCGGACGATGGCAACCACCGGGGTCATCGAAAACGAGGTTACGGTTTCATGTTCCGGCAAAAAACCGATCACTTCGGGCAGATCGGGCGGCAGGCCGATTTCCTCGCGCGCCTCGCGCAAGGCTGCGGCGGTGATGTCCACATCCCCTTCATCCTGCTTGCCCCCCGGAAAGGCGATCTGACCGGGATGGTGTTTCAGGGCGGATGATCGTTTCGTCAGGATCAGATGTGGCTCATCGCCCGTCAGCAGGATCGGCACCAACACCCCCGCCGGACGCAATTTGCGCCCGGGCGGAAGCACGGTTTCCGGGTTCAGGTCAAAATCGCTGGACCCGTAACCCGGACGACACAAGGCCGCAGCGATGCGGGCGGTAAGGTCATGCACCGCTGGCGTCTTCTGCATCAAACCCAACCGTTGCGGGATCCAGCACATAATGGGCCCCGCAGAACTGACAATCGGCTGTCACCTGCCCTTCGGGCGTGGTCATCTTTTCGATGTCCTTGGCCGAATAGATCGACAGGCTTTGGCGCACACGTTCCTCGGAGCAGGTACAGCCAAACTGCACCGCCTGCGCGTCATAGACGCGGGGGCCTTCCTCGTGGAACAGGCGGACCAAAAGGTCGGTGGGCGCGACCGAAGGGCCGATCATCTCAAGATCTTTGACCGTATCCAGCAGGATGATGACACGGCCCCAGTTTTCGCCCTCTTCGCCATCAACCAGATCATTTGCGGTCAGGATCTCGCCGGTACCCTCGCCCGAGGCTGCAAAGGGCGAGGCTTTGGGCATGTGCTGCAACATGATACCGCCCGCGCGCCAGTGTTCGCCCACACCCGGCTCGGTCGATTTGCCGAAGCTGAGCGAGAAACGCGTCGGCAACTGTTCCGACTGGGCAAAATACGCCTCAGCGCAGGCACTTATCGAGCCTCCGGCCAGCGGGGTGATGCCCTGATAGGGCTGGGTGCCTTCGCCCTGATCGATCATGATCGCAAAATACCCCTCGCCCACCTGATCGAAGGGGGCGGAATCTGTCAGGCGATCCCGGTCGAAACTGGCATAGGCCCGGATGCGGGCCGGTTCGCCCTCGACCTTCGGCGCGTAGTAGTCCGTGGCGATCATCCGCACCGCGCCCTTGGATTGCACCTGCAAGGACAGTTTCCAGCGCAACGAAACGGTCTGGCCGATCAACGCGGTCAGCAGGGCCATCTCGGCCACCAAAGCCTCAACCTGTTCGGGGTAGTCATGCTGCTTCAGGATGCCGTCCAGCACGCCATCCAGACGGGCCACGCGCCCGCGCATATCCGATACATCGAGTTGAAAGGGCAGGACGGTATCGTCCCACGCGATTTTTGTTCCAAGAGACATGGGGTTTCCTTACACGCCAAGGGTTGGCATACCGGCACCATATAGGTCGCAGAGATTGGGTTGTAAGGGGCCATACATGATCAGACGGTTTGGCGAAACCCCCGAACCCGGGCGCAGATACACCCAAAGGGTTGGTGTTTACGCTTTGCTGCCGCGCGGCAGAAGCCTGCTGCTGACCTGCCAGACCGAACCGGGCCCGGATCTGCAACTGCCCGGCGGCGGGATCGACCCAGGCGAATCGCCTGTTACCGCGCTGCACCGCGAGGTTTATGAGGAAACAGGTTGGCGCATCGCCAAACCGGAACGCGTGGGGGCGTTTCGCCGGTTCACCTATATGCCGGAATATGACCTGTGGGCCGAGAAGGTCTGCCTGATCTATCGTGCCCGCCCGGTCCGCCGCATGGGTCCGCCGACCGAAGATATTCACGAGGCGCTTTGGATGGACACCGCGGATGCGGTGGAACTGCTGGGCAATGACGGTGATCGCCACTTTGCCAACCTGCATCTTGGCCGCCTTTAGGGGCCGTTATATTCGAAATACACCGCCGACACGTCATCACCCATACCGTCCTCGGGCGACATGAGCTGTGTCAGGCGCCAGAACATATCGTCCAGAAATTCGGACCCACCGCGCCCGGTGGCGCAGTCGAGGGCCATGTCGCGCAAACCCTCCTCTTCCAGCAATCCGCCCTCTGCCAGATGGCATTCGGTGAACCCATCGGAATACAGCAATAGCCGATCCCCCGGATGCAGTTGGGTTTCGATCTGTTGAAACGACACGTCCGAGATCAACCCGATTGGCAGCCCCCCTTCGCCCAGAAACTCGGTGCTGCCATCCTTGCGCAAAACCAACGGGTGAGGGTGCCCGGCCTGTACCAGCTTCATATTCCCGTTGCGCAGATCGACGATGGCGTAAACCATCGTGAAGTACTCCTCGATACCGGCATCCGCCATCAACCGCATATTCAGCATCCCGGCCACCTCATCCGGCGGCAACAGGGCGTAGAATTTATCGAAACGACGCTCCATCGCCACGTTCTGATCGAAATGCTTGCTGGACAGATAGCCACCCAGCCGCGCCGTCATCATGGCCGAGGTGATGCCATGGCCCGACACGTCAATGCTGTAGAAACCCAGCCGGTTTGGACCGGGTGAGAACATGCCCACCAGATCACCACCAATATGACCGCAGGGTTTCAACAACAGACTGACGCGGGATTTGCCGAATGTCTGCGTCAGTTCAGGCACCAGCGATTCCTGAATCTTGCGGGCCTGCATCAGGTCCTTGTCGATAGCGTCATGTGCCAGCTTCAACTCGTCCAAGGCGGATTCGATCAGCCGGTTCTTTTCGGACAATTCGCGCTGCATATCCAGAATTCGCGCCCCTGCCGATATACGGGCGCGCAGTTCATCGGCCTCAAGCGGTTTGATCAGGAAATCATCGGCCCCGGCATCAAGGCCGCGCGCGACCTCCTGCTTTTCGCTTTTTGAGGTCAACAGGATGAAATAGCTGTAATGCTCGGCCTCAAGCGCGCGGAAGGCGCGGCAGAACTCCAGCCCGCTCATCCCCGGCATGACCCAATCGCTGAGCACAAGATCGGGCACGGACCGGGCGCATAACTCGATAGCGGCTTCGCCAGTGTCGGCCTCAAGCACCTCGAAGCCCCATTTCTTGAGCGAGGCAACCAGAATCCGACGTTGCAGGCGGCTGTCATCCACAACCAGCACCTTTCGGATCGCGCCGAAATCCAGATCCGATCTGGTTTCCTCAAGATTTGCCGCTGGCACTCTGCAACCCCATGCTGTTCCTCTGACCGGGACAGGGTGACCGTATCGCCCGGGGGTTTAACATCAGGTGAAGGCCCTCGGGCCCCTCGGAGTTTAACCCGACATTTACCCGTACCGAGTTACCAAGGGTCAGCCCAATCCGATGCAGGAGGATGACAATGATCCACTGGCCCCGAGTCAGACAGTTGCGGGACGAGGTCGGCGCGGATGAGTTTGACGAGGTTATCCAGATCTTTCTGGATGAGGTGCAAGAGGTCATCGCCCGCCTGCACGCCGATACCCAGCGGCTTGAGCTGGAACAGAACCTGCATTTCCTGAAAGGCAGCGCGCTGAGCCTTGGGTTCGACCAGTTCTCAAGACTCTGTCAGGATGGTGAGCGGCGCGCCGCAGCCGGTCATGCGGCCGAGGTGGATCTGTCCGAAATCCTGTCCGTCTATGACGCATCCAAATCGGTGTTTCAGGCGGATCTGGCCCGGAACCTGACCTAGATCACAAACTGCGCCAGGGTCTCATCCTCGGTGATGTCGGTATAGGTGAACCCGGCCTCATCAAGATGCGCAAACAGGCGCATGAAATTCTCGGGCTTGCGGGTTTCGATGCCGATCAGGACCGAGCCGAAGTTGCGGGCCGATTTCTTCATGTATTCGAATCGGGCGATGTCATCCTCGGGGCCGAGGATGTTCAGGAACTCTTTCAACGCGCCGGGGCGCTGCGGCAGGCGCAGGATGAAGTATTTTTTGACCCCGGAATAGCGCTGAGCCCGCTCCTTGACCTCGGGCAGGCGTTCAAAGTCGAAATTACCACCTGAGGTAACGCAGACCACCGTCTTGCCCCGGACAAAGCTTTGCACATCGCCCACCGCCTCGACCGCCAGCGCCCCGGCGGGTTCCAAAACGATGCCTTCGACATTCAGCATTTCGATCATGGTGGCGCAGATGCGATCCTCGGACATCACCAGAACATCTGACAAATGGCGAGAGCGCAGCAGGTCAAAGGGTTTCGCGCCGATCCGGCCAACGGCGGCCCCGTCCACAAACGTATCCACCTGATCCAGTGACACCGGATGCCCCGCCGCCAAAGCCGCGCGCAGGCACGCCCCGCCCGCAGGTTCGACAAACAGGCAATGCGTGCGATCGCCGAACCACGTTGCTACGCCCGCCGACATACCGCCGCCGCCCACCGGCAACAGCAGATGATCGGGTACACCGCCAAGCTGTTCCTCGATCTCGACCGCCAATGAGGCCTGTCCTTCGATCACATCTTCATCGTCAAAGGGCGACAGGAAATGCCCGCCCTTTTGCGCGCACCAGGCCTGCGCGGCGGCCAGAGTGTCATCGAAATAGTCGCCGGTCAGGTGAATCTCGATATTGTCGCCGCCAAAGATGCGGGTCTTCTGGATCTTCTGCTGCGGGGTTGTCACCGGCATGAAGATCACGCCTTTGACGTCCAGATGCTTGCACATGAAGGCCACGCCCTGCGCGTGATTGCCGGCGCTGGCGCAGACGAACAGGTCCTGCCCCTGCTGCTTGCGCATGGCATTGAACGCACCGCGAATCTTGTAGGACCGCACCGGGCTGAGATCTTCGCGCTTGAGCCAGATATCGGCGCCATAACGGTCGGACAGATGCGCATTCCGCTGCAGCGGCGTTGCAGGGAAAACAGTGCGCATCGCCTGTTCGGCGGCACGGGCGCGGGTCATGAAATCACTCATGACCGTTTCACTGACCCATCCCGGCTAAAAGGGCAAGGAATACATATGTGTACGGGCGGTCAGGAGAGTTCGCGTTTTTCGACGAAAACACCGTACATCGTGGTCAGGATGCTGACATTGATAAGGTAGAGGATCAACGTGACTGCAAAAACA
This sequence comes from Ruegeria sp. K5, assembly GCF_056531805.1. Lineage (NCBI taxonomy): Bacteria > Pseudomonadati > Pseudomonadota > Alphaproteobacteria > Rhodobacterales > Roseobacteraceae > Ruegeria > Ruegeria sp. K5. The sequence goes on along the minus strand of NZ_JBQFML010000002.1, from coordinate 111,624 downwards.
ACCAGCGCTCCGACAATCGAAACACCCATCAATGGCGCTGTGATAAGGTTCACCGCACCCTGAATAAGCCCGGACACGATCAGCAAAACAAAGATCGCGCCCTCGGCACCTCGGGTCGCGTCCCATGCCTGTTTGAACGTCAGGGGCTGACCAATCGCGGCAGCTGGCAGCAATACGACCAGCCGGTACAGGCAGACGATTACGCCCAGCGCCCCAAGACCCAGCACAACAATGCCCGACGACTGAGACATTGATGAGGCAATGCCAGAGGCAATCGCGACTGGTATCAACAGGATAACGGCGGCAAGACCCAACAAAAACCCGTGGCCGACATAGGACAACACGCGATCAACCCGGAACTGCGGAATCCATCCCGTCGGGTATTCGGCCAGCAATACAAATCGGTGCCATTCGACAACGATCCAGCATGCCGTGATCAACATGCCAATCCAGATCACGATCAGGACTAGGAAGATCGTTGCATTCCCTGATGAGAACAGATCGTTTTCCGGTCCCCCGGAGGACATCATCCTCTGCAAAATACTCGCAGCGACAAACACGACAATTGCACCGCCAAACCAGAGTGCAACAGGAACGAGACCGATCTGCAAGGCCTGCCTGAAATTGCCCAAAACCATCCGCACCGAATGCACAAATATCTTCCAGCCCAACATCCGAAAACCGCGCCTCTCAACCAATTCTTGTTCTCTATCGCCTCGTTTCACCCCAATTCCCGCGCCTCGTCAACGCACATAACTTGCCCCCGCGTTCAAAACCCGTTAGGGGCCAATCGTCTTACGAATAAGGGGAAGTCAGATGTCCGCGCCCAAGAAAGTTGTTCTGGCCTATTCCGGTGGCCTTGATACCTCGATCATCCTGAAATGGCTGCAGACCGAGTATGGTTGTGAGGTCGTCACCTTCACCGCCGATCTGGGTCAGGGCGAGGAACTGGAACCCGCCCGCCAAAAGGCCGAGCTGCTGGGGATCAAGCCCGAGAACATCTATATCGAAGACATCCGCGAGGAATTCGTGCGCGACTTCGTCTTCCCGATGTTCCGCGCCAATGCGCAGTACGAAGGGCTGTACCTTCTGGGCACCTCGATCGCGCGCCCGCTGATTTCGAAACGTCTGGTCGAGATTGCTAAAGCGACCGGTGCCGATGCCGTCGCCCATGGCGCGACCGGCAAGGGCAACGATCAGGTCCGGTTCGAACTGGCGGCTTACGCGCTGAACCCCGACATCAAGGTGATAGCGCCGTGGCGCGAGTGGGATCTGACCAGCCGCACCAAGCTGCTGGAATTTGCAGAGCAGAACCAGATCCCGATTGCCAAGGACAAACGCGGTGAAGCTCCGTTCTCGGTCGATGCCAACCTGCTGCACACCTCGTCGGAAGGGAAAGTTCTGGAAGACCCCGCCGATATGGCGCCCGATTACGTCTATCAGCGCACCGTCCACCCCGAGGACGCGCCCGATCAGCCCGAGTTCATCGAGATCGGCTTTGAAAAAGGTGACGCGGTCAGCATCAATGGCGAGGCGATGAGCCCCGCGACCATCCTGACCAAGCTGAACGAATATGGCGGCAAGCACGGCATTGGTCGTCTGGACCTCGTCGAAGGCCGGTTTGTCGGCATGAAGTCGCGCGGCATCTATGAGACCCCGGGCGGCACCATCCTGCTGGAAGCACACCGTGGCATTGAATCCATCACCATGGACCGCGGCGCGATGCATCTGAAAGACCAGCTGATGCCGCAATATGCGGAACTGATCTATAACGGCTTCTGGTACTCGCCCGAACGTGAAATGCTGCAGGCCGCCATCGACAAATCGCAAGAGCACGTCACCGGCACTGTCCGCGTGAAACTGTATAAAGGTCTGGCCTCGACCGTGGGCCGCTGGTCGGATCATTCGCTCTATTCCGAGGCGCATGTGACCTTTGAGGAAGACGCCGGTGCCTATGACCAGACCGATGCGGCAGGCTTTATCCAGTTGAACGCGCTGCGCCTGAAACTGCTGGCGGCGCGGGATAAGCGCCTGGCGAAGTAACCGCCGCCGCAGACTGAACCTACGACCCCGGCGACCCTTGAGGATGCCGGGGTTTTCTTTATCGGATCAACGCTCTGTCAGTTCCCGCGACGTCAGGCTTGCCTGACCTCCGGGTTTGTCCTTACGCAAAGGTCAACTTGGAAAGGACAGATCATGCTGCAAGAGATTGCCGACGGAATTCAAAAAGGCCTGAACGGCAAAAGCTTTGATGGCTCGCTCAAATTCGATTGCGGCGACGATGGTGTGATCGTTCTGGCCGACAATACCGCCAGCACCCAGGATCGCGACACCGATTGCACGATCCGGATTTCCAAAGACAATCTGGGCAAATTGCTGACCGGCAAGCTGAACCCGATGACCGGCGTCGCGCTGGGGAAACTCAAGATCTCGGGCAATATGGGCGTTGCGATGAAGCTGGGGCAGTTGCTGGGCTGAATTCAGCCCAATCCCCGGCTAGTCGTCGCCTTTGTAATACCCGATCACATCGTTCTCGGTCGTGGCCCCCAGCCCGTTCAGCAACCGGTTGGAATAGTTGAAATACGCGCAGACCTGATTGACCTCGAGGATTTCGCCATCCTCGCACCCGGCGATTTTCAGCGCCTCGAAATCCGATTTCACCATCTTTCCCACATCCGTGGTCAGCTTGGCCGCATAGCGCAGCAAGGCCAGTTCCTTGCCGTCGAACTCATCCTCGGGTCGATGCGCCTTGAGCGCGACAAAAATCCGGTCGCTGCGCGGCTGATCCTTCAGCAGATTGCGCACGTTCATGAAGTGATGCGTCAGCGAATAGGTACAGTCGTTCAGGATCGAGGTATAGCTGGCCACCACCTCAAGAAACCAGAACGGCAGCTTGTTGTCCTGTGAATGCAGGACCGACCGATACAGCGTGACGTGCCCGTTCATCGTCTCGGGCCGCAACGAATGCACCCGCATCACGGTGTCGACGGTGCCGTGCGGCGTCCGCGCTTTGTCCAACAGCTCTTTCAGGCGACCTTCGGCTTGTTCATCGGGGATCATGTCGATCCAGGCGCTCATCTGGGGTTCTCCTGCGGTTGATTGCCGGTGTTTTTGGGAGTGTCAGTAAAAGTTTTTACTGGCAAGAGATTTTTGATTATAACAAAATCGTGAACAGGCCAGCGAGTCTTGGGATCATTCTTGGTAAGGAGCAGACGGAATGCACCGGTCTGATTTGTATTCAGGCGCTGAAAACCTGTTGCTGCGATGCGGTGGCCTGTCCCGGGGCGATCGCCTGCTTGTTCTGTGCGAAGACCCCGGAAACGCCTACTACGATGAAGAGATCGGACAGGCCATTCTGGACTGCGCCCGCACCCTGCAGATCGACACATCCGTACAAACAGTGCCTTTTGACCCGATTGAGGTCAAACTGTCCGATCAATTGATTGCCGATATGAAGGCTGCGGATCGAACGCTGTTCCTGTCCCGCACCGGCGACCAGATCAGGTTTGACACGGGCTTGTCGGGCATTCAGCCCATCATGTCATATGCGTTGGACGCGCAGATGCTGGCCTCGGGCTTTGGCCGGGCGAATTACACCGGGTTTGTCGCCCTGAAAAACGCGGTGAATGCCGTGATGGCCGGGGCCGAGCGCATCCATGTCACCTGCCCCTTGGGTACGGATTTCAGCGGACCGGGGGCCGCGTATCCTAAGCAAGGCGCAGCGGATGTCAGCGTGGCGCGCTTTCCGATGTCCGTTTTTGCGCCCGTCCCGGCCCAGGGCTTTTCCGGCATTGTAATGCAGGATGGATTTCTTGTGGGGACCGGGTCGAAATTCTATCAGCCTTATGGCTGCGACCTGAGGGAACCGTTGGCGGTTCACTTTGACGGCGGGCGTTTGACCGGGTTTTCCGGTCATGACATGGACGTTCACTGCGCCCAGATGCATTATCAGAAGGTCGGGCAGATGTTTGATCTGGACCCGATGACCATGCATTCGTGGCATGCTGGCATTCATCCGGGATGCGCCTATACCGCGCCTGCTTTCGAGAATTTCGAACGGTGGAGCGGGTCGGCCTTTGGCAACCCCCGCCTGTTGCATTTTCACACCTGCGGGCATTACGCGCCGGGTGAGATTTCGCTGAACGTGCTGGACCCGACGATTGCCGTGGATGGTGTGGCGATCTGGGACAATGGTGTTTTCAGACCCGGGCTGATCCCGGGTGGGCAGGCAATTCTGGACGAATACCCCTGTATCAGAGCCGTTTTTGACGCGCCCGAACAGCGGGTCGGACAGGGCGCAAATGGCCGGTTGTCAGCCCACTGACTCGGACGCGATCATCTTCGCTACCCGCGACCGGAAACGCATCGCGCCCGCATCCAGCCCAAGGTTGATATAGCCGGATTTGCGCTGCGCCATACCGGTCTGGACATATTCCAGCACCTCTTTGTCCTCATTGAACGCCATAACCGCGCCGTCGAACATCCGCTGGGACATGGCGGCGTCATCGGCGTGCATGTTGCGATGCTGGAACCAGAAATAGCGTGCGCTTTCGTGATCCACCGGCGTGATGAAGTTGTAAGAGATATTGATGAACGCATTGTCCGAGATGGGACGATCCGCCCCGCCCTCACCCACCGGCGTATAGACGGACATGTTGATCGCGGTCGATGGCAGGCGGCATTCGTAATGCTGCTTGCGGTCGCAGGTTGGGCCAAAGGGCAGGATCGGCGCATAGTATGGCGGTGCAGGTTCGTCCGCGATCCAGCGTGAGACGATGACGCCGCTTTCGGTCTCTTCCAGATCAAGGGGCCGGTTGTCGGTTCCGGCCCCGGCAAATGAAGTCAGATGCACCCAGGCCACATGGCTGGGGTCCAGCAGATTGTCGATGATGTACAGGTAGTGGCACGCCATCTCCATCGCGCCGGTCTGGGTCTTGCCCCAGCTTGGGTTGTCGAAATTCGGGATGTCGATGATGTCATCCGGATTGGCCTGCGCCGGATCACCCATCCACAGCCACAGGAATCCCCAGCGATCCTCGGCCGGGTAGGAATGCACAGCGGCGCGACGCGGGGGGTTGTCCAACTGCGTTGGCGCGATCACACATTCGCCGCTGCAATCGAAGGTCAGCCCGTGATAGCCGCAAACAACATGATCGCCCTCGACCGTTCCGCGCGACAGGGGCAGTTTGCGGTGCGGACAGGCATCTTCCAGCGCTATGGCCGCGCCTTTGGTGTCGCGGTAGATCACGATCGCTTCGTTCAGCATCCGCACGGGACTGAGATCGCGACCGAAATCCCCGCTGCGTCCTGCAACGTACCAGCAGTTTCGGATAAAGCCCTCGGCTCCGGCCAGATCAGGACGCATGGGGGTTACTCCGAAAACACATCAAAGGCTTTCAGGGCCTTTGCACTGTATCCGAAGGATGGGCCTCCACCCATATAGGTTGCCATGGCGAGCGCCTCGCACAGTTCCTCGCGCGTGGCACCCAGGCGGACGAGCGATTTCACGTGAAACCCGATGCAGCTGTCGCATTTTGTGGCAACGGCAATGCCCAGCGCGACAAATTCCTTGGTCTTTTCGCTCAGCGCCCCATCGGCCTTGGCGGCCTTTCCCATGATGCCAAAACCGCGCACGGTTTCGGGCACTTCTTTCGAGAAGGTGCCGATATTGGCCTCGGTCTCGGCCATGAAGTCTTTCCAGTCCATTTTATTCTCCGTCTTAACCGCGTTCATCCGCGCCCATGCGGCGTTCCAGCCAGCGCACACCGGCGCTGATGATCAGAACCAGGATCAGGTACTCGAAAATCAGCAATGTGTAGATTTCCAGCGGGCGGTATTCGGTCACCACCAGCTCGTTCGCGCGGCGGGTCAGTTCCTGCATGCCGATGACGCTGGCAAAGGCGCTCATCTTGACGATGTAGATGAACTGGTTTGCCAAGGGGGGCAGAATGCGTCGGATCGCCTGCGGCAGGATCACGTAGCGCATGGTTTGCACATAGTTCAGCCCGATGGTCTGCGCCGCTTCGCGCTGACCGCGTGCGATGGATTGAATGCCCGCGCGGTAAATTTCAGCCGTAAAGGCGCTGTCCGAGATCGCCAGAGTGATGATTGCACCCCAGAACGGATCGATTGGGATGTTCATACCCATCGACTGAAAGACAATCGGCAGGCCGTAGAACACCCAAAACAGCATAGGCAGCAGCGGAATCGCGCGGACGAACTCGACATAGACCCTGTTCAGCAACCGCCAGCCGCGTTTTTCGGACAGACCGGGCAAGGCGACCAGCAGACCGATCACAATCGACAGAACGGCTGCGATCAAAGAGATCTGGATCGTCGCCCCCATGCCCGAAATCAGGAATTTCACATTGGTCCAGCCCGTATCCGTCGTGGGATCGATCACGTACCAGCCCCAGGTCTGGGACGAAGAACAGCCGGTCAGAGCCAAAAGCGGGATCAGAAGAAGAAGCGTTTTTTTCATCATACCCACTCAGTGCTGCAAAATCTGGCTCAGGAACTTCCGGCACCGATCCGAGGTGGGATTGGTGAAAAAATGTTCCGGCTTGCCCTGTTCCACGATCTCACCCGCATCCATGAAGATCATGTTGTCGGCGACCTTGCGGGCAAAGCCCATCTCATGCGTGACAACAACCATGGTCATGCCCTCATTCGCCAGTTCGACCATCACATCGAGCACCTCGGCGATCATTTCCGGATCGAGGGCCGAGGTCGGTTCGTCAAACAGCAGAACCCTGGGCTCCATGCACAGAGACCGGGCGATTGCCACGCGCTGTTGCTGACCGCCAGACAGTTGGATCGGGCGTTTGTCGGCCTGATCGGGGATATGCACGCGTTCCAGGTAATGGCGGGCGCGGTCTTCGGCGTCTTTCCGGCTGAGGCCGCGCGCCTTGATCGGGCCCAGCGTCAGGTTTTCCAGAACGGTCAGATGCGGGAACAGGTTGAACTGCTGAAAAACCATGCCGACCTCGGACCGGATCGTGGCCACGGATTTGGCATCATCCTTCAGTTCCACCCCATCAATGCGGATGGTGCCTTTCTGGTGCTTCTCCAACTGATTGATACAGCGCACAACGGTGGATTTGCCCGACCCCGAAGGCCCGCAGATCACCACCTTTTCGCCACTGTTGACCGTCAGATTGATGTCTTTGAGAACGTGAAACGTATCGAACCACTTGTTCACATCAACAAGCTCGATGGCGGCGTCTGGCATTGGCTGACCTGCCCTTATTTTATTCACAGTGGAATATTTTCTTGAGGTTATCTTCCCCTTCGCGCTTAAATCAAGGAACAATATGGCAGCAAGACCCAACAGCCACCAACGGGAGAAATAAATGAACACGATTTGGAAAGCTGCGGCAGCCGCAGCGCTTGGACTGGTATTGTCGGGCGCGGCACATGCACAATCGGCCCTGAACGAAGTGCTGGATTCGGGCGTTCTGAAAGTCGGCACAACCGGCGACTGGAACCCGATGTCCCTGCGCGATCCGGCGACGAACAGCTACAAGGGCTATGACATCGACATCATGAACGAACTGGCCACCGATCTGGGGGTCGAGGTCGAATATGTGCCGACCGACTGGAAAACCCTGGTCAACGGTGTGGTTGCGGGCAAGTACCACCTGACCGGCTCGGCTTCGATCTCGCCGCCGCGCATGAAGGTTGCCGGGTTTTCGGACAGCTATATCGCGGTCGAGTTGTTCCCCTACACCACCAAGGACAAGGCCGACAAATTCGACGGCTACGACTCGATCAACCAACCCGATGTGACGGTTGCCACCACATTGGGCACCACCTTTGAAAAGCGCGTGCGTGAATGGTTCCCGAATGCGGAAATCAAGGTTGTCGAAGCGCCGGCCCGTGGTTTTCAGGAGGTTATCGCCGGACGCGCGGATGTGTTCATCACATCGAACATCGAAGGCTCGACCCTTGAAGACAAATTCCCGGTTGTCCGCGTGAAGAACGCGGGCCCCCGTTCGCCTTCGCCCATCGCGATGATCCTGCCGCAGGACGATCAGGTCTGGATCAACTACGTCAACAACTGGATCGAGGTGAAGAAGGCGCAGGGCTTCTTCGAAGAAAACAGAAAGAAATGGGGTCTCTGACCTGACCAGCGCCCGGCCAACCGCCGGGCGTTTTCAATTTCCGCTGGGCACGGCCTTGGCCACAACGGTTATGAAACTGACCTTGTCCGTCTTCAGCTCAACCGGCCCATGCGCTGCGTTTGAATCAAAGCTTAAGGAGTCGCCGGGGCGCATATGATAGGTTTCATCCCCGCAGCCATAGACCATCTCACCATCGGTGACGTGGATGAACTCGATCCCCTGATGTTGATATGACGGTCGTGGCCCCAGAGGCGATTCCAGCGTTACGCTGAAGCTTTCGAAACTGACATGCTTGGCCTCGGCGCGGCCGATCAGCTTGTAGCCATGACCGTAACCGCTGCCCAGCCGCTGCACCGTCACACCCTCGCCCGCCGCAACAAAGGACACATCGGACCGTTCGACCGTTGCGGCAAAGAAATTGATCAGGGGGACACCGATCCCGTTTGCCAGCGCTTCCAGCGTTCCAAGCGAGGCCGAGACCTGTCCGCGTTCGATCTTCGAGATCATCGCGGTCGAGACCCCGGACTGACCCGACAACTCGGCCAGCGTCAGACCTGCAAGCATACGATGGGTTTTGACGGCCAGCCCGATCACATGATCAAGCGGCGGCTTCCGGGTTTCAATGGTACGCGGCTGTTCCATGCGCTCAGCGTATCGGCGTGTTGCCAAAAGGAAAAGTAATAGTCAGGCTGTAATCATGAAACTGGATCATATGACATGGTATGAGGTCGAGGCCCGGATCAAGGCCGGGGCCGCAATCCTTCTGCCCGTGGGATCGACCGAGCAGCATGGGCCGATGGGCCGGATCGGAACCGACACGATCTGCACCGAAGCGATTGCGCTGGCCGCAGCCAAGCGGTGCGATGCCATCGTGGCCCCGGCGCTGGCCTACACCCCGACCCCGTTCAATACGGCCTTTCCCGGTACGGTCTCCCTGTCGGAGCCGATTTTTCAAACCATGGGGAGCGAGGTCATCTCGGGCCTGCTGGTGCAAGGGTTTACCGGTGTTTTTGTTGTGAATGGTCACGGCGCCAATCTGGCACCGTTGAACCGTATTGCTGACGCCCTGCCCGCTGGTCGGATTCAAATTGTCAGCTGGTGGGAGCCGCCCAGCGTCAACGCCCTGCGCCAGAACCTTTATGGCGCGTGGGAAGGGATGCACGCCACCCCGTCCGAGATCGCCATCACGCAAAACCTGTTGGGGGCTCTGCCAGCGGGATTGGCCGCCGATCCCCCTGTGAAACTCAGCCCTGAATACATCCGCGCCCATAGCGGCGACCGTCACGGCCCGCCCAATGAGCACCGGGCGGCGTTCCCGGATGGCCGCGTCGGATCCCATTCCGCGCTGGCCACGCCCGAGGATGGCGCGCGCCTGCTGGACACCGCCGCACAGGCGATTGCAGAGCAGTTTGCAGCGTTTCAGGATCTGGCGAGACAGGTTGGTTAGGCTGCGGATAAACTCGTCTCACCAGCGCGTGACAATCGATGTCAGGCAATTGCAACGGGTCGGTTCTCGGGCCACTTTCAGTCTCGGAAGGAGACCTGCCATGACCCGAACTGCCTACCTCGATTTTGTGAAGCCCGCCCTGTTGCTGACGTTCATAACTTTGGCCGCGATGCTGCGGGTCCTGCCCGCTCAGGCGGCAGGCACCGAGACACTGACCGTTGCGGGCGGGTGTTTCTGGTGCGTCGAATCCGATTTCGAATCCGTCCCCGGTGTCGTGGGCGCGGTGTCGGGATATACCGGTGGCAAATCGGCCAACCCAACCTATGATCAGGTCTCAAAAGGCGGTACAGGCCATTACGAAGCGGTTCAGATCACCTTCGATCCGGCCCGGGTTTCCCGTGAAACGCTATTGAACATGTTCTTCCGCTCGGTCGATCCCACCGATGCGGGCGGTCAGTTCTGCGACCGGGGTGACAGCTATCGCACAGCGATTTTCGTCTCTAACTCGGGCGAAAAGGCGCAAGCGGAAAAGGCCAAGGCACAGGCGCAGGCCGCATTGGGTCAGACGGTGGTGACGCCAATCTTGCAAGAATCTACCTTTTACCCGGCCGAGGCCTACCATCAGGATTATTACAAGGGCGAAAAACTGGTCTTCACCCGCTTTGGTCCGAAACGTCAGAAGAACGCCTATAAGGCCTATCGCAATGCCTGCGGTCGGGATGCGCGTGTGAAACAGCTTTGGGGCACAGACGCACCCTTTGCCGGGTCTTAATCGAAAGACGCGTCGCGCACTTCGCGCAGATCAGGAATGACATCCGCCGTACCGTGCCGCGTGACCATCAGGGCCGCGGCACGATTTGCTTGCAGGATCGCCTGTTCCATCGGCATCCCCCGGTCCATCCCGGCCAGAACATAACCGGTGAACGTATCCCCCGCACCGGTCGTATCGACCGCCTGAACCTTGTGGGCCGCAAAATCAACCGGTTCACAGCCCTGTTGCAGATACCGCGCGCCTTTTGCGCCAAGGGTGACGATGACATGGCGCACCGGCAGTTGCGCGGCATCCAGCCCGGTTTCCTGCCGCAATTGCTCGGCCTCAACCTCATTCAGGATCAGAAAATCCAGATAAGGCAGAACGTCCTGCACGGCTTGGGCCTGAAACGGGGCGGCCGCGTAGCAGACGGTCAGGCCCAGCTCGCGCCCCATCCGGGCGGCCTCGACCTGCGCGTTGGTTTCGTTCTGCAGAACCAGAAGGTCCCCGGTATTGGCAGACGCCAGCGCCTGCCCGACCTGCGACACCTCCAGCGCGTGGTTGGATCCGGGGAAGAGGACAATCAGGTTCTCACCCTGCGCATCCACGGCCACGATGGCATGGCCGGTGGGCACATCGACTTCGGCAATAAACCTTGTATCGACGCCATATTCGGTCAGCCGATCCTTCGCCCAGCGCCCGTCGGCCCCGACCGCGCCAATATGACTGACCCGTGACCCGGCCCGCGCTGCCGCGACCGACATATTGGCCCCCTTGCCGCCCAGAAAACGCTCCAGCCCGCTGGCCGCCAGCGTCTCCCCCGGCGCGGGCAGATGCGGCAGGGCATAGACCATATCCGCATTGATCGAGCCGAGGTTCCAGATCGTCATGGCTTATCCAATATCGCAAGAGGCCAGAATGGCCATGTTCAGAATGTCATTCGCCGTCGACACGGTCGAGCAGATCTGGATCGGCTTGTCGACACCGGACAGGATCGGACCGATCACGGTGGCACCGCCCATTTCCTGCATCAGCTTGGTCGAGATGCTGGCCGAATGGCGTGCAGGCACGATCAGGATATTTGCCGGGCCGGTCAGGCGCGAGAAGGGGTACGCCTCTTGCTGATCGAGGTTCAGCGCCACATCGACGGTCATCTCGCCTTCGTATTCGAAATCGACGCCGCGACGGTCCAGAACCTCGGGCGCGACATGCATCTTCTCGGCCCGTTCCGACACCGGATAGCCGAAGGTCGAGAAGCTGACGAAGGCCACACGCGGCTCCAGCCCCATATGACGCGCCACAGCGGCCGAGCGTTCGGCGATGTTGGCCAGATCGTTTTCGTCCGGCCATTCATGCACCAGCGTATCGCCGATCAACACGATGCGGCCCTTGTGCAGCAGCGCGGTCACGCCTGCCGCGCCATGGGCGGCATCGGCGTCGAAGACATGGTTGATCCGGTCCATCACATGCGCCGATTTGCGCGTGGCACCGGTGACCAGCCCGTCCCCATGCCCATGCGCCAGCATCAGCGACGAAAACACATGCCGGTCTCGGGCTGCAAGGCGGTGGATGTCCTTGCGGTCGAACCCTTTGCGCTGCAAACGCTTGTAAAGGAAATCCTTGTAGGTTTCCAAATGAGTGGTGTTGGCGGCGTTAACCACGTCAAGCTCGCGCACGGCGTCGCCCAGACCGGCCTCTTCCAGCTTGGTTTTCACCTCGTCGGGCCGACCGACAACCAACGCCTTGCCAAAGCCCGAGCGCTGATACATCACCGCCGCGCGCAACACGCGGGGATCGTCGCCCTCGGCAAAGATCATCCGGCTTTGCGCCTGACGGGCGCGGGCGTTCAGGCCGCGCAGAATGCTGGCGGTCGGGTCCATGCGGGATTTCAGGCTCAGCTCATAGGCGTCCATGTCGATGATCGGACGCCGCGCGGCCCCGGTATCCATCCCGGCCTTGGCGACCGCAGGCGGGATACGGTGGATCAGGCGCGGATCGAACGGCGTCGGGATGATGTAATCGCGGCCAAAGGTCAGCGATTTGCCATAGGCCATGGCGACTTCATCCGGCACATCCTCGCGCGCCAGACGGGCCAGCGCATGGGCACAGGCGATCTTCATCTCGTCATTGATGGCGCGAGCGTGGATGTCCAGCGCCCCACGGAACAGGTAGGGGAAGCCCAGAACGTTGTTCACCTGGTTCGGGTAGTCGCTGCGCCCGGTGGCGACGATGGCGTCAACGCGGACCTCATGCGCCTCTTCCGGAGTGATCTCGGGGTCCGGGTTCGCCATCGCAAATATCACCGGGTTGTCGGCCATGCTGGCAACCATATCCTGCGTCACCGCACCTTTGACCGACACGCCCAGGAACACGTCCGCGCCCTTCATGGCCTCTTCCAGCGTGCGCAACTCGGTGGTGATCGCGTGGGCCGATTTCCACTGGTTCATGCCCTCGGTCCGGCCCTGATAAATCACGCCCTTGGTGTCACAGACGATGCAATTTTCATGCTTTGCACCCATCGCCTTGAGCAGTTCGATACAGGCAATCCCCGCAGCGCCTGCCCCGTTCAGAACGATCTTCACATCCTCGATCTTCTTGCCCGAGATATGCAGCGCGTTCAGCAGACCCGCCGCACAGATCACCGCCGTGCCATGCTGGTCGTCGTGGAAGACGGGGATGTCCATCTCTTCCTTCAGGCGCTGCTCGATGATGAAACATTCCGGCGCCTTGATGTCTTCCAGGTTGATACCACCAAAGGTCGGCCCCATCAGCTTGACCGCGCGGCAGAACTCATCCGGGTCCTCGGTATCCAGTTCGATATCGATCGAGTTCACGTCGGCGAACCGTTTGAACAGGACCGATTTCCCCTCCATCACCGGTTTCGAGCCCAGCGCGCCCAGATTACCCAAGCCCAGAACGGCGGTGCCGTTCGAGATCACGGCCACCAGATTGCCCTTGTTGGTATAGTCATACGCCGTCTCGGGCGCTTCGGCGATGGCTTCGCAGGGAACCGCCACGCCGGGGCTGTAGGCCAGCGACAGATCGCGCTGGGTGGTCATGGGGACGGTGGCCTGCACCTCCCATTTGCCGGGGGTGGGGTCCAGGTGAAAGGCCAGCGCCTCTTCTTTGGTGATCTTCGCTTTGGGCATTTTAAACGTCGGTTCCATGACTTCGGGGCTGATGCCTCATAGCGCAGGCGGGGCTGCGCCTCAACGGGAATACGTTTTCACCTTTCGTCGCGGGGGCCGCGTTTGTAAGGTCGCGCCCGGAATACGCCAGAAGGGGGCCGCTTTTGTCCACAGTCACGCCGATGATGGCGCAATATCTCGAAATCAAACAGGCCCATGCCGACGCTCTGCTGTTCTACCGCATGGGCGATTTCTACGAGATGTTCTTTGAGGATGCGGTGAATGCCGCCGAGGCGCTGGATATCGCCCTGACCAAACGCGGCAAGCACAACGGCGCCGATATTCCCATGTGCGGCGTGCCGGTTCATGCCGCCGAGGGCTATTTGCTGACCCTGATCCGCAAAGGGTTCCGCGTGGCCGTCTGCGAACAGATGGAAAGCCCGGCCGAGGCGAAGAAAAGAGGCTCTAAATCGGTGGTAAAGCGCGATGTCGTACGTCTGGTGACACCCGGCACTCTGACAGAGGACGCGCTGCTTGAGGCCCGCCGCCACAACTTTCTGGCCGCTTATGCCGAGGTCCGGGATGAGGCCGCTTTGGCCTGGGCCGACATTTCCACCGGTGCGTTTCACGTGATGCCTTTGACGTCCATACGCCTCAGCCCCGAACTGGCCCGGCTTGCCCCGTCCGAGTTGATCGTGGCAGACGGGTCGGAACAGCCTCTGCAGGAATCCGTCCGCGATCTGGGCATTTCACTCACTCCCATCGGGCGCGCCAGTTTCGACAGCACCGCGGCAGAAAAACGCATCTGCGGGTTGTTTCACGTGGGCGCTTTGGACGCCTTCGGCACCTTCGGGCGTGCCGAGATTTCGGCCATGGGCGCTTTGATCGACTATCTGGAGATCACGCAAAAGGGCAAACTGCCCCTGTTGCAAACGCCGCTCAAGGAATCCGAAGACCGCGTTGTGCAGATCGACGCGGCGACGCGGCGCAATCTGGAACTGACCCGATCTTTGTCCGGCGGACGCGCCGGATCGCTGCTGTCGGTGGTCGACCGCACAGTCACACCGGGCGGCGCGCGGCTGCTGGAACAGCGCCTCTCCAGCCCCTCGCGCAATCTCGACGTCATCCACGCCCGTCTGGACGCGGTGAGCTTCGCCACCGAAGACAGCCTGACCGCCTCGGACCTGCGCGAGGCGTTGCGCAAAACCCCCGATCTGGACCGCGCCCTGTCGCGGCTTTCGCTGGAACGCGGTGGCCCCCGCGATCTCGCCGCCATCCGCAACGGTCTGGCGCAGGCGGCGACCATCGCCGAACTCTGCGCCCCGCAAGATCTACCCATCCTTCTGGCCACCGCCGTGCAGAACCTGACCGGTTTCGACGACCTGCTGACCCTGCTGGACGACGCCCTTGTCGCCGAACCGCCCCTGCTGGCCCGCGACGGTGGCTTCATCGCCCCCGGTTTCGACAGCGAGTTGGACGAGGCCCGCACCCTGCGCGACGAAGGCCGATCCGTCATTGCAGGGTTTCAGCAGAAATACGCGGAACATACCGGCATCACATCGCTGAAGATCAAACACAACAACGTGCTTGGCTATTTCATCGAAACCACGGCAACCCATGCCGAAAAGATGCTGAACCCGCCGTTCTCCGAGACCTATATCCACCGCCAGACCACCGCCAATCAGGTGCGGTTCACCACCGTTGAACTGTCCGAGATCGAAACCCGCATCCTGAATGCGGGTAATCTGGCGCTGGAGATTGAAAAAAGGCTCTATCAAAGGATTTCTGGTGAGATTCTGGCCAAAGCTGCGCATCTGAATCAAGCCGCCCGAGGGCTGGCCGAACTCGATCTGACCACCGCGCTGGCCGATCTGGCACGCGGCGAAAACTGGTGCTGCCCGCAGGTCGACACCTCGCGCGCCTTCGACGTTCAGGGCGGTCGCCACCCGGTTGTCGAACACGCCCTGCGCCAGCAAGGTGGCGATGCCTTCATCGCCAATGACTGCGACCTCAGCGCCGACAAGGGTGCCGCCATCTGGCTGCTGACCGGCCCCAACATGGCGGGTAAATCAACCTTCCTGCGCCAGAACGCCCTGATCGCCTTATTGGCGCAAATGGGCAGCTACGTCCCGGCAGAGAAGGCCCATATCGGCCTCGTCAGCCAGTTGTTCAGCCGTGTCGGCGCATCCGACGATCTGGCACGGGGCCGCTCGACCTTCATGGTGGAAATGGTAGAAACCGCCGCCATCTTGAACCAGGCCGACGACCGCGCGCTGGTGATCCTCGACGAGATTGGCCGCGGCACCGCCACTTATGACGGGTTGTCGATCGCCTGGGCCACATTGGAACATCTTCACGCGGCCAACCAATGCCGCGCGCTCTTTGCGACCCACTACCACGAACTCACCGCGCTGGCCGGTAAACTCGAAGGCGTCGACAACGCCACCGTGGCGGTCAAGGAGTGGGAAGGCGAGGTGATCTTCCTGCACGAGGTCCACAAAGGCGCCGCCGACCGGTCCTACGGCGTACAGGTCGCCCAGCTTGCAGGCCTGCCCGCATCGGTGGTGGACCGGGCGCGTATCGTACTGGACCAGCTGGAAAAAACCGAACGCGAAGGCGGCAAGCAAAAAGCCCTGATCGATGACCTGCCCCTGTTCTCCGCCGCGCCGCCCCCGCCGCCGCCAGCCCCCAAGGCTTCCCCTGTCACCGACATGCTGGCGGATATTCTGCCGGACGAGCTTACCCCGCGCGAGGCCCTCGACCTGATCTACAAACTGAAAGAGGCGGCCAAATCCTGACCGCCCCTTCTTCTGTTCAAAAATACCTCCGCCGGAGGCTTGGCCTCGCAGAGGCCAATCAGCTCGCAGGTGTCGACGACACCCCAACCTGCGCCGGACGCAGCAACCGGTCATGCAGCATGAACCCTTCGGCAGAAACCTGAATGATATCGCCCGCGCGGGTCCCCGGCACCGGAGCCTCAAACATCGCCTCATGCACATTCGGATCGAAACGGTCGCCAACTTCGGGCGTGATCACCTCGATCCCGTGCTTCTGGAACACATCCTTCAGCGCCCGCATGGTCAGCTCAACACCTTCCAGCAAACCGGCAGCAACCTCTTTCTGCTCATCCGTCGCCGCTTCAAGCGCACGTTTCATGTTGTCATAGACTGGCAACATGTCACGGGCCAGCTTTGAACCACCATATTGCTCGGCATCGCGGCGCGCCTTGTCGCCACGCTTGCGCGCATTCTCGGCATCCGCCAGCGCGCGCATGAACTTGTCCTTGTAATCGTCCCGCTCGGCACGCAGCGCGTCGATCTCCAGCGCCTCTTCGCTGATATCCATCAGCTCTTCGGCCAGCTCTTCCGCCTCGGCGGTTGCGATATCGTCCAGAAAATCTTCGTTCTTGGGCTCTGCCATCTCTTACCCTCTAGCTCCGGTCGGATATCAGCTTGCCGACCAGTTGCGCCGTATAATCCACGATCGGCACGATCCGTCCATAGTTCAGACGCGTGGGCCCGATGACCCCAACCGCACCGATAATCTTTCGATCAGCGTTCATATATGGAGACACCACCAAAGAGGAACCCGAAAGTGAGAAAAGTTTGTTCTCGGACCCGATAAAAATGCGCACACCGTCGCCTTCTTCGGTCAATTCCAGAAATTCCGCGATGTCCCGCTTGCGTTCCAGATCGTCAAACAGGGTGCGGATACGGTCCAGCTCCTCGGCCTCGCCAGAGTCACCCAGCAGATTCGCCCGCCCGCGCACGATCAAACGGGCCGAGTCGCCCCCATCCCCGTCCCAGGCGGCCATGCCACTTTCGACCATCTCGCGTGCCAGCACGTCGATTTCCTGTTTGCGCGCGTCGATCTGGCTTTGCATCTGACGGCGCACTTCGCTCAGCGTGCGCCCCTCGATCAGCGCGTTCAGGAAATTCGCTGCCTCGCGCATCGAACTGGGCGTCTGCCCCGGAGGTGGTGTGAACAGGCGGTTTTCCACATGCCCGTCCGAGAACACCAGAACCACCAAGGCGCGATCATGCGCCAGTGAGACAAACTCGATATGTTTGATCTCGGTCTCATGTTTGGGGGTCAGAACCAGCGAGGCCCCATGTGTCACGTGTGACAAGGCCGACCCCACTCGGTCCAGCATCCCGCCCACATCGCCCGCGTTAGAGCCTAAAGTCTCATCAAGCTTCTGCCGGTCATCAGCCCCCAGATCGCCAACTTCAAGTAAGCCGTCCACAAACATCCGCAGACCCTGCTGGGTCGGAATCCGCCCGGCACTGACATGGGGACTGTCGAGCAGGCCGAGATATTCCAGATCCTGCATCACGTTGCGCACGGTTGCGGCGCTGACTTTTTCCGACAGGGTGCGGGTCAGCGTCCGGCTGCCAACGGGCTCACCGCTGTCCAGATAGCTTTCGACGATCAGCCGGAACACCTCGCGCGACCGGTCGTTCATCTCGCTCAGAATTTTGCTTGCTTCGCTCATCCGCGTTCCTTTGCTGGATCGCCATTAAATCGCAGGCAAATGAAAGGTCAATCGGGGTTGCATCGTAACGCTGCGGGGCGTTATCCCCAACCCAGCAAACAAAGGATTTTCCATGCGACCCTCAGGACGTGATCTAAACGAAATGCGCGCGGTTTCAATCGAGACCGGCTTTACCAAACATGCCGAAGGTTCCTGCCTGATCAAGATGGGCGATACCCATGTACTGTGCACCGCCACGATCGAGGATCGCGTGCCGCCCTTCATCAAAGGCTCGGGCCTTGGTTGGGTCACTGCCGAATACGGTATGCTGCCCCGCGCGACCAACACAAGGATGCGGCGTGAGGCGGCAAGCGGCAAGCAAGGCGGGCGCACCGTGGAGATTCAGCGCCTGATCGGCCGCGCCCTGCGTGCCGGTGTGGATCGGGTTGCCTTGGGTGAACGTCAGATCACCGTGGACTGCGATGTGATCCAGGCCGATGGCGGCACCCGTTGTGCTTCTATCACCGGCGGTTGGGTGGCGCTGCGTCTGGCGGTGAACAAGCTGATGAAGGCGGGCGATGTGATTTCGGACCCCTTGGTAGACCCTGTTGCCGCCGTGTCCTGCGGGATTTACGCCGGTCAGCCGGTTCTGGATCTGGACTACCCCGAGGACAGCGAAGCGGGCGTCGATGGAAACTTCATCATGACAGGATCGGGCAAACTGATCGAAGTGCAGATGAGCGCTGAAGGCTCCGTCTTCAGCCGCGCCCAGATGGACCAGTTGATGGATCTGGCCGAAAAAGGCGTGGCGGAACTGGCCGCAGCCCAGAAAGCCGCCACCGTATGACCCGCAGGTTCGACGGCGACAGGCTGCTGGTGGCCACGCATAACAAGGGCAAGCTTGAGGAGATGGCGCATCTGCTTGAGCCCTTTAGTGTGACCGTCGTGGGTGCGGGCGAGATGAACCTGCCGGAACCGGAAGAGACCGAGGATACCTTTGTCGGCAACGCCCGGATCAAAGCTCATGCCGCCGCCAGGGCCACTGGCCTGCCTGCCCTGTCGGACGATTCCGGGATCACCATCGACGCGCTGGACGGCGCGCCCGGCGTTTACACTGCAGATTGGGCCGAAACCGGTGACGGTCGCGATTTTCTGATGGCGATGACCCGCGCCCATAACGAACTCGAGGCGAAAAACGCCCCTCATCCGCGCACCGCGCAATTCCGCTGCACGCTGGTTCTTGCCTGGCCCGACGGGCATGACGAGGTGTTCGAAGGCATCGCCCCCGGCCATCTGACCTGGCCAATCCGTGGCAAGGACGGGTTCGGCTATGATCCGATGTTTGTCCCCGAGGGCCATGACATTACCTTTGCCGAAATGGATCGCTGGGAAAAGAACAAGATCAGCCATCGCGGCCGCGCGGTGGAGATGTTCGTGAAAGGCTGCTTTGGCGGATGATTGGCGCAACGGGGGCTTTGGCCTGTATGTGCATTGGCCCTTTTGCGAGGCCAAATGCCCCTATTGCGATTTCAACAGTCACGTTTCCAGAAATATTGATCAAAAACAATGGCTTGACGCATATCTGGGCGAGTTGCACCGCAGCGCCACTGAAACCCCGGATCGCGTTCTTGATACGATTTTCTTTGGTGGCGGCACCCCGTCACTGATGGACCCCGACACCGTCGCAGCGGTGATCGACACGGCCCGCGCCCTGTGGCGCCCCTCGAACGATATGGAAATCACGCTTGAGGCCAATCCCGGCTCGGTCGAGGCTGGTCGGTTTGCCGCCTATCGCGACGCCGGGGTGAACCGCATCTCGATGGGGGTTCAGGCCCTGAATGACGAAGACCTGCGCCGATTGGGCCGCATCCATACGGTGGCCGAGGCCCGCGCCGCCTATGACATCGCGCGCAATTGCTTTGACCGGGTCAGTTTCGATCTGATCTATGCCCGACAACATCAAACTTTGGACGCGTGGCGCGCGGAACTGTCTGATGCACTGTCGATGGCCATCGACCACCTGTCGCTGTACCAACTGACCATCGAAGACGGCACCGCCTTTGGCGACCGTTACGCCCTAGGCAAGCTGCGCGGTCTGCCCGAAGATGAAAGCGCCGCCGATATGTACTTGGCCACGCAGGATATCTGCGACGCCCACGGCCTGCCTGCCTATGAGGTCTCCAACCATGCCCGCCCCGGTGCGGAATCCCGGCACAATCTGATCTATTGGCGCTATGGCGATTACGTGGGGATCGGTCCCGGTGCCCATGGGCGGGTCACGTTGAACGGCCAGAAACACGCAACCGAGACCTACCTGAACCCGGACCGCTGGCTGAAAGCGGCCACACAAGGCAACGGGGAAAAAGAGCGCACAACGTTATCCCCGACGGATCAAGCCAAAGAATACCTTATGATGGGTATGCGCGTAGCTGAAGGACTAGATATTGATCGATACAGTCGGTTATCTGGCCTACCCCTGCCCTCGGACGCACTGGATCACCTGACCGATATTGGCATGATCTGCCATCAGAACGGGCGGCTTAGTGCAACAGCAGATGGGCGCGCGGTTTTGAATGCCGTGATCCGAGAGCTTTTGGAGTAGCGAATGCAGTTTCTCTGGGCCGGGCTGGGACTTGTTTGCGTTGCGCTTGCAATGGTCGGCGTCGTTCTGCCGTTGCTGCCTACGGTGCCTTTTCTGCTGCTGGCTGCGTTTTTCTTCGCCCGATCCTCCTCCCGCCTACATAACTGGCTGATCACGCACAGGCTGTTCGGGCCAATGATCCTGGACTGGCAGCGATCCGGCGCTATCCGCCCGGCTGCAAAAAAGGCGGCCACCTTGTCGGTCGCCGCCGTATTCAGCCTCGCAGTCATGTTATCTGCGCCGCCCCATGTCTTGATCATTCAAGCCGTCGTTCTGGGCGGCGTCATGGTCTTTATCTGGACCCGCCCTAACGGCTGAGTTTCGCACACAGATCGTCCAGCTGATCCAGATTCTCATAGGTCAGAACAACCTGCCCGGTCTCGGTTCCCGGCTTGTGATTGATCGACACTTTCATCGCCAGAATAGCCGAAAGATCCTTCTCAAGCGCCCGCGTATCCGCATCCTTGCCTGCATTCAGGTTTCGCGACTTCGGCGCGGGGCGGTCAGTATCACCCTGCTGCTGCTTCTTCACCAAAGCTTCGGTGGCGCGAACGGACAGACCTTCCTTAACAACCTGTTTGGCAAGTTCCGACGGATTTTCGGCCGTGATCAGCGCCCGCGCGTGCCCTGCGGACAGTTTGCCTTCGATCACCAATGTCTGCACATCCATCGGCAAGGACAAAAGACGCAGAAGGTTTGCAATATGGCTGCGGCTTTTACCCAAAGCCTCGGCCAGTTTTTCCTGCGTGTGACCAAACCGGTCCATCAACTGCTTATATCCGGCGGCTTCTTCCACCGCGTTCAGATCGGCCCGCTGAATGTTTTCAATGATTGCAACTTCCAGAACCTCGGTATCGTCGAAATCCCGAACTATGACTGGAATATCATGCAGTTGCGCCATTTGCGCCGCGCGCCAACGACGCTCACCCGCGACGATTTCATAGGCGCCTTCACCAATGGACCGCACGATCAGGGGCTGGATGATGCCCTTTTCCTTGACCGAGGTCGCGAGCTCATCCAACTGCTCTGGCGAAAACGTCCGGCGCGGCTGATTTGGGTTGGCTTGCAGCTTTTCAATCGGAACCGTCAGGTCAGGTCGACGCGGCTGAGTCGGTGCCAGATCATCAGCTTCCTGAGTTACGTCCGCCATCAGGGCAGACAACCCGCGTCCCAGACCCCTTGGCTTTGCTTTCTTGGCGCTCACGTCGCCCTCCTCACTGCCGCCTAAGCGGCGACTTTATTGTTCTTGTGCATGACTTCGCGGGCCAGATGCCGATACGCCATCGCCCCAAGCGAACCTGAATCATATTGCAAAACAGGCAACGCATAAGACGGGGCCTCACTGACCCGGACATTCCGCGGTATCTTGGTTTTAAAAACCATCTCACCCAGATTGTCACGCGCATCTTTTTCGACCTGACGGGACAAGTTGTTGCGGTTGTCATACATGGTCAACACAACACCTTCGATTCTCAGGTCCGGATTCGCGGTTTGCCGAACCTCTCTGATCGTCAGCATAAGCTGCGAAAGACCTTCCAGCGCGAAGAATTCGCTTTGCAATGGAACCAGCACCGAATGGGCGGCAACCATGGCGTTCACAGTCAACAAATTCAGGGATGGGGGACAGTCGATCAGAACAAAATCAAGCTCAAAACTGTCGATCGAGGTCTGACGCAGCGCATCATGCAACAGATAGCTGCGTTTTTCGTTGGAAATCAGTTCGATATCGGCAGAACTCAGGTCAACAGTGGCCGGAACGACAAACAGCCCATCAATCTCGGTCTCCTGCACAACGGCTTCCAAGGGCGCATCGTCAAGAATGAGGTCGTAGGTGGTCCAATCCCGATCTTCGACACCCAGCCCGGTTGAAGCATTACCCTGAGGATCCAAGTCAACCACCAAAACGCGGCATCCGGCCTCGGCCAACCCTGCTGCCAGATTGATCGCCGTGGTTGTCTTTCCAACTCCGCCCTTCTGATTGGCAACCGCAATTATCCGGGGCCCGGAAGGACGAGATAGATCAACCACGTGATACTCCTTTGATCTTAAGGATGACAGCCTGGGGTTCTGTTAAACTTGTAATCGGCTCGGCTTCGAATTTCCATTCTTCCTGTGCCTCGACCAGTTCTTTTTTCCAGTTCGCGCCTTTCGGCAACAAGGCCGTGCCGAACTCGCTTAAATGCCTGTCACAAAATGACAAAAGCGTATTCAAGTCTGCCAGGGCCCGGGCTGATAGGATGTCAGCGCCCAATGGATCAATCGCTTCGATCCTTTTGGAGATCACCTGGCAGGAAACCCCGCACTCCCGCGCGACATTCCGCAGAAAAGCAGATTTCCTTTGATCGCTTTCGACAAAATGAAAATGGGTGTTCGGCGCCTCTTCCACAGCAATGATCGCACAGACCATCCCGGGAAAACCGCCACCGCTACCCAGATCAGCCCAGGCTTCAAAGGGATCAGCGCACCGGAAAACCTGTACTGAATCCAGAATGTGCCGATTCCAGATGTCATTCATGCTGTTACGCGATACCAGGTTGATCCTTGGATTCCAGCGCTTCACCAGGTCAACATAGAGGCTCAGCCGCTCGAATGTTTCACGTGAAACATCGAGCGCATCGAGTTTTGAATGGTCCAGAGTCATGCTTTTCGCGCTTTTTCGTCCCGACGCAACTTGGCCAGCACCAGTGTCAAAGCCGCCGGAGTCACGCCTTCAACCCTGCTGGCTTGGGCGATATTTGCTGGTTTGGCTTGCGAGAGTTTCTGTTTCATCTCTGATGACAACCCATCGAGCGAAAAGAAATCGAATTCGCGCGGAATAACATAGGACTCATCACGCTTCATGGCTTCGACGTCGCGCTGCTGTCGTGCGATGTAATTCGCATACAGCGCATCCCGCGCAATCTGCAGCCGAATATCAGGTTCCACCGAGGTCAACTGAGGAATGAGCGGCAACATATCTTCAAAAGAGACGTCAGGAAACGCCAGAATCGCCATCCCATCCCGGCGATTTCCGTCCTGATTGACGTTGATTCCAGCCTCTCGGACCTGTTTTGGGGTGTATGTCTGCTGGGTCAGCAGCGATTTGGCGGCATCCAACTTGTCCATTTTGGCTTCAAAATGGACACGGCGTTCCTGACCAACACATCCAGTCTGCACCCCCAGCGGGGTCAAGCGTTGGTCCGCATTGTCCGCCCGCAGAGACAACCGAAACTCGGCGCGTGAGGTGAACATACGGTACGGCTCAGCCACCCCTCGGGTTGTCAGATCATCAATCATGACGCCGATATAGCTATCGGCCCGCGTGAAATGCAGCGGATCTTTGCCCTGTACGTCCAATGCCGCGTTGAGGCCCGCGACCATGCCTTGGGCTGCCGCCTCCTCATATCCTGTGGTGCCATTGATCTGACCCGCAAGATATAGTCCGGGAACATCCGGCAGAGACAATCTTGCGGTCAACACACGCGGATCGACGTAATCATATTCAATCGCATATCCAGGCTGAAGGATCTCGGCCTGTTCCAACCCTTTGATCGACCGGACATAGTCCAGCTGCACGTCTTGCGGCAGCGAGGTTGAGATCCCGTTGGGGTATATTGTATGATCATTCACGCCTTCCGGTTCCAGGAAGATCTGATGCGAGTCCTTATCCGCGAACCGAACAATCTTATCTTCAATTGACGGGCAATACCGAGGCCCAACACCGTCGATATGACCGCCATACATCGCCGATTTACTTAGGTTTTTTTCAATAATCTCATGGGTCCGCGCGTTTGTATGTGTGATCCCGCAGGAGATTTGGGGCGCGACAACCGAAGTCGACAAGAACGAAAACAGGGTCGGTTCATCATCCCCGTCCTGCCGCTCTAACCCGGTCCAGTCGATGGTTCGCCCGTCCAGCCGAGGTGGTGTACCTGTTTTCAGGCGTCCGGTCGGCAGGTTGTAGCTGTCCAGCCGCTCTGCCAGTTTGACAGAGGGTCGGTCGCCCATGCGGCCTCCGGGCTTGGACACGTCACCGATATGAATAACGCCGCGCAGGAAGGTACCGGATGTAAGGATGACAGCGCGCGCTTTGACCTCTGAACCGTCGCCGAGTTTCACTCCGGCCACGCGCTCCCCATCCATCAGAAAATCGATCACTTCACCAACAATGACTGACAGATTGCTCTGGCCTTCCGTCTCTTTCTGCATCGCCGCGCGGTACAGCGCGCGGTCGGCTTGGGTTCTGGGCCCCTGCACCGCCGGGCCTTTGCGGCGGTTCAAAAGACGAAACTGGATACCCGCCTGATCCGCGACCCGACCCATAACGCCATCCAGCGCGTCGATTTCGCGCACAAGATGGCCCTTCCCCAGCCCACCAATGGCCGGGTTGCAGGACATGACCCCGATGTCGGATGCGGACAACGTCACCAATGCTGTCGCTACTCCCATACGGGCTGCGGCGTGAGCGGCTTCGGTTCCGGCATGGCCGGCGCCTATGACTACAACATCGAAATCCGAATGTTTCACGTGAAACACTCCTTATTTTCCAAGACAGAAGCTTGAGAAGATTTCGTCCAACAAATCTTCGACCCCAATTCTGCCGACCAAAACCTCAAGCGCGCGGATCGCGGTGCGAAGTTCTTCTGCCGCAATATCATACAGGTCCGGGCCTGATTCCAGAACCGACATGGTAGCGGTCAACGCCTCTTTGGCGTTGATCAGCGCAATCCTGTGCCGTTCGCGGGTAGCTATACCATGGCTAGTAGTTCGTTCACTTAAAACACACGATATGTTGGAAATCAGCTCATCAATCCCTTGCCCGGTTTTACCCGAGACACCGAGCGTTACACCTTTCTGAAGATCCGCTTTCGGCCTGACCTGAATGTCACCGGACCGCATTTCAACCCCAAGCTCTGATGGATCATCGGTGAGGAAAACACGCAAGTCAGCCGCTTCCGCGCGCTTCTTCGCCAGCGCAATACCCAGGTTTTCGACATGATCTTCGGTGTCGCGCAACCCGGCCGTATCCAACAGAGTGACCGGCAGCCCGGCCAGATCCATGCGCACTTCGATCACATCCCGCGTTGTACCCGCATATTCCGACGTGATTGCAGCCTCGCGTCCGGCCAAAGCGTTCAACAGGGTGGACTTGCCTGCATTGGGCAGGCCGACAATGGCAACTTCGAACCCGGTTCGTATGCGTTCTGCGATCCGAACGCCGTCTGCTTCGCGTTGCAACTCTGCGCTCACGCCTAAGATCAACTGCCGGACTTCCGGGGTCACATCGGTGGGAACCTCTTCATCGGCGAAATCAATCACGGCTTCCAACAGCGATGCAGCCCGTATTAGATCGCGCCGCCAGCGTTCGGCCAGATTGCCCAACTCTCCGGCCAGAATCGTCTGTGCCTGTTTGCGTTGCGCTTCGGTTTCGGCGTCGATCAGATCTGCTAGACCCTCGACCTGAGTCAGGTCCATCTTGCCGTTTTCAAGGGCGCGGCGGGTGAATTCTCCGGGCTCGGCCAGACGCAGCCCGTCAGTCTCAGACAGGCATCGCATCACAGCATTGACGGCGGCGGTACTGCCGTGGATTTGCAACTCGGCGACGTCTTCACCGGTAAAGCTGGCCGGGGCCTGAAAGGTCAGGATCAGCCCATCATCCAGACGCGCGCCATCTGCGTCCCGCAGGGCGCGCAGGTTCATACCCCGTGGCGGAAGAGGGCCACCGGTTATCTTTTCCGCAGCGGTACGGGCGACAGGGCCAGAGAGGCGGATGACCGCCACCCCTGCTTTGCCTTGCGCGCTGGCCAAGGCGAATATCGTATCCATTCGAAGGCCTCGCGTGGGTTAAGACCTGTGTCAGGTGTTCATCGAATCGAAGAACTCGCCGTTTGTCTTGGTCTGTTTCAACTTCGACAACAGGAACTCGATTGCGTCGGTCGTGCCCATCGGGTTCAGGATGCGGCGTAGAACGAAGGTCTTGGCCAGATCGCCTTTGTCGACCAGCAGGTCCTCTTTCCGGGTACCGGATTTGAGAATATCGATGGCCGGGAACACGCGTTTGTCGGCAATCTTGCGGTCCAGAACGATTTCCGAGTTACCGGTGCCTTTGAATTCTTCAAAGATCACCTCGTCCATCCGGCTGCCGGTGTCGATCAGCGCCGTGGCAATGATGGTCAGCGAGCCACCCTCTTCGATGTTCCGCGCCGCACCAAAGAAGCGTTTCGGGCGTTGCAGGGCGTTCGCGTCCACACCACCGGTCAGAACCTTACCCGAGGATGGGACCACGGTGTTAAAGGCCCTACCAAGTCTTGTGATCGAATCGAGAAGAATAACAACATCTCGTTTATGCTCGACCAGACGCTTGGCTTTTTCGATGACCATCTCGGACACGGCCACGTGGCGGGTTGCCGGTTCGTCGAAGGTCGAGGACACGACCTCACCCTTCACCGAGCGCTGCATGTCGGTCACCTCTTCCGGGCGTTCATCGATCAGCAGGACGATCAGATAGCATTCCGGGTGGTTCTGTTCGATAGAATGGGCAATGTTCTGCAGGATCACTGTCTTACCGGTCCGCGGCGGCGCCACGATCAGCGACCGCTGACCTTTACCGATGGGCGAGACCAGATCGATCACGCGGGCCGATTTGTCCTTGATGGTGGGATCTTCGATCTCCATCTTCAGGCGCTCATCTGGGTAGAGCGGCGTCAGGTTGTCGAACAGGATCTTGTGCTTGGCCTTCTCAGGATCTTCAAAGTTGATCTTGGTGACCTTGGTCAGCGCGAAATACCGCTCGCTATCATCAGGCGCTTTGATTTCGCCTTCAACGGTGTCGCCGGTGCGCAGCGAATGCAGACGGATCATGTCGGGCGAGACATAGATGTCATCGGGACCCGGCAGATAGTTCGCCTCGGGCGAGCGCAAGAAGCCGAAGCCGTCCTGCAGAACCTCAAGCACACCATCGCCGCCAACGGTCCAGCCCTCATCCGCGCGTTCGCGCAGGATCTGGAACATCATCTCGCCCTTGCGCATGGTCGAGGCGTTTTCGATTTCCAGCTCTTCGGCCATCGCCAGAAGGTCTTTGGGGCTTTTGGCCTTCAAGTCGGCCAGATTCAGGGATTCAGAGGACATGATGCATACCTTCACCGCTGCTATTGCGGCTCGAAGTGGAATTTCAGTGCGGAAAATACGCCGCCCGGACGGGCGTGTTGTCACCTTACATAGTTGTCTCCACCTGCGGAGTCAAACAGGCCGTCAGAACTTCAGAATGACCGCTAGAACGATAGCAACCATCAGAATGGTCGGAACCTCATTCATCATGCGATACTGCCGCCCTGTCAGCGTATTTCGCCCCTCAACGAAGTCCTTGCGCCGCGCCATCAGCCAGTGATGGAACCAGGTCATCCCGATCACGGCTGTCCCTTTCAGCCAGGGCCAGGTAAAATCCCATCCGACGATGCCCGGCGTGAACACCATGATCAGGCCACACACCCAGGCCACGATCATCGCGGGACGCATGATCACGCGCAGCAGCTTTTCTTCCATTTCAAAGAAGATCTCTTGCGCGCCATCGACAGCCTGCGCCTTTTCAACATGATAGACGAACAATCGGGGCAAATAGAACAGGCCAGCCATCCATGAGATCACGGCCATGATATGCAGTGCCTTCACCCATGGGTAGATCGTGAAAAGCAGATCAGTCATTCCGGCTCCGGTCGTTGCTCGGAACTCTCCCTAATAAAAAAATAAGAAAGAAGAAAGGAAGATGGTTTTGTAGGGTGCGTAATTTCCGTGGATTACTTTTTTACCCCTTGGTTTTCCCCAGGTGGACAGTTTTGACGAGACGCAGGCCGATTCTGTGAGTTTTAGAAATAGGTATTAAATAACAGACACTTATACCTTATCTGTCTAGCACCCTCTGGGGATAACTGCCTGAATATCTATGGGGGATTCAGTTATCCCTTGGTTCCGAGTTATCCTTGTCCCGGATGGACAGCGTTCGGGCGACTCGGGGAAGTTTCGAGCAGATTTCCCGGGCTTGCGTGTCAATCGGAAAACCATACAAAGCGTCCAAGAACGCTCAACGATTTGCACACGGGGTTGTCCACATGTCTGTCCCCATCATCCTGGCCTCGGGCTCAAGCATTCGCGCGCAGCTGCTGGAAAATGCAGGCGTGCCTTTCACTGTGCAGGTGGCGCGCGTGGATGAGGATACTATAAAGCGGGCGTTGCTGGCAGAAGAGGCCTCGCCCCGCGACATCGCAGATGCGCTGGCCGAGATGAAGGCGCGCAAGATCAGCGACAAGTCCCCCGGCGCGATGGTGCTGGGTTGCGATCAGGTGCTGGATTTCGAGGGGCAATTGCTGTCGAAGCCGGAAACGCCCGAGGACGCGTTGGCGCAGCTCAAGGCGATGCGCGGCAAGCGGCATATGCTGTTATCGGCGGCGGTGATCTATCAGGATGGCGAGCCGATCTGGCGGCATGTAGGACAGGTCTGCCTGCGGATGCGGGCCAGTTCGGATGCTTATCTGCGCGACTATATTGACCGGAACTGGGACAGCATTCGTCATGCGGTTGGGGCCTATAAGCTGGAGGAAGAAGGCGTGCGCCTGTTTGCAACCATTGACGGCGACTATTTTAACGTTTTGGGTATGCCCTTGTTGGAACTGCTCAACTATCTGGCTGTCAAAGGGGTGATCGATCAATGACGGACTATCGGATACCTCTGGCCGGGGTGATTGGGCATCCGATCGGACATTCCCGGTCGCCCAAGCTGCATGGGCATTGGCTGAAGACTTATGGCTTGTCCGGGCATTACATTCCGATGGACGTGGCCCCTGCGGATCTTGAGACCGTATTGCGAACCCTGCCCAAGGCCGGGTTTGTGGGCGCGAATGTGACCGTGCCCCATAAAGAAGCCGCTTTACGGATTGCCCATCATGTCTCTGACCGGGCAACGGTGATCGGGGCCGCGAATACGCTGGTGTTCCGCGAGGATGGCTCGATCCATGCCGACAACACCGATGGGTACGGGTTTATGGAGAACCTGCGCAGCGGCGCGCCGGATTGGAACGCTCAGGACGGGCCAGCCGTGGTGTTTGGGGCCGGGGGGGCGGCGCGCGCGGTTCTGCAGGCCTTGGCCGATGCTGGTGTGCCCGAGATTCTGCTGACCAACCGCACGCGCGCGCGCGCGGACCATCTGAAAGAAGAGTTCGGTCAACGCATCACGGTGGTCGATTGGGTTCAGGCCGGAAATGTTGTGGAAAATGCTGAGCTTGTGGTCAACACAACCTCGCTGGGCATGCAGGGTCAGCCGGAATTGCGCGTGCCGCTGGATGGGTTGCAGCCCGGAGCGGTGGTGACCGATCTGGTTTACGCGCCGCTGAAAACCAACCTTCTGAAAACAGCAGAAGAGGCCGGGTGCACCACGGTCGATGGCCTAGGCATGTTGCTGCATCAGGCCGTTCCTGGGTTCGAACGTTGGTTCGGCGTCCGCCCCGAGGTTGACACCGACACCCGCGCGGCGGCCCTGGCATGAGCTTTGCGCTTGGCCTGACCGGCTCGATTGGCATGGGCAAAAGCACCACGGCGCAGATGTTTGTCGATGAAGGCTGCGCGCTGTGGGATGCGGATGCGGCGGTGCATCGGCTTTATGCGCCGGGTGGTGCGGCGGTTGCGCCGATGGGTGCGGCCTATCCTGACGCCATCATCGACGGATCGGTCAGCCGGGACGCGTTGAAACAGATCATTTCACAGGACGGGTCTGCGCTGAAAGCCATTGAGGCCATTGTCCATCCTCTGGTCGCGGGGGACCGGGCGGCTTTTCGCGAAAGCGCGACGGCAGACATTCTGGTGTTCGACATCCCCCTGCTGTTTGAAACCGGCGGCAATGCGGCAATGGACGCGGTCGCCTGTGTTTCGATCCCGGCCGAAGAACAAAAGCGCCGCGTCATGGCGCGCGGCACGATGACCGAGGCGCAGTTTGAGCAGATCAGAGCCAAACAAATGCCAAATGACGAAAAATGCGCCCGGTCGGATTATGTGATCGTGACCGACACTCTGGACCACGCCCGCGCGCAGGTGCAGGATGTGGTCAGGCAGATACGGGCGGGGATGGCAGATGCGTGAGATTGTACTCGATACCGAAACCACAGGCTTTGATCCCGAAAGCGGCGACCGGATTGTCGAGATCGGCGCGGTCGAGCTGTGGAACCATGTGGCCACGGGTGAGACCTATCACGTCTATATCAACCCCGAACGGTCGATGCCCGAAGAGGCATTTGGTGTGCATGGAATTGGCCCCGATCTGCTGGACACCCCGCGCCCGCCCGAAAAGGGTGAGGTGACGCTGAAAGACAAGCCCGTTTTTGCCAAGATCGGGCAAGGCTTCCTGGATTTCATCAGGGATTCAAAACTGGTGATCCACAACGCATCCTTCGATATGAAATTCCTGAATGCGGAACTCAGATGGATGAATCTGCCGCAGATTCCCATGGATCAGGCGCTGGATACGTTGGCCATAGCGCGCAAACGGTTTCCGGGCTCACCCGCGTCATTGGACGCGCTGTGCCGCCGGTTCAACATCGACAATACCAATCGGGTGCTGCACGGGGCGTTGCTGGACTCGGAAATTCTGGCCGAGGTCTATCTGGAACTGATCGGCGGTCGGCAGCCCGATTTCGGCCTGTCCACCTCGGCTGCATCAGGTGCAGGTGGTGCGGATGACTGGCGTCCGACGCCGCGCGCAATGGCCCTGCCCCCTCGGATCACCGATGAGGAACGCACAGCGCATCAGGCTTTTGTCGAGAAACTGGGCGACAGCGCCCTGTGGACCCGCGCCTGAACCAGTCAGGCACGGGTCAAACCCTTAGGCGTCGGTCTTTTCGGCCTGCGCGGCCTGACGACGCATCAATTCGTTGCGGTAGAGAGCCACGAAATCGATATTGTCCAGGTTCACCGGCGGGAAGCCACCGTCGCGGGTGATGTCGCTGACGATGCGGCGCAGGAACGGGAACAGCATCCGCGGGCACTCGATCATCAGGAACGGATGGATCTGATCCTCTGGCACGCCTTCCACGTGGAACAGGCCGCAATAGTCCAGTTCGCACAGGAACAGAACATCGTCCATGCCCTTGGCTTTCGAGGTCAGCTTCAGCTTGACCGAAACCTCGTACTGATGCTCGGTCGGGCGCTTCTTCGCGTCCAGGTTCACCTGAACCTGAATCTCGGGCTGTACGTCACCCGACACGCCTTTTTGCGCCATGACGTTTTCAAAGGACATATCACGGATGAACTGTCCCAGAACACGCATCTGAACCTGCGGGGCAGCTTGGGCCGCAGTGTTTTCTGCAGCGTTTTCTTCGGCCATGGATCTACTCCAAAAATGAAATTCGACACTGCTTAGCAACTTGAGGGCGGTACCTCAATGCTGGGGCGGGCCTTCGACCCATTTTGAAGGCTTCGAGGGCTCTTTCCGGGGGCGCACCTCGGTAAATTCTCCGTCAATCACGTCGCCCTGATCGAAGGGGCTGCGCCCGGCCTGAAACCCGGCACCCGTGCCCATCTGGAACTGGGTGACTTTGACTTTGGACTTCAGATACCGGAACACGGCCACCCGAACGCCCGGAATAAGCAGGGCAAAACCAATGGCATCGGTGAAAAATCCGGGTGTCAGCAGCAATGCGCCGGATAACAGGATCATGGCCCCATGGGCCAAAGGCTCGGTCGGGTCGTCCAGCTTGGCAAAGGATTGCTGCAATTGTCCCAGCGCCATGCGACCTTGTGTCCGCACCAAAACAGTGCCC
This sequence comes from Ruegeria sp. K5, assembly GCF_056531805.1. NCBI lineage: Bacteria > Pseudomonadati > Pseudomonadota > Alphaproteobacteria > Rhodobacterales > Roseobacteraceae > Ruegeria > Ruegeria sp. K5. The sequence continues at coordinate 79,280 of NZ_JBQFML010000002.1, read as the reverse complement.
AAAACCGCTGTCAGGACCACAATTCCCAGCGTTGGCCATAGGCCGATCAGACCACCCACTTGAATAAACAGGGCGATTTCGATGATCGGAACCAACAAAAATGCCAAGAACAGATACATTTGCGTTATCCTTTCCATATGGCCGGGCTGTGGACTTGCCACCAACTGTCACCTACATAGTGGCAGGAGGCCGCGTACACAAAGTCTCGGTTCTGAAAAGAGGATGAAATGAACGAACCCATGATCCAGTTGCTGGTCCTGGCCGGAATTGCCATTTTCCTGATCCTGCGCTTGAAAAGCGTGTTGGGTTCGCGTGAAGGTTTCGAGAAACCTCCTGTTCCGCATCAGCCCGATACGGGCGCATCCCGTCGTGATTTCGAGGTGATCGAAGGCGGCCCCGATCATGACATCACCGACCACGTCCCCGAAGACAGTGAACAGGCGCAGACCCTGGCCGCGATGAAGCGGGTCGAACCCAGCTTTTCTGTCAGCGAGTTTGTTCAGGGCGCGCGCGGTGCTTATGAGATGATCGTGATGGGGTTCGAAAAGGGCAATCTGGACGAAATCCAGCCCTTCCTGGCGGAAGATGTGTTTGACACCTTCGTCTCGGTCGTGGCGGCCCGCGAAGATCAGGGCCTGACCATCGAGGCCGAGTTCATCGGTGTGCGCGAAACCACGCTTGCGGATGTGTCCTTCGACAAGGACACCAATGAGGCCGAGATCACCATGAAATTCGTTGGTGAGCTGACCTCGGTCGTGCGCGATCGCGGGGGTGACATCATCGAGGGCAACCCGAACACCGTGAAACGCCAAAAGGACAGCTGGACCTTTGCCCGTGTGATGGGCAAGGACGATCCGAACTGGCTGCTTGTTGCCACGGACGCATGATTGCCACGCTCCGGTCGCTTTTACTGGTGGGCGTCATGACCACCGCCAGCGCCGCCGGAGCCGAGGCGACGCGATCTATCCTGTCGTTTGACGATCTGCAGGGCTGGGCCGAGGATGACCACGGCGCGGCCCTTTCCGTTTTTCTCAACACCTGCGGCGATCTGAAAGACCCGGACTGGCGCGCGTTATGTGGCGTGGCCCGGACCTATGAGCCGGATGCCGCCCGGGCGTTCTTTGAACTGTTCTTTCGCCCGGTTCTGGTGGAAGACGGCGAAGACGCGTTGTTCACCGGGTATTTCGAGCCCGAACTGGACGGATCGAAAACCCGCACGGATCGGTTCAAATATCCGATCTACAAGATGCCCCCCGAAGCACGGGCCGAGGGGCCGTGGCTGAGCCGCAGGGACATCCTGACCGGCGATGTGATGCAGGGGCGCGGGCTTGAGATCGCCTGGGTCGATGATCCGGTCGAGCTGTTCTTTTTGCAAATTCAGGGCTCGGGCCGGGTTCGTCTGCCGAATGGTGGGGCATTGCGTGTGGGATATGGCGGCGCGAATGGCCATCCCTACCGGTCCATTGGCGTGGAACTGGTCCGGCGCGGGATTTTGGGCTCGCATGAGGTCAGCGCCCAGATGATCCGCGCCTGGGTGCGCAAGAACCCCGAAGCCGGGGCAGAACTGCTGTTTCATAACCCATCTTACGTGTTCTTCCGCGAAGTCAGCCGCGTCGCGCCCGAACTGGGGCCGCTGGGGGCCATGAATCGATCCATCACCACCATGCGCAGTATTGCGGCTGATCCGGCCTTTACGCCGCTGGGGGCCCCTGTCTGGGTGGAAAAAGACGGGAAGAACCCGCTGCGCCGATTGATGATCGCGCAGGACACCGGCGCGGCGATCAAAGGCGCGCAGCGGGCGGATATTTTCTTTGGGACCGGGGACGAGGCCGGTCAAGCAGCCGGGCGACTGAAAGACCCCGGCCGGATGGTTGTACTGCTGCCAATCCAGCGCGCCTACGCTCTGTTGCCGGATGAATTCTGATGACCCGGCGCAAACTGACCAGTGAAGAGATCGATCTGTGGCGCAAGGTCGCCAAGCAGGCTGAGCGGCTGCACCCCGAGATCCCTCAGACCGTGCACCCGACGACCTTGCCGAAACCAACGCCCAAGAAACTGCCAAAACCGCGGATCGAGGCGTTTGAGTTGGGGCAATCCCATCAGAGTAAACCTTCTGGGAACACGCTGAAGCCGTCGATCACGGAAACGCTGCGGTCTGCACCGGTGCAGATGGACACCAAGGCGTTCGGTCGCATGAAGCGCGGCAAGTTGAAGCCCGAGGGCAAGCTGGACCTGCATGGCATGCGGATCGATACGGCGCATCCAGCGCTTGTGCGCTTCGTGCTGACCGCGCAGGCACAGGGAAAGCGGCTGGTGCTGGTGATCACCGGCAAGGGCAAAGACCGCGATGAGCCCGGGCCGATCCCAACACCACGTGGCGTGCTGCGCAATCAGGTGCCGCATTGGCTGTCGATCCCTCCGCTGGCACAGGCGGTGATGCAGGTGACGCCCGCCCATATCAGCCATGGCGGGGATGGGGCGTATTACGTCTATCTGCGGCGCAGTCGTTAGAAATCGGCCTTGGCACGGTGAATGCCCAGCCAGATCAGCGCGCAGACCAGCAAGAAAAATCCGGCGACCCACAGAAATTGCGCGCTGAGCGAAACACCAAGGTCGATCAGCACGCCGGTCAGAACCGGGCCGATGGCGGATCCCAGAACCATCAGCGCTGTTGCCAATGCCTTGATCGCGCCGATGTGCCGGGTGCCGTAGAACTCGGCCCAGAAGGCGCTGGGCAGGGTGTTATGTGCCCCTGCGGTGATGCCCAGAAAGATCAATCCGATCATAGCATTGCCGATGGTGTCCGAATAGGCCAACACACCAAATCCGATGGCCATTGGGATCTGGTAAAACGGCATGATCCGCGCGGTGCCCCATTTGTCCAATGCCCAGCCTGCCGCAAACATGGACAGGATCGAAACCCCCGTGAATATCGGAAACAAGGCAACCAGCTGGATATGAGGCCAGTCCTTGACCTCGGCCAGATGTACCTGATGGAAGAAGAAGGCGGTGATGAAGGCGGACGGCCCCAGAATTGCCGGGGCCATGCACCAGAACAGCGGATGAAACAGCGCCTCATGTCGGGTCCAGTGACGCCCCTGCATGCCAGTTGCCGCGTACTCGTCCGCAAGGGCTTGGGGCGTTCGTTCCTGACGCAGCAAGCGGATCAGAACCGGGATGCCCAGCAGGATCAGACCCGCTGCAATGACCCAAAGCCAGCGCCAGTCCAGAAACGCCATCGCTGCGACAAAGGTCAAAGGCAGCAGTGACTCGCCAATTGAATAACCCAGCGAGGCGATGGACAGGGCTTTGCCCCGCGATGCGGTGAACCAACGCGCCATCGCTACCTGCGCCAGATGGACGCTCATCCCCTGCCCGAACAGGCGCAGGAAAAAGACAACCAGCGGCAACAGCACGATCCAGCTGTTCAGCGCCATCGCCAGCGCGGCCAAGGCCAGACCTGCCAGAACGACGGGGCCCAGTGCCCGCACGCGGAAGACGTCGGTCAGCCCCCCGGCCCAGACCATCACGCCTGCCGCCACCAGCGTTCCCAGCGAATAAAGCCCGCCCCAGGCCCCGTGGCTTAGCCCGTAATCCGCCCGGATTTCCCCTGCGAAGATCGAAATGAAGAAAGTCTGCCCAAAGCTGGACAGGAAGGTCAGCAATAATCCCGTGCCAAGCCAGGATGCGTTGTTGAAAAGAAACTGACGCAGGCTGAACCGCGTCACGGGGTCGACACCTCGGCCTGTCCGGTTTCGGTCAGAACAATCTCGGTCGCGCCTGTTGGATTGCGCTCGCTGGGTGGAACCAGAATATCGATGCCCGGCCTCTCATCCGGCCCGAACGTGTTGCTGACCCGTCGCAGCGAACTGAGAATGGCCAACAGCGCCGGAGAGGTCGCGGCCACAAAATGCGAAGATTGCGCATCGCTGTTAAAGGCGGTCGTGTCGATCACGTTGATCGGGAATTCCTGCAAGGTCTCGATCGAACTGATATTGCCCAGCCGTTCACCCTCGGCCGTGCCGCGCAGCCGTGCCGAGACGTTCAGGATCTTGTCCTTCTGCGACACCATCACGATGAACGGGTCAGGCGGGGTCGCGATCCGGCTCATCTGTGAGCGGAACAGATCCACATCCAAATCGGGTGAGATCAGGACAACCCCATCAAGGTTTCGTTTCGACCAGCCGGGTTCCTGAAGCTCGGCCTGTCGCATCATCTCCATCGACAAGGCGCTGCCCATGGAATGCGCCAGCAGGATCACGCGTTTGACCCCCATGGACTTCAACTCGCGAATGGTTTGTTCCAATCCGTCGCGGGCAAACAACATGCTGTCCAGATCATATGCATAACCATAGCCGGTCGCCCGGCTGGGCCAGGAATAGACCAGCGTCGTTCCGGGAATGCCAATGTCATGAGACAGCTGAGCCGCGCGAAAAATGGTCTCGGTTTGGGTCGAGTTGTACCCGTGGACAAAGATTGTCACATCATCCTGACCCCGCAGATGTTGCCGCAACCCTTGCGCGCCGTTCAGCTGCTCGACTTCCGCCAGTACAAATTCCTTTTGCGGGTTCGGGTTGGCGTAAGAGAATTTCAGGCTGCCGGGCGTATGCGAGGGCGGGATGGACACGGTGGTCTCAAGAAATTGCAGCGCCTCGCCGCGCCGAAAGCCAAAGGATCCGTCAGGTTCACGCGCGCGGGTCGTGCTGGCAAAGACGGTCTTGGGCGTGCCAACCGACAGCGCGGTTGGAACGATTTCCGAAATCGTCCTGTCGACGCAGGCCCCCAGAGACAGGGATAGAAACAATAGGATGAAATAGCGCAACACGACCTGCCCCCGGAACGTTTGGCGCTAAGCTATCGAATTCTGGCCCCACGTCCAGCAACATGGGGCCTGTGCGACGGCAAGTTTCGGCTGAATCTGTTACAGAACGTAACGGCTGAGGTCGGTGGACCTGGTCAACTCGCCCAGATTGTCTTCCACGAATTGCGCGTTCACAGTGATCTCGGCCCCGGCCTGATCCGGTGCGTTGAACGAAAGCTCTTCGAACACCCGCTCCATCACCGTGTAAAGCCGCCGCGCGCCGATGTTTTCGACGCTTTGGTTCACATCCGCCGCAATCCGCGCCAGCGCCGCGATCCCGTCTTCGGTAAAGCTGACCGTGACCTCTTCGGTGCCCATCAGGGCGGTGTATTGGCGGGTCAGCGCGTTGTCGGTTTCGGTCAGGATGCGAACGAAATCCTCTTCCGTCAGGGCGCGCAGTTCGACGCGGATCGGCAGACGGCCCTGCAATTCCGGCAACAGGTCGGACGGCTTGGCAATGTGGAACGCACCGGACGCGATGAACAGGATATGGTCGGTTTTCACCGGGCCATGTTTGGTGCTGACTGTGGTGCCTTCGATCAAAGGCAGCAGGTCGCGCTGCACCCCCTCGCGGCTGACATCGCCGCCGCGCGCGTCCGAGCGGGCACAGACCTTGTCGATTTCATCCAGAAACACGATGCCGTTCTGTTCGACCGAGTCCAGCGCAGTCTTGGTGACGGTTTCATCGTCCAGCAGCTTGTCTGCCTCTTCCCCGATCAGCGCGCCATAGCTTTCGGCCACGGTCATGCGCTTTCTGACGGTGCGCCCGCCAAAGGCCTTGCCGAAAATGTCACCCAGATTCATCATCCCCATCTGCCCGGCCGGCTGGCCGGGAATGTCCAGCATGGGCATCGGGTTCGAGGTATCGGACAGTTCCAGCTCGATCACCGTATCGTCCAGCTCGCCCGCTTTCAGCTTCTTGCGGAACATCTCACGCGTGCCTTCGCGTGCGTCTTCGCCTGCAATGGCGGTGATGACGCGATCCTCGGCGGCCTCATGGGCACGGGCCTTTACATCCTCGCGCATATATTCGCGGGTCTGGACAATGGCCGCATCGGCCAGATCGCGCACGATCTGTTCGACGTCGCGACCGACATAACCGACTTCGGTGAACTTGGTGGCCTCGACCTTGATGAAGGGCGCGCGGGCCAGCTTGGCCAGACGGCGGCTGATCTCGGTCTTGCCGACGCCGGTGGGGCCGATCATCAGGATGTTTTTTGGATAGACCTCATCCCGGATATCGTCGGCCAGTTGCTTGCGCCGCCAGCGGTTTCGCAGCGCCACGGCCACGGCGCGTTTGGCGTCTTTCTGCCCGATGATAAAGCGGTCCAGTTTCGAGACGATCTCGCGCGGGGTCAGGTCGGTCATATGCGTTCTATCCGTTTGTTTCGCAGCGGAACCTAATCATACCGGGCGAAAACACAAGCCGATCACGAAAACATCACGCCAACTCACAGAAAGCACACGGATTTTCGTGGTGATGTGAATCGCCATACCGGCATGGGCTGCGGCATAACCATGCGCGACGGGCAAGCCAGCCCGCGTCAATCTTATGGAGATACCTCATCATGATGACTCGTCGTTCGCTTTTTGTGAAAGCTGCAGCCACCGGCGCGGCCCTGACCCTGGCCGGCACCACCACTGCCCTGGCCGGCGGCGCCAAAAAGAAAGGCAATTTCGAAGGCCGCTCGAACCACATCACAAGCGGTTCGGTGAAACTGGTCAAGGATGGCGACCGTTACATCGTTGAGCTGGGCGACGACTTCTCGCTGGATGGTGGCCCCGACCCGCGCGTGGCCTTTGGTAAAGACGGCACCTACGCCCCCGACAGCAAACTGGGCGCGCTGCTGAACCTGACCGGCAAGCAATCCTACGCCGTACCGCCGACCATGGATGTGTCGGGCTACAACGAGGTTTACATCTGGTGCGAGGTTGCCGGTGTACCGCTGGGCGTTGCGTCGCTGAAGTAACCACTCTGGTCAGAGGTCGGGCCAACCGACCTCTGACACTCGGTTAGGTAACAGGACAACTGTCTGTTACACTCGCCCCAAGGTATTGGAACCGGGGGCGTTTTTATGACCAAGATTGCCAAGATCACCTTGCTGTTCGTGGTGTTTGTCGACCTGATCGGGCAAGGGCTGGTCTTTCCGATCATCAATTCCCTGATCATGGAACCCAAATCCGGCTTCCTGCCCGACAGCACCCCCGAAGGCCGGAGGCATTTTTACTATGGTCTCGTGATCGGGTGTTTCTTTCTGTCCTGGTTTCTTGGGGTCGTTTACGTCTCGAAAGTCTCGGATTCCATCGGGCGCAAGAATGCGTTGCTGGTCTGTCTGGGTGGCGCGTTGGTCGGTTATGCCCTGACCATCGCGGCGCTGTATATGAACAGCCTGCTGATGCTGATCATCGGGCGCTCGATCACCGGGTTCACGGCGGGCAACCAACCCATCGCGCAGGCGGCGATGATTGATGGCAGCACCGATGCCGCCGACCGCGACCGCAACATGGGCTATATCGTGACCGGTGTCAGCTTTGGCCTTGTCGGCGGCCCGATTATCGGCGCCGTCCTGTCCGATTCCGCCCTGCTGGGCAGTTATGCCACCCTGAAAACCCCATTCTACGGGGCCTTCGTTCTGGTGCTGGTCGCCATCTTCCTCGTGACGACATTCTTCAAGGACACCCGCACCGACCGCGAACCCTTTGTCTTCCGCCCGCGCGACATCACCGACAGTCTGATTGCCGTGCGCGGTCATCCGATGGTTCTGAAAATCCTGCCGGTCTATTCATTCTTCATGATCGCCAACGTGACCTTCTATGTCTTTGTCGACAATTTCCTGACCAGCCGCTTTGGCTATGGCGTGATCGGGGGCAGCATGGCCATGGTGGTGATCGGCGTCGCGCTGGCGTTCTCCAGCACCTTCCTCGTCAAACCCGCGCAAGAGAGGTTCAGCAAGCATTCGATCATCTACACATCACTGATCGCCATGGTGATCTGCGGGCTGGCATTTGCCTTCAGCCCCAGCGGTGTGCTCAGCTATGTGCCGGTTTTCCTGTTCTATTTCCTGTTCGGCGTCGCCTATCCGACCCTGCTGGGCCTGTTCTCATCCAGCGTCAGCGAGGCGGATCAGGGCTGGGTCATGGGCGTGACCACCGCCGTTTTCTGTCTGGCGGGTGGCATCATGTCCCTGATCGGCGGCGGGTTGATGAGCATCGATATCCGTGTGCCCTATTACATCGTGGTCATTGCCGCGATTTTCGGGCTGATCGGAATGCACCGCCGCTGGAAAGGGAAAGAGATCAAGGCGCTGTTAGCCTGAAATGGTCTCAACCGTCAGATTGCCGTTGGTATAGACGCAAATATCTGCGGCAATCGCCATCGCCTCACGCGCCACCTGCTCGGCCTCTTTGTCGCTGTCCATCATCGCGCGGGCTGCGGCCAAGGCGAAGTTCCCGCCCGATCCAATCGCGGCCACGTTATGCTCGGGCTCCAGCACGTCCCCTGCCCCGGTGATCACCAGCAGATCCTTGCCATCGGTGACGATCAGCATCGCCTCAAGCTTTTGCAGGTATTTGTCGGTGCGCCAGTCCTTGGCCAGCTCGACCGAGGCGCGGGCCAGTTGGCCGGGCGTGGCCTCAAGCTTGGCCTCCAGCCGCTCCAGCAGCGTGAACGCATCGGCGGTCGAACCGGCAAATCCGGCGACAACCTCGAACCCGCCCGGTGTCAGGCGGCGCACCTTGCGCGCGGTGCCTTTGATCACGGTCTGGCCCAGGCTGACCTGCCCGTCCCCGGCAATGACAACCTGCCCGCCTTTTTTGACGCCAATGATCGTTGTGCCATGCCAACCGGGAAAATCGCTGTCTGCCATGAAAGCCTCCGTTCTTGTCGGCGTTATATATGGGCCGGGCGCAGGACCGGCGCAACCCGTTGTGAGATTGCCCAAAAGATATGCAGAAAACGCAAATCGGGACTGCCAAACCAGCAATTGTGGGACTCGGACGATGATCCTACATGAGCCTCACAACCGACAACGGGTCGGCTGTTTCACATCAAAGGACTGCGCACATGGCAACCACTGCAAATATTCATGCGCCGCTCGGAGCAGCTACCATCCTGCACGTAGTGGACGCGTTCACCAACGCTTTCGAAACCGTTGTCGAATGGAACGAAAGCCGTAAGACCCGCAAGCTTCTGTCGGAACTGAGCGACACACAGCTGGAAGACATCGGTCTGGTTCGCGCGGATATCGCGAAGCTCTGATCCATCGACCGGATCGTCAAATCGGAACAGCCGCCCGGATCCCCGAGCGGCTTTTTCTTTGTCATTTCAAAGCGTATTTACCGACCTGAGACGGCACAAATGCCTCGATTGCAGCCGTTGCCACGATGTGTCGGGTGCCAGCCGCCTGATCCACCACGTCCTGCCCGCCCAGCACCGCATGTACTACGGCCTGTCCGCGCGGAAGGTCGGCCGCCACCTGGGCACAATCGACCTGATCGGGGTTTTGCACGCCGATTGTCACCTGCACCCGCATCTCGCCGTGATCAACGCCGAGATTCGAGAACAGCGTGATCGAGGAGTGATGCAGCGCGTCCTGCACCGCACGCCGCGCGGCCTTGGTATAGTCCTGACCATAGAGGTCATTGCCCATCCCCATTTCCAGAATGATGCGCTGTTCGCTCATTGCACCGCCTCCATGTCGAACGAAACCGCAAGCGCGGCATTGGCAATGACCGTGTGACCGGTGCCGCCGGGCTTGTCGATGTCCAGACCGCCCTTGGTGACGGTGACACTGGGCGAGCCATAGGGAAATACCTCGACCAGCTTGCTGGTATCCACCTGATCGGGCTGTTGCACGCCGATCTCGACATCGATGATCATCGCCTCTTTCGGAAAGCCGAACAGCTCGGCCATGTTGATTGAGTTATGCCACAACGCATCCTTGATCGCGCGCAGCGCTGCTTCGGTATAATCCATCCGGCGCAGCGATGTGCCCATGCCGAATTCCACCAATACCCGTGTTTTGGCCATCTGCCCCCTCCGGTTTCTCAATAAAAAAGGCGCCCGGTTGCAGGCGCCTTTGATCTTTCATCAATCCAAAACGGATCAGATGGATTCTTCGATCCAGCTTTGCAGCGCTGCCTTCGGTGCCGCGCCCGCGCGGTTCGAAACGACCTGACCGTCCTTGAAGATGAACAGCGCCGGGATGCCACGGACGCCCATTGCGGCGGCGGCGTTGGGGTTGCTGTCCACGTCCACTTTGGCGATTTTCACCTTGTCGCCATATTCGGCAGCCAGTTCTTCCAGCGCGGGGCCGATCTGCTTGCAGGGGCCGCACCATTCGGCCCAAAAGTCCACAACTACGGGAACGGCCGAGTTCTTGACTTCGGCATCAAAGGTATCGTCGGTAACGGCTACGGTCGACATATTCTGTCTCCTGAATGGGGTAAACTCGGGAACAGAACGTAGGTGCCGGTTCGGGTAAGGTCAAGATATCTGGGTGCGGGCCAGTGCATCCGTCACAAGATCGTGTGGCAGCCACATCAGATCCGCTGTGCGGGTCCAAAGGATCGCCGTGCGAATGGTCTTGTCGGGATAGATCTGCGCCAGCGCCTGCGCATAGGCCCCCATCTGGCGCAGCAGGCCTTCGGGACAGGACTCGGCACTATCCGGAACGGTGGCATTTGATTTGAAATCAACCACATGCACCTCTGTTTCCGTCACGATCAGCCGGTCAATAACACCGTGCATCCGCTGCCCGTTCAGGTCGGCGGTCACGGGCACCTCGGCCAGCGTATCCGGGGCGAACACGGGACTGAGGGGGGCCGCCGTCATTACGGCCACGGCTTCGTTCAGCAACTCGGTTCGATCCGCGTCGTGCATATCGGGCAGAAGCCGGGCGCAAAGCTGTGCCCAGGTGTCCCGTGCGGTACCGGGCAGGTGCTCCAGCAACAGATGCAGCCGAGTGCCGCGCAGCTTCGCGGCCTCTTCATCCTGACCGGCATCACCGGGCAGCGCCTTTGCCCCGCCCAGTTCCGACGGGCTGATGGTTTCCTCGATCTGCGGTGCATCTGGGGCGGCTTGCGCGCAGAACGCGGGCAGATCATACGCCGTTTCCGGCGCGGCACGGTGTTCAACGCATGGCAGGGCATCCCAATCCCCATGGGCCAATCGCCGGGTGCGCGAACCTTCAAGCTGGGTCGCCCCTGCCCGCTCCATCGCGGTCTCGACCATCTGGTACCAGCTGGTCCCATCCTTGCCGACATCCCCCGCGGCCGCCACGATCAACCACTTTTCAGCCCGTGTTAGAGCCACATAGAGCAGGCGTAGCCGTTCATTTTCCTCACGGCTTCGGGCCTCATCCCGTGCCTGAGAGATCAGCTTGGGCGATACATCCGCAGGCACTTTCCACAACGGTGTTCCATCCGCGACCATGATCTCGGCATCGCGGGGGGCCTGCCGTTTTCCGGTATCCGGCAGGATCACGATGGGCGCTTCCAACCCTTTTGAGCCATGCACCGTCATCACCCGGATCATGTCGCCGACACCGCTCATCTGCCGTTTGATTTCCAGATCATCGGTTTGCATCCAGACCAGAAACCCGGTCAGGCTGGGAATATCCGTGCGCTCATAAGCCAACGCCTGCGACAGCAGCGCATTGATTCCATCCTCGGCCTCGGCCCCCAAACGTCCCAACAGTTTTCGCCGCCCATCATGGCGGGTCAGAATGCGCTCGATCAGGTCATAAGGGCGCAGGAAATCGATCTGCCCGCGCAGGTCGTTGAGCATGGACAGCGTTTCGGGAAATTCCTCGGCCCGGTTGCGCAGCGCGACCCACAGGAATTTCTCTTGCCGCCGATGGGCCAGATCGAACAGTGCCTGCTCGCTCCACCCGAACAGTGGTGATTTAAGGACGGTGGCCAGCGACAGGCTGTCCTCGGGCGTGGCAAGGAAACTTAGCAGCGCGGCCAGGTCCTTGACCGCCAACTCAGCGCCAACTTTCAGGCGGTCGGCCCCGGCAATGGGCAGGCCCTGGGCCTTGCAGGCGCGAATGATCTCGGCAAACAGGTCCGAGCGGCGCTGGACCAGGATCAGAAAGTCTCCGGGCCGAACTTTGCGACGGACAAATGTGCCGGGCGTTTTGCCATCTTCGGGGACCGTCTCACCCTGCTCGATCATGCGCTTGATCGACCCTGCCACCTGCTCGGCCAGAATTACGGTGTGGTGGCGCGAACCGGGTCGGTCGACGGGATCGGTCCAGTCACCATCCTCGTCATCTTCGACCTTTTCGACCACCGGCCACAGATCGACGCGCCCCGGCAGATCCGCCTTGAACGCGCGGTGCTGGCTGTCCTTGTGAAACCCCGCATCGGTGCGGTTTTCGAACAGAATATCGACCAGAGACAGGATCGCGCTGGAGGATCGGAACGAGTATTCCAGCGTCGAATCCCACAGTTTAGAGCCAGATTCTGTCAGCTTTCGCCCAAACTCAGCTTGCATCCGATCAAAGGCTTGCGGGTCCGCGCCCTGAAACGAGTAGATCGACTGTTTCTTGTCCCCGACCACAAAAATCGTGCGTTCGACTCCGGATCGGGCCCCCTCTCCGCTGGTGAATTCCTGCGCCAGCTTCTCGACCACATCCCACTGATCCGGGCTGGTATCCTGCGCCTCATCCACCAGAATGTGGTCGATACCGCCATCGAGTCGGTACAGCACCCATTCGGCCACTGCCGGGTCGTTCAAAACCTGCCGCGCGCGCAGGATCAGGTCGTCGAAATCCAGCCAGCCGCATAGTTGCTTGCGCCGCTCGTATTCCGGCAGGAAGGCGGCGGCAAAGCGGTGCAGAACGGCCGTTTTTTGCGCAGCAACCAGTGCGAGGCGCTGTTCGCGCGCAGCCTCGACCCGTAACATCAACGCTTCGAGTTGCGGCATCCGGTCAGCCAGCGCGCCTTCGCGCAGGGCCTTGGTCGGGAAGCCGTTAACCTTGGCGGTAAAGGGTTCTTTTGCGCTTTTGCCGGTCAGAAACACAGCCTCAAGCATGGGCAGATGTGCCAACCGCGCCTCGGTGAATCCGGCCAGTTTTGCCGCCGCCTTGGCGTTGTTGCCGCCACTTTCGATCAGCGCGGGCAGCATGGATTGAATCAACTCGACCTCGCCACCCAGAAACACCCGGGCCAGCAACTGGTCTTCGTCGAACCCTTCGGACAGCCCAAAACGCTGCAACAGGTCGGTGTGTTGTAACGGCTGTGCGAACAGGTTGCGCCGTTGCGCAACCGCTGCTGTCACCTTGTCAAAATCTGTATCGGTGACGAACCGTACAACATCCTCGATCAACCCGGCTTGGGGGCCTTCGGCGAAATCCTCAATGATTTCTTCGCGCAACAAGGCGGCGGCCCGGTCTTCCATCTCGGCGAATTGCGGGCTGACCCCGGCTTCCAACGGGAAACGGCGCAGCAGCGAGGCGCAGAACGAGTGAATGGTCTGGATTTTCAGCCCGCCCGGCGTTTCAATCGCGCGCGCAAAAAGCGTGCGTGCCTGCGCCAGCCGGTTGGGATCGATGATACCTTTGACCCCCAAATCGGTCAGTTGTTGCAACAGCGATGCGTCGCCCAGCATCGCCCATTCGCCCAGCCGTTTGAACAACCGGTTCTGCATCTCGCTGGCGGCGGCTTTGGTATAGGTCAGACACAGGATGTGTTGGGGCTGCACCCCGTCCAGTAACAACCGCGCCACGCGGTCGGTCAACACCCGGGTTTTGCCCGACCCCGCATTGGCCGCCAGCCAGGTCGAAGCATCGGGGCGCGCGGCCTGCACCTGCCGCTCGGTCGCGTCGTTGCGAGGGGTCATGTCAAGTCCTCGGGGTGGGTTTCGGCGGTGCGATCCCATTCGCCGAACCGGGCCAGATGGTCATAGTCGCCAATGTCGGTGTCCTTGTGCAGCATCCGGCGAGAGGAAAAGCCCTGATCAGGCTCTAAATAGGCCGAAACAAGCTCTTTCAACTCAGCCAACACCTTGTCTGCGGGTTCCTTGTTCAGCGGTGCGGCGACCTCTTTGTAACTGCCGCCCATGCCGATAAAGATCGCCTCGGCCACGCTGACGGGGTCGATCCCTTCGATGGCACCCTGCTCGGCCATGGCGGACTCGATCAACAGCTGTTTGTCGAACTTGGCCTGCTGGCTTTCGCTCGGTGGCGCGCCGGTTTTGTAATCGATAATCCGCAGCGCGCCCCGGCTGTTGCGGTCGATCCGATCGGCGCGCCCGACAATGGTGAAATCCAACGGCGCAAGCACCAGCTTCATCGCGGCCTCAAAGGCCACCGGCCCGCCATCGCCCCGGCGCGCGGTTTCGGCGGACAGGAAAGCGTCGGCAATCCGTTCCAGCCGCGCCAGCCATAATTTGCGCGCGGTCGGCCAGGCGACATGGGTTTCCAGCAGATCATGTGCGCGTTTCAGGAAATTCTCGCGGGTCAGCAAGGCGGTATCCAACACGCTGTCCTTGACAAAATGTTCGAGGATTTCGTGGATCACGATCCCGCGCAACAAGGCATCTGGGGCCTGCACCAACGGGTCCAGCGGTTTCAGGCGCAGCACATGCTTGGCGTAGATCGAGTACGGATCGCGGATCAGCCGCTTGATTTCGGTCACCGACAGACGCCGGGGCCGCGCCGCGACCGGAGGGCGTGGGGACGGGCGGTGCGCCGCATCGATCCGGGGGGCCTGTTCCAGCGCTTTCGCCCAACTCAGGTACGTTTGACCGCGCGCGCGCATGTCTTTTAGAGCCTCTCGGCCTCCCTGATCGGGCAAACCCTGCAGCAGGTTGGTCAGGCGGTTCAGCCACCGCGACGGCACAGTTTCCGCATCGTCCGAGCGGGTGGCGCGGGTCAGGCAGACCTCGGTCGCGCCGATGGCCTGCTGGAAATCATGCGCCGAAAGGCCGATCCGGCGTTCTGGCAGCAACAGCCCCGCCTTGTCGCGCATCTGACGGTTCAGCCAGGGGTCAGGCGCAGGGGCCTCGGGCCAGCTACCTTCATTCAGGCCGCCCAGAATCAGCAGATCGGCCCCCTGCACGCGGGCCTCAAGCGTTCCCCAGATCATGATGTTGGGATGCGGGGCGTCGCGGTCGCGGACCTCTTCCCCGGCCAAAAGCGCACCAAGTAAGTCGGCGAAATCATGGGCGGTCATGGGCCCGCCATGGTGCGCCTCATCCTGCAGGGCGGTCAAAACGGCCAGCGCCTTTTGCCCCGCGTTTTTGTCCCAGAGCGTGCCTTGTTCGCCTGCACTGCCGGCTGAAATGGCTTCGGCCAGAGGCCGCAAGCGGTCAACCCATTCGGTCAGCGGGCGCTCACCGGTGACTTGCTGATCACAGAAATGCGCTCCGACCCAGTTCAGCCAATCCGCAGGCGCGTCGGTGCGAATGGCCGAGGCCGTCAGGCTGACATGATCGGGAAACGGGGCGCCATAGCGGCGCAGATCCAGTTCCAGATCGCGGGTGTGCAGCAGATGCGCGCCACGCTCAGCTCCGTCATGGCAAAGCGGGTGTTTCAGCAGGGTCAGCAAAGCCTCACCATCCAGCCGACGGGCAAACAACCCCGCGACATGGCGCAGAAACCGGCCCGGAGGCGACAGTTGCAAGGGCAGGCCTGCGCTGTCATCGGGCAGGATGTTCCAACGGTCCAGCGCCGCACTGACCTGTCGGGTCAGCATCCGATCCGGCGTGATCAGGGCGGCGGTCTGGCCGGTTTCAGCCGCTTGCCGCAGTCGCAGGGCGATGGCCAGCGCTTCGGACCGGGGCGAGTCCGCCTCGATCAGTGTCAGGTCCTTGGTCGCAAGGTCCAGATCCGCCAGTTGCGGGCCTTCGGACATCCAGGCGTCGGTGATCGGGGCAGGGCGCAAAGCCAGCGAAACCAACCGGTTACGCGCGGGTGACGGTGGTTGCTTGTCCGTCCAGGGCTGAATCTGATCGGGGGTCAGTTCCAGCGCGTGCATCAGCTTGCGGAAGCGGTATTGCGGATGATCCTCTGAGGTCAGCGCCTCATCCAGACGATCCCAAACGGCATCCGGCTGGTCAAAATCATAACCCGGCAGGATCAACGCGCCCTGCGGCAAGCGCGCAACGGCCTGCATCAGCATCAGCGTTGTACCGCGCGATCCGGTCGATCCGGCCAGGATTACGGGATGCTGAGGCGGCGCGCCCTGCCAGCGGGCAATCAGGTTCTCGACCACACGACGTTGGCGGGCCTGCGCATCCATCGCCTGATCGCCTGCATCGACAAAATGATCGGCGATGCCGATAAACGCCTGTGCCCGCGCCCAATGGCCAGACATGTCGCTGACATCCAATTGCCGGATCGCGTCGGGTGAGACACCTTCGCCCTGCATCTCATCAATCAGCGCCGCCAGACTGTCGGACAGATCAAACAGTGAGGCGCGCGCGGCCAGATCGGGCTGTTGTTCTAACAGTTTCGAGATCAGCTGCGTCAGTTCCAACCGCCGCCGCAGGGGCGGAATGGCGGGCGGGATTTGCGCCAGATCGACGCTTTCCCCCAGATCGGTGACCAGAGACAGCCGGGGCAGCAGGCAGGGCGGGCCCTGATCGAACAGGTCCCGCACGCGGCGCGCCATGCGGCGGGTATTGACCACCAGTTGCACCCGCGCCAGCGCCTCGGGCGGGCCATCGCTGCGTTGGTGCAGCCCGTCGACCAGCGCCTTGGGAAAGTCGGTGCCGGGCGGAACGGCGAATACGCGGGGCAGGGCGCTGGGTTTAAACATCGGCCAGCAACCCTTCGGCCAGGGCAATCCCCTCGGGTCGTCCGACATCGCACCATCGACCGGGGTATTCGGTTGCAAACAGCCGATTTTGGTCCTGCATCCGGTTCCAAAGCAGGTTGAGAGAGAACGCCTGTTCCGAAAATTCTGCCAAGCGATCCGTTTTGATGATCTGCGCGCCACCATAAACCAGGCCCGGCCCGCGCGTGATCCGGCCTTCGGCATCTGCAGTGAAATCGCCGGTGCCGCTGTGACCCACCGTGTGGGCAATGGGGATGCACATCAGCAGGGCATCCATCCTTTGCGGATCCCACACGTTTTGCAGCAAGGTCAATGGGTTCGGCCCGGCCCAGACCGCGTCGGTGTTCAAGGTGAAGACCGGGTTTGACGCCAGCAGGGGCAAGGCGGCACGCAACCCGCCACCGGTTTCCAGAATCTCGGGCTCTTCCCGCGATAGCAGCACCCCCTTGGGCGTAAGATGCGCCGCAAGCTGATCGGCATGGTAGTGCAGGTTTACGACCACGCGTTCGGGATTTAAACCTTCCACATGGTCCAAAGCGTGATCGATCAGAGGTTTCCCTGCCACTTCGATCAAGGGTTTGGGCCGGTCTTTGGTCAACGCGCCCATGCGGGTTCCAAACCCGGCGGCAAACATCATGACCGCGGTCGGAGCGTTGGTCATACCGCCCTCAGCCTCGCCAGATTTTCAGGGGTCGGCTCGGGCAGCGCCTCCCGCACTACATCTGCCACGGAAAGCAGGGCAGGATGTTCCAGATCGCGCATCAGGTGCGACCATGTCGCAGGGATCAGGTCAATGTAATGTCGTTTTCCATAATCCGTGGCCAATCGCGCAAACCCGCCCAGAATACGCAGGTTCCGTTGTGCGCCCAGAACGCTGTAAGCGGTTCGGAAATCGTGATCATTCATGCCCGAGGCCGCAACATAGCGGTTGATCATCTGCATCTCGGTCCCCACCGAAACCGACCGGCGGACATCCTGCAGCAAGGACACCAGATCATAGGCCGGGTGCCCCAGCATCGCGAGTTGGAAGTCCAGCAAGCCGACCCGCTGCACCCCGTTACGATCCAGCATCCAGATCAGGTTTTCGGCGTGATAATCGCGCAGAACCACCACCTTTGTGCCTGAGGTTTCACGGTGCAGAATATCGGAAAACCGGCTTTCGAACCGGGCCAGCGCGTCGGTGTCGTGGTGCCCCAGAATGCCCTGGGCATATTTCGTGAAGGACAGCGATGACAGCTCGGTCATCAGCGCCGGGTCGTAGGACGGTAAAGACAGCGAGGGCGCATTGTGCAGGTGAAGCAGCACATCGGTCGCGGCCTCATACAGCGCGCGTTCCTTGCCGGGGTCTTTGTCCAGAACGCGGGCGAACAGGTCATCGCCCAGATCCTCCAGCAGCAGAATGCCAAATTCGGCGTCTTCGGCGTAGATCTCGGGGGCGTTCAACCCGACCGAGCGCAGGTATTCTGCAACCCGCACAAACGCGTTGACGTCTTCGCCCTTTTCGGGCGGCGCATCCATCAGAACGGCGGTGCGGCCGGTCGCGTGATCGGTCAGACGCTCATAGCTGCGGTTCGACGCGTCCCCGGCCAGAGGCGCGCGGCGGGCCCCGGCCCATGGGGTCTGCGCGATCAGCGCCTCGGTCAGTATGGCCCGGTTGGTCATGTGGTCGTCTCCAGTTTTTGCGACCATTTCGGGTCGGACCATTTAAGCGTCAGGTGGCGGGTTTCTTCCGCGTTAGGGTCTGTTTCGAACACAAGGTTTAACGCGGATTGCGGCGTCAGAGGGCCCAGTTTATCGGGCCATTCAACCAAGCAGATCGCGGTTTCAAACGCGTCGATCAGGCCCAGTTCTTCGACCTCTTCGACCATGCTCAGCCGGTAGAGATCGCAATGCCAGACCTCACCGGCCTGCGTGTCATAGGCCTGAATCAGAGTGAATGTGGGTGAGGGCACATCCTCGGGCACCTGCATCAGCGACTGGATCAGGCTGCGGGCGAAATGCGTCTTACCGCTGCCGATGGGCCCTTCAAGCAGCACAATATCGCCGGGGCCGAGGGTGTTGCCCAATCGGGTGGCAAAATCGGCGGTGTCGTCCGGGGATGTCAGGGTAAGGGAAACAGGCGGCATCGTCATGGCGCCACAATGGCCTCGCGCCCGCGCGGCTGCAACCCGGTTCAGGCGCTGATTTGCTGGATTGGAGTTCGGTCCAGCACGGCGGCGTCACAGGCAAAGCGCACAATGGTCGCGCCGTTCTGCATTGGGGTCACCGTGCACTCCAGTTTGGTGCCGTCGCGCATCCCGATCTCAGCTGACCATTCGGCCCGGTTGTCGCGCATTTCAACGAAATCGCGGATCTCGCCCAGAATGGGCGTGGCAACACAACGCTCCTGCCATTTGCGGGTCACATCCATGACCGAGTCGCTGTGGAATCCTGCATCCTCGGCATCGCCCCAAAGCTTTTGATAGGCGTAGTTGGTCAGCGCCAGCGTGCCATCATCCGCAAAGACGGCAATGGCGTCTGCCAGCTTGTCCAGAATCGATTGCATCAGGTCCATTTCCGCACGGAACCGGCGGGTCAGGGTAATCTCGGCCGTGATATCTTCGAACAGAAAGGCGACGGCCCCATCGGGATGCGGACGACCGCTGACAGAATAGACCGAGCCGGACGGCAGAGACCATGTTTCCTGATAATTCCCATCCTCTGCCGCCTCGAGCAGATCGTTCATCTGCTTGCGCCACGACCGGTAATTCTTGGGTTCCGGCATCATATGCTGATCCCGCAGCCGGTCAAAGAAACTGGACAGGCTGGGACGGCAGCTTAGGAAATCCGGGGGCAGGGTGGTCAGGTCGATCAGGGCCGGGTTGAACAGGGCCAGCTGACGGTTGCGGTCAAAGATGGCCAGACCGATGGAGAGCTGTGCAAAGGTCTTGGTCATCGTCTGCACGAATTTGCGCTGGGCGGTTTCCGCCTCGACAATCGCGTTGACGTCCATGGCATAGCACAGGCAGCCCTCGTCATGTTCGATCTGGGTCAGGTCGAACCATAACTGACTGTCGCTGCCGACAACATCAATCGGGATGCGGGTTTTCCCGGCAGGTCTTGGGTCACCCTTTTGGGTCGGAAACAGTGGCGCAGTCAGATCCACGTCCTGACCGCGCGCCTTGCGGGCCAGCGCGATATAAGCGGCGTTGCACCACGTAACCCGGTTTTTGTGGCCCCAAAGCCAGACCGGATAGGGGGCCTGATCCATCGCCAGCCGGATCGGATCGTTCGGATCGCGCAGTTGACTTTCGGATGATTTCGCAGGTTCGTGCAACTGCACCCGTACGATTCCGTCGATCCATTCGCACAGAACCTCTCGCTCAACCGTGCAATCGATGGCAGAGACCACCAGATTGCCCTGATCACGCACGATATCCGGCGTTTCCGGAAAGTTGGGGAAGTCCCGCTGCAACAAGCGGCGCAGCCCGTCCCAATCCCCCACCTGCTCGAACCCTGCCAGCGCGATATCGGAATGGCTGATCAGCCGATCCCCGTCGAACAGAAACACTGCGTCAAACAGCAAGGCGTTCGAAAACATCCCATAGCTTTCATCCCGGCGCGCGCGGCGCGGAAGCAGCCATTGAATGGCCAGACAGCACGATACAAGGCTGATTGCGGCCAGGATGATCCAGTCAGCCATAGAAAACCCCATGCCAGAACAAATGCTGGGATCAGACTATGGCTCTGATTGGTTAACGGTCTGTTAATTCAGACCTGGATGTGCTGGTTGCTGCCCGAAGGCACCGGCGTGTCGCCCTTTTGCGCGTCAATCAGCTTGCGCGGCCAGGACACCCGCACAATCGCGCCCTTGTGGGCGGGATTGTCGGACAGGTGCTGATAGGGGTCCGATCCGTTGGCAAATTCCAGTTCGGCCCCGCTGCGTTCCAGCAGGGTCTTGGCGATGAACAGGCCCAGCCCCATCCCTTCGTATTCCGGGCGGGCGCGCTGATCGGTCTCGGCCCGGCGACGGCGCATAAACGGATCCCCGATCCGCCCAATCAGGTGCGAGGGGTAGCCGCGACCGTCATCCATGATGCTGACGGTGATCTGATCCGTGGTCCAATGCGCCTCGACCCAGACATTGGCGCGCGAGAAATCCACCGCGTTCTGGATCAGGTTGCGCAGGCCATGAATGATCTCGGGTTTGCGCAGGATCGAGGGCTGTTGCACGTCCCCATCCTGTGCCGGGCCTTCGGCGAAGTGAACTATCTTGCCGCGCTCGATATGCGGTTCTGCGGCCTCATGCACCACGGTCGAGATCGGGGCCTGCCGCAGATGCAGGTCATCCTTCCCGGCCCGGCCCATATCGCGCAGGATATCGCGGCAGCGGTCGGCCTGTTCGCGGATCAACGCGGCGTCTTCTTTCAGGTCGGGTCGGTCATCCAGCTCTTCGATCAACTCGGAACTGGTCAGTTTGATCGTGGCCAGAGGCGTCCCTAATTCGTGTGCGGCAGCGGCAACCACACCGCCCAGATCGGTCAGCTTCTGCTCACGCGCCAGGGCCATATGGGTGGCCGACAGCGCCTCGGACATGGATTGCACCTCGGAACTGACGCGGTGCGAATAAGCGCCGATGAACACGATGGCGATCAGGATCGCGGCCCAGTTGCCGAACAGAAGAATATCCGGAATGCGCAGAATCAGCCCGATATCGGTGCGCAGGGGCAGGTGAAATTCGGCCAGCAGGGTGGCCAGAATGATGGCAACGCCACCAACGATCAAAGTGGACCGCGTGCTCATGACATTGGCCGAGATCGTGACGGGCCCCAGCAACAGCAGGGCAAACGGATTGTTCAGACCGCCGGTCAGGTACAGCAGAAACGCCAGTTGCATCAGGTCGAACAGCACCATCAGGAAGTTTTCGAATTCGGTCAGGCGCTTGTTCTGCGGGAACAGGAAAATCGCGGTCAGATTGCCCATGACCGAAACACCGATGGCCAGATAGCACAGCCCAACCTCAAGCTGCACGTGATAGGTTTGCTGGGCCACGGTGATCGCGGTGATCTGCCCCACGATGGCCACCCAGCGCAACAGGATCAGCGTGCGCAGCCGGATCCAGCTGCTGCGCTCCTGGCCGCGCCAAAACGTCTGGTTGGAATCTGCCATCGGTCGATTATGTCCTGTTGCATCGGCTGATCATCTTGATAGGTGTCCCGGCCGAAACGATCAACAACCCCTTGCGCACGGATAATCGCCATGACCCGCCTGTATGCTGTTCTCGCAACCGTTGTTCTGGCTATTGGCCTTGGGGCCATGTGGCTTTTGACGCAAGGGTCGGGCTCGGACGACAAGTTCGCGCAATGCCGGTCCAGTCAGATCGCCGGGGGTACAGCGGCCATTGGCGGGCCGTTCGAGCTGATTAACGGCAAGGGCGAGACGGTAACTGACGCAGATGTGATCACCGAACCGACGCTGGTTTATTTCGGCTATACCTTTTGCCCCGATGTCTGCCCGTTCGATATGTCCCGCAACGCCGAGGCGGTCGATATTCTGGCCGGGCGCGGGTATTCCACGACGCCCCTGTTCATCTCGATCGATCCGGATCGGGACACGCCCGAAGTGGTCGGCGACTATGCCTTCAACCTGGGTGGCAAAACCATCGCGCTGACGGGATCGCCCGAACAGGTCAAGGCCGCCAGTCAGGCCTACAAGACCTATTACAAGGCCCATGACAAAAGCGATGAATACTATCTGGTCGATCATTCGACATTCACCTATCTGGTGACGCCCGAGGATGGGTTTCTGGAGTTCTTCAAGCGCGACGAAACCGCCCAGCAGATGGCCGACAAGGTTGGCTGTTTCCTCGATCAAGGCGCGTCCTGACAAGGTTGTTTGACCTTTGTTCCCGCGCTGCTATTACTCTTGTTCAAGCCAACGGCATGACATAGCGGAAAGACCTAAGAATGGCAGACAGTTCTCAGCTTGATATCGGCCCTGACAAATCCCTGCTTCTGGTGGATGATGACGAGCCGTTTCTGAGACGTCTGGCCAAGGCCATGGAAAAGCGCGGGTTCGAGGTTGAAACTGCCGGTTCCGTCGCCGCAGGTCGCGCGATCTCTACCGCCCGTCCGCCCGCCTATGCAGTTGTCGATCTGCGGCTCGAGGATGGCAATGGTCTGGATGTGGTCGAGGTTCTGCGTGAAAAACGCCCCGACAGCCGGGTTGTTGTACTGACCGGCTATGGTGCGATTGCAACCGCCGTGGCGGCTGTGAAGATCGGCGCGACGGATTACCTGTCAAAGCCCGCCGACGCCACCGACATCACCAACGCGCTGCTGGCCAAGGGTGATGAACTGCCCCCGCCGCCGGAAAACCCCATGAGCGCCGACCGCGTGCGGTGGGAGCATATCCAGCGGGTCTATGAGCTGTGCGACCGGAATGTCTCGGAAACCGCACGGCGGCTGAACATGCACCGCCGGACGTTGCAGCGGATTTTGGCGAAGCGTAGCCCTCGGTAAAAAGCAGAGCTTTGACTGGTCTGTTCAAAGGGTAGTCTTTAAGACTACTCGCCAGACTTCGGATAGATGAACCCGTTCACCGGGTACAAACTGCCATACTGACCCGGAAGGCTTTCGACCCGAACCAGCGTCCAGTCGTTGTTTTTGGACACATCCCTCACGCCCATCTTCAACGACACCTTGTTGCGGTGCCAGTTGGCGTGGTTCACGATGACTTCCCGCTCGGTCACAACATCGGACACAACTGCCACGTGGCCCAGCGGCATCCCGCGGGTTGCCCGAAACGACATGACCGAACCGACAACCGGTTCATTGCCCCGCGCGAAACCACTGCGCGCCTTGCCCCACCAGTCCTTGGCGTTGCCGCGAATTTCGATACCGCTGAGGTCGCGCGCATAGGGCACGCACCACACCCTCTGCCCCCGAGACTGCTTTTGCGAGACCTCGCGCAGCGCCATTGACTGACGTTCCGGATCGAGCTGTTCATCGCTTGGACCATGGGCGCAGGCAGAGACCAGACTCAAAAGTCCCACCGCAATTGCGGTTCGGGCTGCGCCGGACAAGCGCGGCCAAGTCGTGTCTGTTTTGCGTGTGCCGGTGCTCAAGAATCTTCACTGTCCATTCGAAGACACGTGAGTTTTAGGGGGATCAGATGTGTTGTGAAAAGAGGTCTGTCAGCTCGTGGCAAGATTTCGCCGGTTCTTTGTTACACAAATAGGACAATAGCCGGGCCAGAAGGGGAAAATAACGAAGTGTTTGACTACCTGATATGGGCACAGCTTGTTCGAGACGGCGCGACGTCTGAGAATGCATGCAGGACATAGTAGTGGAATTTGGCGGCGTGTAGTCGTAGGTGATTATTGTCTCTTGAGCGCGCTTTTTGATCAACTAGTGTTTTATCTCGCTCTCGAGTTTTGCAATAAAATCCTTGCGAGCTATTGGGTTGGAGAACCAGAAAAGCCCCTTTGTTTTGAGCGCGCTGAGTACAAACTCTGTTCTTATTGCCGCCTCACCGCTTCGTAGAGAAAACACGCCCGTCGTCATAAGTCCATCACTACAAGAAACTTGGTGCTCAGAACTCGCGCCGAAGGCCTTTCCGGTTTCGCTTTCGAAGAAGTATCGAAAATCCCTGAACTCTTGAGGTGAAAGAAAATGGCGGATTTTAGTTTCTTCATATCCCCAAGCCAGAGGAGAAATAACAATTCTGTCTGCCGCCTCTGCCTTACACTCCTTGTAACTAAGTCTTCTTAGTTTTTGCCAGACACCGGTTTGGTAAAAGGATTTGATCTCGGTTAATTGCTGTGCATCGAATGTCTTAAGATATGATTTCGCAAAATCGTCAAGCTGCTCGTCGATGGCAACATCTGTGATTTCATTAGGAACAAGGATTTCGAGGCGCTCGGCATCTCTTACTCTTATGTTGTGGTTTCTCAACAGACTATCGAGGTACCTAACATAATACTTTGAAGCATTGGTTCTCATCGTGCGAAGTTCTTCTTCTAGAAACCGTTGGCTAGCGATATATTTAGCATCGTCTTCTGGAGATGCAGATGCCGTAAGTGCAAGGCAGCACAATAAAATCACTGTGAAACACAGCCTATTCATCTCGAAACTTCCTACTATCTCTCAAGCAACGCGCTATGCCGTGCCACATACGCTTCTCTTACCTCAACCGGCGGTCTTAGCGTGATCGTCAGCCCCTCCGTCACCGCCCGATCCGGACGACCGAAGAACTTCGTCGCCTCAGCCTCGGAAAACCCCGCGATCTGGGTGGCCTCCATCCAGGCGCTGATCTTGTCGGCTTTCTTGATCTGCCGTTTCACCGTTTTCGGCACCTCTGCCGGCAACCCGAACCGGATGTGGATGGCTGCTGCCAACCGGTCATCCAGCGCGCCATAGTCCGGGCCGACGGCGGATTTGACGGGTGAGATCATGTCGCCGATCACATATTCCGGCGCGTCGTGTAACAGGGCTGCAAGTCGCCATTTCGCGGGCGCTTTGGGGGCGATACGGCCAAAAATCTCTTCGACCAGCAAGGAATGTTCGGCCACGGAATAGGCGAAATCGCCGTTTGTCTGCCCGTTCCAACGCGCCACAAAGGCCAGACCATGCGCGATATCTTCGATCTCGATATCCACCGGTGTCGGGTCCAGCAGGTCCAGCCTGCGGCCTGACAGCATCCTCTGCCATGCTCGGGGTTGTGTTGCCATTCTGCCATGCCTTGTGAAGTGGGACACATTAAAATCGTATTTTTCTGCTATGATGTACCTGTCAGGATCACTTGCTGCCAACGTTTTCTTGAGCGTTCGTGCTTTGAAACATCACCACTCGATCCCGACATAAAAACCGAGGGGGGCACACGCTTCTCCCGGTGTGCGCCTCTCACAAATGCAACGCGAAGTGAAAGGAGCAAGTTATGTTCAAGCGTTTATTTGCAATTGCCCTGACTTTTGGCATGGCCGCCACGGCCCCGCCCGCCCTTGCCCGCACCTGTGCAGAGCGCGAGCATGTGATTGCCAAGCTGCAGGATAGTTACTCGGAAGAGTTGGCTTTTGGCGGTTTGCAGAAAACACGCGGCGCGCAGTCGGTCATGGAGGTTTGGACCTCAAAAGAAACGGGCAGTTATACCGTTTTGGTGACCCAGGCGAACGGCATTTCCTGTATTGTCGCCGTTGGCACCGATTTTTTCGAAGCGATCCCGAAAGTCAAAGTTGACGGCACGCCAAGCTGATAAAACTGGCGTAACACTCCGTTTTCGGACATCCACATTGCCACCTGCCCCAAGGGATGTTAGGGGCAGCCAAGTGTGATTGACCGGAAAAATGGAGCGCCAGATGGCCGGGGACTATATCGTTAAAGACATTTCGCTGGCCGGGTTTGGCCGCAAGGAACTGGATATCGCCGAAACCGAAATGCCGGGGCTGATGTCCTTGCGTGCGGAATATGGCGACAGCAAGCCATTGTCGGGCGCGCGCATCGTCGGTTCGCTGCACATGACCATCCAGACAGCCGTTCTGATCGAAACGCTGACAGCACTTGGCGCGGATGTGCGCTGGGCCTCGTGCAACATCTTC
Organism: Ruegeria sp. K5; assembly: GCF_056531805.1. Classification (NCBI taxonomy): domain Bacteria; kingdom Pseudomonadati; phylum Pseudomonadota; class Alphaproteobacteria; order Rhodobacterales; family Roseobacteraceae; genus Ruegeria; species Ruegeria sp. K5. The sequence goes on along the minus strand of NZ_JBQFML010000002.1, from coordinate 53,061 downwards.
TCGACCCAGGACCATGCGGCGGCAGCGATTGCCGAGGCTGGTGTTCCGGTCTTTGCCATCAAGGGTCAAACGCTGGAAGAACACTGGGATTATCTGGACAAATCCTTCCTGTTCGAAGACGGCCCCAACATGATCCTGGACGATGGCGGCGACGCGACGCTTTATATCCTGCTGGGCGCCCGCGCCGAAGCGGGTGAGGACATCATCCCCGTTCCGGGTTCGGAAGAGGAAGAGGTGATCAAGAAGCAGATCGCCAAGCGTATGGCGGCAAGCCCCGGCTGGTTCACCAAGATGCGCGACCAGATTCAGGGCGTCTCTGAGGAAACCACTACCGGCGTGAATCGTCTGTACCAGCTGGTGAAAGACGGCCACCTGCCGTTCCCGGCGATCAACGTGAATGACAGTGTCACCAAGTCGAAGTTCGACAACAAATATGGCTGCAAGGAATCGCTGGTTGACGGCATCCGCCGCGCCACCGACACCATGATGGCTGGTAAGGTTGCTGTTGTGTGCGGCTATGGCGACGTGGGCAAAGGCTCGGCGGCTTCGCTGCGTGGCGCAGGTGCCCGTGTGAAAGTCACCGAAGTTGATCCGATCTGCGCGCTGCAAGCCGCGATGGACGGGTTCGAAGTGACCCTGCTGGAAGACGAAGTCGAAAGCGCGGATATCTTCATCACCACCACCGGCAACAAGGACGTGATCCGCATCGAGCATATGCGCGCGATGAAGGACATGGCCATCGTCGGCAATATCGGCCATTTCGACAATGAAATTCAGGTGGCCAGCCTGAAGAACCACAAATGGACCAACATCAAGGAACAGGTGGACATGATCGAGATGCCCTCGGGCAACCGTATCATCCTGCTGTCCGAAGGTCGCCTGCTGAACCTCGGCAACGCCACCGGGCACCCGTCTTTCGTGATGTCGGCGTCCTTCACCAACCAGGTCCTGGCGCAGATCGAGCTGTTCACCAAAGGCGACCAGTACGAAAACAAGGTCTACATCCTGCCCAAGCATCTGGATGAGAAAGTCGCGCGCCTGCATCTGGACCGCATCGGTGTGAAGCTGACCAAGATGGACAATGAACAAGCGGCCTATATCGGTGTTGCGCCGGAAGGCCCCTATAAGCCCGAGCATTACCGCTACTGATCGCGGATCGGGTATGAGCAAACGCACAGGACGCCGCCGGATTTCGTATCTGGCGGCGTCTTTCTTTTCGATCATCGTATTTCTATTTCTTGTTGGTTCGGGCGGGTATCTGTTGCTGTCCCATCCGCAATCGCCTGTTCCATCGCATTGGAATCCGATGCGGGATCTGGCCGTGAAAGCCCGGGTCACACCAGTTACCAGATACCAATTGAGCCGGGCGCTGGCGGATGAGGCGCAGTGCCGGGCGGCCCTGTCCGACGCGGGCGCGGCGTTTGAACCGATGGAGGATCTGGTCGTTGATCAGAATTGCGGCATTGCCGGTCGGGGCGCGTTGTCGCAACTGACCTCAGCCAAGGTCGCGCTTGTTGAGACACGCTGCACCACCGCCCTGCGTCTGGCGATGTGGGAACATCACGTGGTCCAGCCAGCCGCGCAGGAGATTCTGGGCACCACAGTCCGGTCCCTGCGCCATCTGGGCAGCTATAACTGCCGCCGCATGCGCACCGCCCAAGGTGAAAACAGCGGGTGGAGCAGCCATGCCACGGCGGATTCGATCGACATCATAGGCGTTACCCTGGCCGACGGACGGGCGCTGAACCTGTTGGACGACTGGACCGAACCCGGCCCCGAGGCCGATTTTCTGCGTCAGATCGGGCGCGGCGCATGTGATTGGTTTCGCGTGGTGCTGGGCCCTGATTTCAACCGCTTGCATGCCGATCATTTTCACCTTCAGGGGCCCGGCTGGGGCTATTGCCGATAGCCGAGCGCGCCGTTTCAGCGTAGGGAGGGCATGAAATCTTCGCGGCCCTGCGGTGTGAAATCCAGAACATTCCACAATGGCCATGCCGCATCCACATGCCGGGGATGCCAATCGCTGGGTTCAAAGAACAGCTCGGAACTCCAGAAATGGTGAATGCCGTCCGAAAGGCGCTGAAAGACATTCAGGATGGGAAGCTGGTCACCCCCGTCGGTCTCGGCCAGATAGTCGCTCTGGTACCGCGTCCCAAGCGCGGAATATAACGGGAGCGCATTCCAACCCATCTTGTCTTTGAGGGACAACAGTTTTTCGGGCGTGTTCTGCGCCACCACCGCAACCGATGCCTTTTGCGCCAGATGATGGATCTGAGAGTTCAACCCATCCAGAAAGGCCGAGCACATCGGGCAAGGGCGTTCCGCATCCGGTCCGTACATCAGCGAATAGATGATCAGCGTATCCTTGTCGCTAAACAGCGACGACATCGGTGCGGCCTCGCCGGTAAGTTCTCGGAACGCGTAATCGTTTGGGATCTTGCCCCCGACAGGCAGAGCACGGCGCAAGGCCGCGACCTCTTCAACCTTTGCTCTCAGGTCCCGCTCGGCGGACAGAAGCGCGTTACGAGCGGATCGATATGCGGTGGTTTCATTGGGTAGGGAAACGGGCATCAGGACCTCCGGGATTCGTAATTAACAAAAAGGTTAAATAAAAAATTCACGAAAATCAATTCGCGGCGTTCCGCAAAGTTCGGCCTAGGGGGAAACCTTGTGATTTTTCCCTTTTGGGAAATCTCATTGCAAGGCTAGTCTCTCGGGCATCGGTGAAAAGTGCCGTGACAACGGATTAAGGAGAATGGGACATGGGCAAACGCGACGATTTGATCGCCAAATACGCTGAAGATCTGAAAGGCAAATGTGGGATGGACCCCGATATGGACCTGCTGACAAAGGTCACCATCGGTTGCGGTCCGGCGATCTATGACGCGGATGCGTCGACAGTGGCGGCCAGCCAGGAAGGTGAACTTGAGACCGTCAAGAACAACTTCCTGATCAAGAAACTGGGCCTGTCCGACGGTCCCGAGCTGATGGAAGCGATCAACAAGGCCATGGAGACCTATGGCATGTCCGAGCGCAACAAATACCGCGCGGTCGTCTATTACATGCTGACCAAGCATTTCGGGAAAGAATCCGTTTACGGTTGATCCCCGGACAATACGATTACGAACGCCCGCCTGTCCCCAAGGCGGGCGTTTTGCATTTGAATTGGATTCTAAGGACTTGCCGTTTGAAACGCGGTCGCGGATCGGGCTATGGTCAATCCAGTGACCAGGACGGTCAGAACCAGATTTTCGATACACGTGTGGTGAGTAGGGAGCACGTGGGGTAGGGAAGGTTCTGCGCCGTGCAGGGCCTTCCCTTTTTTACGTTCAATCCGCTTGGGTTTCGCCCAGAGCACAGATTGTAACCCATTCCGCATCGCTGACAGGCTGCACGGACAGGCGTGAGTTTTTGACCAGCACCATCTCGGCCAACCGCTCATCCGCTTTGATCTGATCCAGCGTCACGGGCTCGGCGAACGGGCGCACCGCCTTGATGTCAACGCATTCCCAGCGTTCGTCATCGGTGGTGCTGTCGGGATGGGCTGCGGCGCAGACCTCGACGATACCGACAATCGCCTTGTCCTTTTGCGAATGATAGAAAAAGCCGCGATCCCCCACGGCCATCTGCCGCATGAAATTGCGTGCCTGATAGTTGCGTACGCCATCCCATTCTTCGCCCACATTGCCCTTGGCGACCTGCTGATCCCAGCTCCAGGTCGAGGGTTCGGATTTGAACAGCCAATACGCCATCAGCCGATCACCCTTTTCCAGGGGATCAACTCGACCGACTCGAACAGCCCCGCCAAAGCATAGGGATCGTTTTCAGCCCAGGTTTTGGCCTCGGCCATGTCCTCGACATCCAGAATGACCAGAGATCCGATCATGTCCTCTTGCTCCAACAGTGGCCCGGCTTGCGAGACGACGCCGGTTTCCTCGATATAGGCCAGGTGGGCCGCGCGGTTGTCCAGACGGGTTTGCAGCGCGCCAGCTTTGTCTTTGGCGATCAGGGCGATGAGCATTCTATTCCTCCTTAAGCGGCCGACCCAGCAGGGACTGAATCGCCTGAGCTACACTGTAGGCACCGTCGCTGAGTTCCGCCACCGTTGTGCTGATTGGCATGTCCAGCCCCTCGGCCTTGGCGATCTTGGCCATGGCGCGGGCCGTGGCGACACCTTCGACGGTTGTGGTCTTGTCGAACGGCTGATCCAGACCCAAACACAGGCCAAAACGATAGTTTCGCGACAGTTCAGATGAACAGGTCAGCACCAGATCGCCCAACCCGGACAGCCCCATCAACGTATCCGGTTGCGCCCCGCGCTGGGCGGCAAAGCGCTGCATCTCGGCAAAACCGCGGGTGATCAGGGCAGCCCGTGCGCTGTCTCCCAACCCTGCCCCGATAGCAGCGCCGCAGCCGATGGCCATGACGTTTTTCAACGCGCCGCCCAACTCGGCCCCGGTGGTGTCGGTGGTGCGGTAAAGGCGCAGGTTTGCGGTGGTCAGCCGGGCTTGCAGGTCTTCGCCCGTAGAGGCGTCTGCGCAGGCCAATGTCAGCGCCGTAGGCAGGCCGCGCGCGATGTCATCGGCAAAACTGGGCCCGGTCAGCAGTGCTGGTTGGGCATCCGGGACGGTTTCACGGATCACCGCCACCGGGCCAAGACCAGTGGACAGTTCAATCCCCTTGCAGCAGGCGACCAGGGTTTTGCCCGCCAGTGCCGTTCGGTGCTGGGTCAAGGCCGCGCGCAACTGCTGCATAGGCACCGAGACCAACAGCAAATCCGATTGGCACGCCTGATCGATCTGCGCCGTCACCGTGATCTGGGGCGGCAAAGGCACACCGGGCAGGCGTTGTGCGTTCTCGGCCGTCTCCTGCATGGCGCGGGCTTGCACTGCGTCGCGCGACCACAAGGTGACAGGCCCGTTGCCTGCCAGAGAAATCGCAAGGGCGGTTCCGAATGCGCCAGAGCCCAGTACTGAAACGCTCATGCCTTGGCCCCTTTCTTGCCGCTGCCCAGCATCGCCGGGCTGGTTTGATCCAAGGGCCAGCGTGGACGTGCGGTCAGGTCCAGACCATCCTGCGCGCCGGTGCGAAAGCGTTCAAGCCCGGCATAGGCGATCATCGCCGCGTTGTCGGTACACAAGGCCAGCGGTGGGGCAGTGAACGAAACGCCTTGTTCGGAAGAAACAGTCTCTAACGCGGCCCGAATGGCGGAATTTGCGGCCACACCCCCGGCCACTGCGATCACAGGATCGGCAGGGTTTTGTTCCAAATACAGACCGATCGCGCGACGGGTTTTCTCGGCCAGCGTATCCACAACCGCCTGTTGGAACCCGGCGCACAGATCAGCGCGGTCCTGCCGGGTCAGCCCGCCTTTTTCCGCCACGATCTGATCGCGCATCCGCATCAGCGCCGTTTTGAGCCCCGAGAAAGACAGGTCACATCCGGGCCGATCCAACAGGGGGCGCGGAAACCGGAACCGCTTGGGATCGCCCGAGCGCGCCTCGGCCTCGACCGAAGGACCACCGGGCTGCGGCAGGCCCAGCAAGCGGGCGGTTTTGTCGAATGCCTCTCCCGGAGCGTCGTCCATGGTGCCGCCAAGGCGGGTAAACGCCTCGGGGCCATGGGCGATCAGGTATTGGCAATGACCGCCCGAGACCAGCAGCATCAGATAGGGGAATGATACGCCATCGGTCAGGCGCGGGGTCAGCGCATGCCCGGCCAGGTGATTGACGCCGATCAGCGGCAGACCGGTGGCCGCACTGATTCCTTTTGCGCACATCACGCCGGACATGACCCCGCCGATCAGACCCGGCCCAGCGGTCACGGCAATGGCGTCCATGTCGCCCAGACCCAATCCCGCAGCCGAAAGCGCCTGCACCACACAGGTGTCCAGCTTCTCGGCATGGGCTCGTGCCGCGATCTCGGGCACGACGCCTCCATAGGCGCTGTGCAGCTCGGTCTGGCCATGCACGACCGAGGACAGAATCTCGGCCTGTGCGCCCTCTGTCTGGCGCACCACGGCGGCGGCAGTATCGTCACAGCTGCTTTCCAATCCAAGGACGGTAAGTGTTTGCACCATTGGCACGATCCGTTGCATCATAATTGGCAAGCGGGGTATCACCCTGCGCGGATGCAAACAATCCCAAGGCCAAAGGCGCCGATCGTTGTATTTGTTGATGACACGCCCGCGCGCTGCCTCGGAGAGGTTTGTGGCGCAGCTGCCGACCCGCACCAGATCACGGGTGACCGTCATCCATTCCTCCATTCTGGAAATCAAACCGCTGCCGGTGCAGGTTTCAACATCCGACGTGCGGGGGCTTATCTTCTCGTCAGCCAATGCGGTGAACGCGGCGGCATCGATGGGGGTGAGCCGCGATCTGCCCGCTTATTGTGTGGGTCCGACCACGACCGGCACCGCCAAAGGTGCAGGCTGGGCGGCGCAGATGGTTGGCGGCACGGCCGAGGAACTGGTGGCCGCCCTGCTACAGATCCGGCCGCACAGCCCGCTGTTGCATCTGCGCGGCGAACACAGCCGTGGAAACGTGGCCGAGCGTTTGACGGAACTGGGTGTCACAACGCGGGAACAGGCGGTTTACCAGCAACATCTGCGACCGCTGAGCGCCGAGGCTTTGGCGGTTTGCAACGCAGATCAACCGATCATCGCGCCGATATTCTCACCCCGGACCGCGCGACAATTTGCCGACATCTGGGCCGGAACCGCGCCCCTTTGGCTGGCCGCGATCAGCCTGGCAACGGCGGAACCCCTTAAATCCTTGGGCTACACGCGCCTGAAGATCGCCAAAGAGCCGACGCCCGTAAAAATGCGCAAAGCCGTTAAAAAGCTTGTGAAACATGCGATGCGGGTTGAGGGCGAGCCGGGTGCAGATTAACTTGGACCAGTCTGTAGTTCTGGTGATTTTAGAATCGATAAGGGGAATGTGACGGTGGCGGGCAAAATGAAATCCGATCAGGAACCGGTGGAAACCCCGAAATCGGACGACGTAGCCGAAGGCGCAACTGTCGATCCAACTGTCGAATCTGATGACGCGGCTGTTGACCAGAACGACGCCAGCGAAGACCTGACTTCCGAAGCCGAAGCCGAAGCCGAAGCCGAAGCCGAAGCCGAAGCCGAAGCCGAAGCCGAAGCCGAAGCCGAAGCCGAAGCCGAAGCCGAAGCCGAAGCCGAAGCCGAAGCCGAGATTTCTGCGGATACGGCTGAACCGGCGCAGGCACAAGAAAAGCCTGCCGAACCGGCCCCCGAAAAACGCGGCGGTTTTGTTCCGGCCCTGCTGGGCGGCGTGATTGCTGCCGGACTTGGTTTTGTGGCCGGGCAGGGCGGGCTGTTCTCGTCGGGCGGGTCGGACACTGCGCAATCAATTGCCGCGCTGGAATCGAAACTGGCTGATCAATCGGATCAGATCGCAGCCCTGACAAAATCGCTGTCGGATGCGCCCGATGTCTCGGGCCTGTCAGATCAGGTGCAGGCCCTGTCGCAAAAGCTGGACCCGGTTGATGCCGACCTGACCGCGATGAAGTCCAGTGTCGCGGCGCTGAGCGGTCAGATCGCGCCTTTGGCCGATCGATTGACCGAGCTTGAAAAAAACCCGATTGCCGAAAACACCTCGCCCGAGGCGAATGCCGCTTTTGAGGCTGAGTTGAAGAAGCTACAGGACTCGCTGGCCGCACAGCGGGCCGAGGTTGAGAAGATGGTGGCCGATGCCCAGGCGCTTGAGGCCAAAGCCTCGGCCGAAGCACTTGCGGCGACCAATGCCGCGATCCTGTCGCGCCTGCATGGTCAGTTGGATACGGGTGCGCCATATTCTGATCTGGTGACCGAACTGCAAGCAGGCGGTGTGACCGTGCCGGATGCTTTGTCCGGCCCCGCCGACAAGGGGGTCGAGACGCTGCCAGCGCTCCGCGCCTCATTCGCGCCCGCGGCGCGCACGGCACTGGCCGATGCGCGGGATGCGGACAAAGGCACTGGCCTTGTCGCCTTTTTGCAGCGTCAGACAGGGGCGCGGTCGGTGACCCCTCAGGACGGGGATGACCCCGATGCCGTTCTGTCGCGTGCGCAGGCCGCTCTGGCCTCTGGCGATCTGAGCGGCGCACTGTCGGAATTGAAATCTTTGCCCGAAGCGGCGCAGACCGCGATGGCCGAGTGGGAGCAGGCGGCTCAGACCCGTGTCTCTGCCGTAGATGCCGCGAATACGCTCGCGTCCAGCCTGAACTCGAACTGAGGGACCTGCCATGCTGTGGTCATTGTTTAAAATCCTTGTTTTCGTTGCGATTATTGGCCTACTGGCCTTGGGGGCGCAGGCTTTGATGCAAACCAGCGGCGGGGTGCAGATCACTGTTGCGGGTACGGAATACACTTTGGGGCCGCTGCAATCCGTGATCGCGCTGGGTGTGCTGGTCGTTGCGGTTTGGCTGTTCTTCAAACTGCTCAGCCTGCTGATCGCGACGCTGAAATTCCTCAATGGCGACGAAACCGCCCTGTCGCGTTATTTCGACCGCAGCCGGGAAAAGCGTGGTTATGAGGCTTTGGCGGATGGTCTGATGGCACTGGCCTCGGGCGAAGGGCGCACGGCGATGACCAAGGCAAGCAAGGCCGAGAAACTGCTGAACAAGCCTGAACTGACCAACCTGCTGGTGGCGCAGGCGGCCGAGATGACCGGCGACACCAAAAAGGCATCCGAGACCTACAAGAAGCTGGTGACCAACAATGCCACGCGTTTTGTCGGTGTGCGGGGGATCATGAAACAGAAACTGGCTGAAGGCGACGATGAAACCGCGCGCAAGCTGGCGGAAAAGGCGCTGGCGATCAAACCGCGTCACGAGGAAACACAGGACGTTCTGCTGGGCCTGCAAACCAAGGCACAGGATTGGGCCGGCGCACGGTCGACGCTGACCTCGAAGCTGAAGGCCGGGTATCTGCCGCGCGATGTGTTCAAACGGCGCGATGCGGTTCTGGCCCTGTCCGAGGCCAAGGATATTCTGGACGAGGACGCGACAGTTGATCAGCAGGAACGCGCGATTGAGGCCAACCGCCTGTCGCCCGATCTGGTCCCTGCAGCGGCAATGGCCGCACGCGCCTATATCGAAAAGGGCAAACCCAAAGCCGCGACCAAGATCCTGAAGAAAGCGTGGGAGGTGCAGCCGCATCCCGATCTGGCCCATGCCTTTGCCGAAATTGCGCCGGATGAAACACCAGACCAGCGGATCAAGCGCTTTACCGCCCTGACACGGATTCACCCGGAAAACATGGAAACCCGACTGATCCTGGCCGAGCTGAATATCGTGGCCGAAGACTTCCCCGAAGCGCGTCGCGCGCTGGGCGATGTGGTCGAAAAGCAGGCGGATGCGCGTGGGTACACCCTGATGGCCGCGATTGAGCGGGGCGAGGGTGCAACGGATGCGGTGGTGCAGGGCTGGCTGGCCAAGGCGCTGAACGCGCCGCGCGGGCCGCAATGGGTCTGCACCAACTGCCATGACATTCAGCCGGAGTGGGCACCGGTCTGCCAGAATTGCGGCAGCTTCGACACGCTCAGCTGGCAGACCCCGCAAACGCCCGAGATCGCCAGCGCCACAGGCGTTCACATGCTGCCACTGATCGTCGGCGCGTTGGAAGACAAAACTGACGAGCCAGATGAGATGGAAGCGACCGAGCCCGAGGGTGCAGACGTCATCGAACTGGACGCCGAGCCGGTTGAGGAAAAGGTCGAAAAACAGGCCTGATCCCCGCGATTGCTGGGCAATTGTCCCGGACAGTTCGGTTTGCTAACGTCGCCCTTACGTCGGGGAGGGCGTACTGACCGAAATGCTGGACTACTCGCATAACCCGTGGCTTGTAGCGGCGTCACTGGCCGTGGCGCTGATGGCCGGGTTCACCGGGCTTTACCTGACGCACGGGGCCTCAAAGCTGGATGACCAAAGGCGCAAGTTCGTGGTGGCGCTGGCGGCGGTCATTTTGGGCGGCGGCATCTGGTCGATGCATTTTGTCGCCATGCTGGGCCTGCAACTGCCGATCCTCTTTTACTATGACGCGCTCATTACGCTGATTTCGGCCCTTGTGGCGATCCTGATGGTGGGACTTGCGTTGCTGTTGCTGCATTTCCGGCCTCGAACGATGCAGACCATGGTTTCAGCCGGGGTCATTGTCGGCCTTGGCATCGTGGTGATGCATTATGTCGGCATGGCAGGGATGGAACTGTGCCGCCCGGTCTACACGGTCTGGGACGTGGCGATTTCCACCGTGGCCTCGGTGGTTCTGTCGGTGCTGGCAATCTGGGTGGCCTATGACAACCGGACCCAGCGCAACATCCTGCTGGGGACGGTGTGTTTCGGTCTGGCCGTCTTCACGATGCATTTCGTGGCGGCGGGGTTGACCGATTTCATCGCCAGCGACAATGCAGGCAGGGCCGGGCCTGCACTGAACAATCAGGTGCTGGCGATGGGGGTCACGGTTTCGGTGTTTCTGATCTGCGGGGCCTTTCTGCTGACCGGGATCACCTTCATTGGACCGCAGCCAGAAATCGCACCGTCAGCGTCAGAACCCACGCAAGATCCTCAACCTACCGCCTTGCGCGCCGGTGTTCCGTTCGAGCGTGAAGGGCAGACCTTCTTTACCGAACCTGCCAGCGTGGCCGCGATCCGGGCCGAGGGGCATTACACCGTGCTCTACATGGGGGCCGAGAAACTGTTTTGCCCCTGGTCGATCACCGAGGCTGAATCGCGCCTGAAACCCGATGGCTTCTTGCGCGCGCATCGCAGCTATCTGGTGAACCCCAAACATGTCTCAAGCTTTGAGCGGCACAAAGACAATGGCACCTGCTACTTCGACGGGGTCGATGCGCTGAGCAAGGTGCCGGTCAGCCGATCCCGCCTGACGGCGATCCGCGACGCGCTGGGCCTTTGATCGCAACTCGTGCAGCCTATTCGCAACTCGTGAAACAAGCCGCGCGCCCCGTTTCACGTGACTGGCGGCACTAGCGCCCTCTCCTCTTTTCTTTCCTCAGGTCCCCCACGGCATACCGCTTGGACCCAGGGAGGAAAAACATGATACCAGCCGGTTTTGAGTATCACCGGCCAGGCGACATCGCCTCGGCCATCGGCATATTGCAGGAACACGGAGATGAGGCGCGTGTGATCGCGGGCGGGCACAGCCTGATCCCGATGATGAAACTGCGCATGGCCGAAATGGGTCATCTGGTCGACCTTCAGGCCATTGACGAGCTCAAGGGTATTGAGGTCGGCGCCGAGACCGTGACCCTTGGCGCGATGGTCACGCAGCATGAGTTGATCACCCATGACGGGCTGGCCGCAGCCATTCCGCTGATCCGCGAAGCGGCGCTGCAGATCGCTGACCCTCAGGTGCGTTACATGGGGACTGTTGGCGGCAACGTGGCCAATGGCGATCCGGGCAATGACATGCCGGGGCTGATGCAGTGTTTGAACGCGACATTCGATCTGTCCGGCCCCGATGGTGCCCGCAGCGTCGCTGCGCGGGAGTTCTACGAGGCCGCGTATTTCACCGCGCGTGAAGACGAAGAAATCCTGACCCGCATCTCGATCCCGGTGCCGGGTGCAGGCGTTGGTCAGGCTTATGAAAAGCAAAAGCGCAAGATCGGCGATTACGCGACGGCTGCTGCTGCGGTGATGGTGGGCAACGGAACGGCTTCGGTTGCGATGACCAATCTGGCTGACACGCCGGTCTGGTCCGAGGCCGCGAGCGCCGCTCTGGCAGGCGGCGATGTTGAGGGCTGCGTGGCGGCGATGCTCGACGCGATCGACCCGGTGGCCGACAACCGCGGCCCTGTCGAATTCAAGAAACACGTGGCCGCCGTGATGCTGCGCCGCGCCATCGACCGTGCGCAACGCCGCGCGGGGTGAGGAGGGGAACACATGTCGAAAATGCACGTCAAACTCACCGTGAACGGCAAACAGGTCGAAGGTCTGGCCGAGCCGCGCACGTTGCTCATTCACTTCCTGCGGGAAGATCTGAAAATCACCGGCCCTCATATCGGTTGCGAAACAAGCCATTGCGGAGCCTGCACCGTCGATATCGATGGGAAATCCGTCAAATCCTGCACCACCTTTGTGGCACAGGTGAACGGGGCCGATATCACCACGGTCGAGGGGCTGACCAATGACGATGGTAGCCTTGGGGTGTTGCAAGAGATGTTCCGCGAACATCACGGGCTACAATGCGGCTTCTGCACGCCGGGGATGATCACCCGCGCGCATCGCTTGCTGCAGGAAAACCCGAACCCGACCGAGGATGAAATTCGCTTTGGTATGGCGGGGAACCTGTGCCGCTGCACTGGATACCAGAATATCGTCAAGGCGATCTCGGCCTCGGCTGATTTGCTCAATGCGCAAAAGCCCTCAAGTAGCGAAGCGGTAGGGCAAACCAAAGTGGAGGCTGCGGAATGACCGACCAGACCCTGACCCCCGAAGAACGCGCCGCCAACCTCAAAGGCATGGGCTGCGCCCGAAAGCGCGTCGAGGATGTGCGGTTCACCCAAGGCAAAGGCAATTATGTCGATGACATCAAGTTGGACGGGATGCTGTTCGGCGACTTTGTACGCTCGCCCTACGCCCATGCCCGTGTCGTCAGTGTGAACAAAGAGGCGGCTTTGGCCGTGCCCGGCGTTGTCGCGGTTTTGACTGCCGAAGATCTGGCGCCGCTGGGTCTGCATTGGATGCCGACGCTGGCTGGCGACAAGCAGATGGTGCTGGCCGATGGCAAGGTTCTGTTCCAGGGCCAGGAGGTTGCCTATGTCGTCGCCGAAGACCGCTATATCGCGGCGGACGCGGTGGAACTGGTCGAGGTCGAATATGAAGAGCTGCCTGTTATCACTGACCCGTTCGAGTCGTTGAAATCCGACGTCGTCCTGCGTGAGGACCTTGAAGGTCAAACCGAAGGCGCGCACGGCCCACGCAAACATCACAACCATATCTTCACCTGGGAACAGGGTGACAAGGACGCGACCGAGGCTGTTCTGGATGAGGCTGACGTAGTGGCCGAAGAAATGGTCTATTACCACCGCACCCACCCCTGCCCGCTGGAAACCTGCGGCTGTGTGGCGTCGATGGACAAGGTGACGGGCAAGCTGACGCTTTATGGCACGTTTCAGGCCCCGCACGCGATCCGCACGGTTGTGTCGCTGATCTCGGGTCTGGCCGAGCACAACATCCGGGTGATCAGCCCCGATATTGGCGGCGGGTTTGGCAACAAGGTGGGGGCCTATGCGGGCTATGTCTGCTCGGTTGTCGCCTCGATTGTCACCGGCAAGCCGGTGAAATGGGTGGAAGACCGGATGGAGAACCTGATGTCCACCGCCTTTGCCCGCGACTACTGGATGCAGGGCAAGATCGCGGCTACCAAGGAAGGCAAGATCACCGGGCTCTGGTGTCATACCACGGCGGACCATGGCGGCTTTGACGCCTGTGCGGACCCGACCAAGTTCCCGGCGGGGTTCATGAACATCTGCACCGGGTCTTATGACATTCCAACCGCCTATCTGGCCGTTGATGGTGTCTATACCAACAAGGCTCCGGGTGGGGTGGCCTATCGCTGTTCCTTCCGCGTGACCGAGGCCGCCTATTTCATCGAACGCATGATCGAGGTTCTGGCGATCAAGCTGAACATGGACGCGGCCGAGCTGCGGCGGATCAACTTTATCAAGGCTGATCAGTTCCCTTATCAGTCAGCGCTGGGCTGGGAATATGACTCGGGCGATTATCACACCGCCTGGGACAAGGCGTTGAAGGCGGTGGAGTATGACGGTCTTCGAGCCGAACAGGCGCAGCGGGTCGAGGAATTCAAGGCGGGAAAGACCCGCAAACTGCTGGGCATTGGCCTTACGCATTTCACTGAAATCGTGGGCGCGGGGCCGGTCAAGAACTGCGATATCCTCGGGCTGGGGATGTTTGACAGCTGCGAAATCCGCATCCATCCAACTGGCTCGGCAATCGCGCGACTGGGGACAATCTCGCAGGGGCAGGGTCACGCCACGACCTTTGCTCAGATCATCGCCAGTGAGATCGGTCTGCCCGCCGATAACATCACGCTGGAGGAAGGCGACACCGACACCGCGCCTTATGGGCTTGGGACCTACGGGTCTCGATCCACGCCGGTCGCGGGTGCGGCAACGGCCATGGCTGCGCGCAAAATCCGCGCCAAGGCGCAGATGATCGCGGCCTATCTGTTGGAGGTTCACGACAACGATGTCGAATGGGACGTGGACCGGTTCGCCGTCAAAGGCGCGCCCGAGCGGTTCAAGACCATGAAGGAAATCGCCTTCGCCGCCTATAATCAGGCCATTCCGGGGTTGGAGCCGGGTTTGGAAGCCGTCAGCTATTATGACCCGCCGAACATGACCTACCCGTTCGGGGCTTATATCTGCGTCATGGAGATCGACGTGGATACCGGCGAGTGGGAGGTCCGGCAGTTCTACGCTCTGGATGATTGCGGTACGCGGATCAACCCGATGATTATCGACGGGCAGGTTCATGGCGGCGTGACCGAAGCGTTGGCCATCGCGATGGGTCAGGAAATTGCTTATGATGAGATGGGCAACGTGAAGACCGGCACGCTGATGGATTTCTTCCTGCCGACCGCGTGGGAGACGCCGAACTATATCACCGACTATACGGTAACTCCGTCTCCGCATCATCCGATTGGGGCGAAAGGCGTCGGGGAAAGCCCGAATGTGGGTGGCGTGCCTGCGTTTTCGAACGCGGTGCATGATGCGTTCCGGCCCTTTGGGCTGGTGCAAAGCCATATGCCGCATGACCATTGGCGGATCTGGAAGATTGCCAATGGGCTGGGGATGCACGGGTAATTGGGTTCGGACCGGCTGTGGCCGGTCCGACCTAACGGAGGGGGCCAGCCCCCCCCGAACCTCCCCCGGGATATTTTTGGCCAGATGAAGATTGGATCCTGGTTTTGACTTTGAGTGACGTGCAAAACGGAATGGCCGCGCAGGGCTATGTTGCCGATGATCGGTTGGCGATGGCGTTGCATTTGGCGCAGGCGTTGGGGCGGCCCTTGTTGCTGGAAGGTCCGGCCGGGGTTGGCAAGACCGAGGTCGCCAAGGCGGTGGCGGCTTGGCAAGCGACGCGGTTGATCCGGTTGCAGTGTTATGAGGGGCTGGACGCAAACCACGCAATTTATGAGTGGAATTATCAGCGTCAGTTACTGGCGATCCGGGCGAGCGAAGCGCAGGGTGGCACCAGCGAGGCGCAACTGTTTTCCGATGCGTATTTGCTAAAAAGACCTTTGTTAGAGGCTATATCAGAAGAAGAACCTCCGGTTTTGTTGATCGATGAGATTGATCGGGCGGATGAAGAATTCGAAGCCTATCTGTTGGAAATCCTGTCGGACTATCAGATCACGATCCCCGAGCTTGGGACGATCAAGGCGCGGGTTCGGCCCATTGTTATCCTGACCGCAAACGGGACGCGGGATCTGTCGGATGCTTTGCGGCGGCGGTGTCTTTACAGTTTCCTGGACTACCCAACGAAAGAAACGGAACTGGCGATCCTGCAGGCGCGGATGCCCGAAGTTGAAGGGGCGCTGGCGCGGCAGATCATCGGGGTCGTGCAGGCGCTGCGGCAGGAAGATCTGGAAAAGAAGCCGGGTGTGGCAGAGATGTTGGATTGGGCCGCCGCCCTGTCGGGCCTGGGGGTCAACGATCTGGCCAAGTCGCGGGACGAGGTGCAGGCGACTTTGGTGTGTCTGTTGAAAACCGCTGCGGATTACGATGCGACCCCTGCGGAATTGATGGATCGGCTGATCGGGAAGGTGGCGTGATGCAGGTGACGCGCTTTCCCTCTCGGGCTGATGGGTTGGCGGATCGCATATCGGGGTTCATTGCCCATCTGCGCCTGAATGGCTTGCGGGTTGGCCCGAAAGAGACTTGCGACGCGTTGGTGGCTTTATCCAAGGTCGAGGCTACGGACACCGATCAGGCCCGTCAGGCATTATGCGCGGTTTTGGCTGGGGATGCCGAAGATTGGCGGCGGTTCGACGGCCTGTTTGACGCCTATTGGTTCAATGCGGGCAAGCAACGGTCCGGCGTCGCGCAGAACACGCATGTTCGGGTTCAGTCGGCAAAGCCGATGATCTGGCAAAGCCATGAACCGGGTGCGGACAGTGCTGAGGCCAGTTCAGGGGACACCACTCCGGACCCGAGCGACAGGGAGGCCGAGGGGAAGGACGGGAAGCTGATTGCAACCCGCACGGCCAACCTGTCGCGCCGGGATTTGCGTGAGTTGATGGATGAACACTCGTTGAAACAAGCGGAAGAGGCGGCGTTGAAATTGGCGCGCGCCATACGCGACCGGCGTTCGCGCAGGCGCAAACGGGCTTTGCGGGGACCAACGCTGGATATGCGGCGCATTCAACGGGCCAGTCTGGCTCGGGGTGGTGAGCCCATCGATCTGTTTCGCCGCGCGCGGCCCCCTCGTCCGATGCGGATCGTTGCCTTGTGCGATGTCAGCGGATCGATGACCGTGTATTCGCGGGTCTTTCTGGCCTTCCTCAAAGGTCTGATCGGCAGCGACACTGATGCGGATGCCTATCTGTTTCACACCCGCCTGCTGCGGGTCACCGACGCTTTGCAGGACCATGATACGCTGCGCGCGGCTGGTCGGTTGTCGCTGATGGCCGAGGGGTTCGGTGGCGGTACGGATATTTCGGGCAGTCTGGAGCGGTTTCTGGATGGCTACGGCGCGCGCGCGCTGAATGGCCGGACGGTCGTTCTGATCCTGTCGGACGGGTACTGCACTCAGACCCCGGATCGGTTGGCAGACGCTTTGGCACGGATGCGGCGCAAAGCGCGGCGGATTGTCTGGCTCAATCCGCTGAAAGGGTGGAAGGGCTACCAGCCTATCGCGGCGGCCATGCAAGCTGCGGAACCTTATCTGGACGCCCATTTGCCCGCCAACACGCTGGACGCGCTCGCGGCCCTTGAACCTGAATTCCGCAAGTTCTGAAAAGGGTCTAACATGGGAAATTTTGACATATTCGACACCATTGAGCAGCTTCGGCAAACCGGTCAGCCATTCTGTATCGCGACTGTTCTGCGGACGGCGGATGCGACCTCGGCCAAGGCGGGTGGAAAGGCGGCTGTGACGCGGGGTGGAGAGATTCTGGGCCATCTGGGTGGAGCGTGCGTACAGCGGGCGGTTCGAACCTCGGCACAGCAGGCGTTGTCCAGTGGGACGCCGCAGATGATCCGCGTGAAACCTTCGGAAAAGGTGGTGACGATGACGGACCCGGATGGCGTGCAAACCTTCAAAAGCGGATGCCCGTCGGGCGGCACGGTTGATCTGCTGGTCGAGCCGTATCAACAGGCGCCCCGGCTGGTGATCTTTGGTGCCTCGCCCATCGCTTCGGCATTGGCCGAACACGGCAACTTGGCCGGGCTGCGCGTCTGTCTTGACGACGGCGCAGAGGCATCGGCTGAGTGCACCCGGTTCTCGTTGGATCAGGTGTCCGAACTTGGGGTCGAGGCGCGGGATTTCGTGGTGGTCGCGTCTCAGGGCCAAAACGATGGCGCGGCGCTAAAGGCTGCGTTGGAGACACCGGCCGCGCGCGTCTCGATGGTGGCCAGCCGCCGCAAGGCCGATACGCTGGTGGCGAAACTGATCGCGCAGGGCATGGACCCGTTGTGCGTTGCGCGTCTGAAATCGCCTGCCGGGTTGGACATTCACGCCATCGATCCGCACGAAATCGCCTTGTCGATCCTGGCCGAGATTGTGCTTTGGCGGAACAGTGATACGACTAAGGAGGTCTCTCATGACGAAAAGCTTGCGTAGATGGTGCGCCGCACTCTGGCCCGCCCGCCCCAATCCCAACCAGGAAGACGCGGCCGAAATGGCGCTGATCGTCTTCCCAAGATGTTGTTGAATAAAGGAAGTGCCTGAATGGAACTGAGCGACGAAATCCGTATCACCGCACCCCGTGACGTGGTGTACCGCGCCCTGAATGATGCAGAGATTCTGAAAGAGTGTATTCCGGGTTGCGAGGAACTGGTTCAGAACTCGCCCGAGGATCTGGAAGCCAAGGTTGTGCTGAAAATCGGCCCGGTCAAGGCCAAGTTCGCCGGTCAGGTGACGCTGGACACCTCTAACGCACCGGATGGGTTTTCCCTGAATGGCGAAGGCAAAGGCGGGGCCGCCGGGTTCGCCAAGGGCGGAGCCGAGGTAACACTGACCGAAGATGGCGATGAGACGGTGCTGGCTTACACCGCCAAGGTCGATATCGGCGGCAAGATCGCACAATTGGGCAGCCGCTTGATCGCGGGAACAGCCAAGAAACTGTCCGGCAAGTTCTTCACCCGCTTCGGTGAAATCGTGTCCGAGCAATCGGTGTCGTGAGATTGTAAATGACAGCAAACATCGCCCGCGCACGGGTGGTTTCAAATAGCATCTTTGGGGGATTTGGTGCCCAGGAGAGGACTCGAACCTCCACGTCCATACGGACACTAGCACCTGAAGCTAGCGCGTCTACCAATTCCGCCACCTGGGCAGGTGTCGTGAGGGGGCGTTTAAGCCCAGTGGCGGGGGGCGTCAACCGGATTCGGGGAGATTTTTGAAAGTTTTTTGAACAAGGCCGATTACGCCCCCAATCAGGCATTGTGCCGATGTTGCCACGTGGCGAATTAGCGCCTTGTTTCGAAGCGATCTGGGCGCTACGTCTTTTCCTCATAAAGTCAGCAGGAGGTCACCCATGTCCAAACTGGTCACGATTTACGGCGGATCGGGTTTTGTCGGGCGCTACATCGCGCGACGGATGGCGGGTGAAGGGTGGCGCGTGCGTGTGGCGGTGCGCCGACCGAACGAAGCCATGTTTGTCAAACCCTACGGCGTGGTTGGTCAGGTCGAACCGGTCTTGTGCAATATCCGCGATGATGCGTCGGTTGCGCAGGCTATGCAGGGTGCGGATGCGGTCGTGAACTGCGTGGGCGTCCTGAACGAGCTTGGCAACAATGATTTTGCCGCCGTGCAGGCCGAAGGGGCCGAGCGGATCGCGCGGTTGGCGGCGCAGCAGGGTGTCGCGCGTATGGTTCATATCTCGGCAATTGGTGCGGATGCAGAAGCGGCCAGCACATACTCGCAGACCAAAGCGCAGGGGGAGGCGGGCGTGCTGCAGCATATGCCCGACGCCGTGATCCTGCGCCCGTCGCTTGTCTTTGGCACGGAAGATCAGTTCTTCAACCGCTTTGCAGGTATGGCGCGTCTGGGTCCGTTTTTGCCTCTGGTCGGTGCCGATACGAAATTCCAGCCGGTCTATGTGGACGATGTCGCGCGGGCGGCGGTCAAAGGGGTTCTGGGTCAGGCGCAGGCCGGGGTCTACGAATTGGGCGGGCCCGAGGTCAAAACCTTTCGCACCCTGATGCAGCAGATGCTGGAGGTCATTCACCGTCGGCGGATCATTCTGGGTGTACCGTTCTTTGTGGCCAAGATCATGGCCGGTGTTCTGGATATTGCCAAATTCGTCAGCTTCCAGCTGTTCCCCAATAACATCCTGACCCGCGATCAGCTGAAAAACCTGCGCCGGGACAATGTTGTGTCAGAGGGTGCAAAAACGCTGGATGATCTTGGGATCGAAGCCACGACGCTTGCGTCGGTTCTGCCCGAGTACCTGTGGAAATTCCGCCCCTCGGGCCAGTATGACGACATCCAGAATTCGGCGGATAACCTGCGGACCTGATCAGCTGTAGGCAATCACCAGCAGGACGATGCCCAGAATCACGCGGTAAATCACGTATGGGGTGAAGCTGACGCTGCGCAGCAGGCGCATCATCAGGCTAAGCGCCAAAAGCGCCGAGACAAAGGCGAAGGCAGCGGCAATCGCCCCGTCTTTGGCAAGGCTGGCATCGGCCTGATGGATCACATCCGCTGACAGCAAGACGCCCGAGGCGATGATTGTCGGGATCGACATCAGCATGGCAATGCGGGCCCCGTCCTCGCGCGTGTATCCCAGATGCCGGGCGCCGGTGATGGTAATGCCGGACCGCGATGTACCGGGGATCAGGGCGATGGCCTGCCACAGGCCCATGATCGCCGCGTCCCGCAGGCCCCAATCCTTTGCCACCTTGGTTTGCGGACCCTTTTGATCCATCCAATACAGCAACACGCCAAACAGCAGCATTGTCCAGCCGATCACAGCGATCGAACGCATCGCATCGCTCAGCCCGGTCAGAAACAGGACAAGCCCGGCAAGAACGGTGGGGATCGTCGCGATGATCAGCCCCAGGGCCAGCCTGGCCTGTGGGGTATCGGTTTGGCCTCTTAGGGCGCGGGGCACGCCGGAGAGGGCAGATTTCACGTCCGCCCAGAAATACAGCACAACCGCGCCCAGCGTGCCCACATGAACCGCGACGTCTATGGTTTGGCCCTGATCCTCCATCCCTGTCAGGCTGGGCAGCAGGATCAGATGGCCCGATGAAGACACCGGCAGAAATTCAGTTATCCCCTGAATTATCGCTACGAGAATCAAGTGAAAAAGACTCATTTAACCTGCTGCACTGCTACCAAATTGTTTTACTTTTTATGGGTATTCCGGTGGCTCTCAAAAGGAAAGCGCGTTGATAGGTCCGAATCGGAACTAAAATCAAGCAGCAATTTCCCGAGATTAGCAAGATACCGCAAACTTTTCCAATTTAGGTCAGCACTTTTTACTTTTCATCCCAAACTGCATCTCTTAAACAGGCCCGACCAAGCCAATTCATGGAGTCTGACCCGTGGCCAAGCAACCGATGCTGAAATTTGTGCAGATCGACCGCGTCATGCCGGAAAAGCGTGCCGCTGATGACCGCAAGGAAGACTTTGACGAAATCTATGCCGAGTTTGCGGCGGACAAGGCGGCAGAGCAGGCCAGCCGGTGCAGCCAGTGTGGTGTGCCCTATTGCCAGTCGCACTGCCCGCTGCACAACAATATCCCCGATTGGCTGAACCTGACCGCGACGGGTCGTCTGGAAGAGGCGTATCAGACCAGTCAGGCCACCAACACCTTCCCTGAGATTTGTGGCCGCATTTGCCCGCAGGATCGCCTGTGCGAAGGCAATTGCGTGATCGAACAGTCCGGCCATGGCACCGTCACCATCGGGACGATCGAGAAATACATCACCGACACGGCATGGGACAAAGGCTGGGTCAAGCCCGTGGTTCCGGGGGCCGAGCGCAGCGAAAGCGTTGGCATCATCGGTGGTGGCCCCGGCGGTCTGGCGGCAGCCGACATGCTGCGTCGCGCCGGTATTCAGGTGACCGTCTATGACCGCTATGACCGCGCCGGCGGGTTGCTGATGTACGGAATTCCGGGCTTCAAGCTGGAAAAGGACATCGTGCAGCGCCGCAACGACCTGCTGGCCGATGGCGGGGTTGAGTTCGTGCTGAACTGCGACGTGGACGCTGCCAAATTCGACGAGATTCGCGCCAAGCATGACGCCGTGATCATCGCGACCGGCGTTTACAAATCGCGCGACCTGTCGATGCCGGGCAGCGGGCTGAACGGCATCGAAAAGGCCATCGACTTCCTGACCGCCTCGAACCGCAAAAGCTTTGGTGACGCGGTCGAAGATTTCGACAATGGCCGCCTGAACGCCGATGGCAAGAAAGTCGTCGTGATCGGCGGTGGCGATACCGCGATGGACTGTGTGCGCACCTCGATCCGGCAAGGGGCCACTTCGGTCAAATGCCTGTACCGCCGCGACCGCGCGAACATGCCCGGCTCGCAGCGCGAAACCCAGAATGCCGAGGAAGAAGGCGTGATCTTCGAATGGCTCAGCGCGCCCAAGGGCTTTACCGGCGACGATACCGTCTCGGGCGTGATGGTGCAGAAAATGCGTCTGGGTCAGCCCGACGCCACGGGCCGTCAGGCCCCCGAGGTGATCGAAGGCGCGGATTATGTGGAAGAGGCCGATCTGGTCATCAAGGCGCTGGGCTTCGAGCCCGAAGACCTGCCCACCCTGTTCGGCCAGCCCGATCTGCCCGTGACCCGTTGGGGTACCGTCAAGGCCGCCTTCCAGACCGGTGAGACCGAGATGGACGGCGTTTATGCCATCGGTGACATCGTGCGCGGGGCCTCTCTGGTGGTCTGGGCCATCCGTGACGGGCGCGATTGTGCCGACGCGATCATCGACCGGTTCAACGCCAAAGCTGCTGTCGCAGCCGAATAAGCCAGATACCAAAGCGAATTAAGCCCCCTCGGAAGAAGGAGACAGCCAATGACCAAATATGATGCCGATTGGGTGCGGGCCGAAGAAGCCAAACGCCAGTGGATGGCGGAAAACGGTCTTTATTCCGAGGATGAGGAGCATTCGTCCTGCGGTGTGGGTCTTGTTGTCTCGGTCGATGGTAAGAAAAGCCGCAAGGTTGTGGATGCAGGGATCGATGCGCTCAAGGCGATCTGGCACCGGGGCGCGGTGGATGCCGATGGCAAGACCGGCGATGGCGCGGGGATCCACGTGCAAATTCCGGTTCCATTCTTCTATGACCAGATCCGCCGCACCGGGCACGAGCCCAATCTGGATCAGTTGATCGCCGTCGGTCAGGTGTTCTTGCCGCGTACCGATTTCGGGGCGCAGGAAAGCTGCCGGACCATCGTGGAAACCGAAGTTCTGCGCATGGGCTATTACATCTATGGCTGGCGTCACGTACCGGTCGATGTGACCTGTCTGGGCGACAAGGCCAACGCTACCCGGCCCGAGATCGAGCAGATCCTGATCTCGAATTCAAAAGGCGTGGACGAAGAGACGTTCGAGCGCGAGCTGTACGTGATCCGTCGCCGGATCGAAAAGGCTGCCCTGGCCGCTGGGATTTCCGGGCTGTATCTGGCGTCGCTGTCCTGCCGCTCGATCATCTACAAAGGCATGATGCTGGCCGAGCAGGTGGCCGTGTTCTACCCGGACCTGATGGATGAACGCTTCGAATCCGCATTCGCGATTTATCACCAGCGCTATTCGACCAACACCTTCCCGCAATGGTGGCTGGCGCAACCTTTCCGCATGCTGGCCCATAACGGCGAGATCAACACGCTGAAGGGCAACGTCAACTGGATGAAAAGCCATGAAATCCGGATGACCTCGGACAGCTTTGGCGACTATGCCGAAGACATCAAGCCGATCATCGCGGGGGGATCGTCGGATTCGGCTGCATTAGACTCGGTTTTTGAGGTTCTGGTGCGCGCGGGCCGCTCGGCCCCGATGGCGAAAACCATGTTGGTGCCGGAAAGCTGGTCCAAGCAGGCGGTGGAACTGCCGCAGGCGTGGCGCGATATGTATTCCTATTGCAACTCGGT
Source organism: Ruegeria sp. K5 (assembly GCF_056531805.1). NCBI lineage: Bacteria > Pseudomonadati > Pseudomonadota > Alphaproteobacteria > Rhodobacterales > Roseobacteraceae > Ruegeria > Ruegeria sp. K5. The sequence goes on along the minus strand of NZ_JBQFML010000002.1, from coordinate 29,750 downwards.
GATGGAGCCGTGGGACGGCCCCGCCGCTTTGGCGATGACCGACGGCCGCTGGGTCTGTGCCGGTCTGGACCGCAACGGGTTGCGCCCGATGCGTTACGTTGTGACGGGTGACGGGCTGGTCATCGCGGGGTCTGAAACCGGTATGGTGCCAATCGATGAGGCCACCGTGACCGAAAAAGGCGCGCTTGGTCCGGGTCAGATGCTGGCAGTGGACATGAAGAAGGGCAAACTGTTCCGCGACAAGCAGATCAAGGACAAACTGTCCCGCGCGCTGCCGTTTGGCGACTGGGTGAGCAAAATCAACGATGTGGACGATACGCTGGCAGGTGTGTCCGAGGCTCCGATCTTCTCGGGCGATGAACTGCGCAAACGTCAGATCGCGGCAGGATACTCGGTCGAGGAACTGGAGCAAATCCTCGCGCCCATGGCCGAAGATGGGAAAGAGGCTTTGGCCTCGATGGGTGACGATACGCCCTCGGCGGTTCTGTCCAAGAAATACCGTCCGCTCAGCCATTTCTTCCGCCAGAACTTCAGCCAGGTGACCAACCCGCCCATCGACAGCTTGCGCGAATACCGTGTGATGTCGCTGAAGACGCGGTTCGGCAACCTGAAGAACGTGCTGGATGAAGACAGCAGCCAGACCGAGATCATCGTGCTGGAAAGCCCCTTTGTCGGTAACGCGCAGTGGGACAAGCTGGTTGAAAACTTCAACTCTCCTCTGGCCGAGATCGACTGTAGCTTTGAACCCGGCCGGGGCGCGCTCAGCGCCGCTTTGGCCCGTATCAGAGCCGAAGCGGAAGAGGCCGTGCGCTCGGGCGCGGGTCATCTGGTCCTGTCCGATCTGAACTCGGGTCAGGGTCGTGTGGCGATGCCGATGATTCTGGCGACCAGCGCGGTGCATTCGCATCTGACGCGGCAGGGGCTGCGGACGTTCTGTTCGCTGAACGTGCGGTCGGCCGAATGCGTCGATCCGCATTACTTTGCGGTTCTGATCGGTTGCGGCGCGACCGTGGTGAACGCCTATCTGGCCGAGGATTCGCTGGCCGACCGCATTGACCGCGGGTTGCTGGACGGGACGCTGACCGAAAACGTGGCGCGGTATCGCGAAGCCATCGATCAGGGCCTGTTGAAAATCATGGCCAAGATGGGGATTTCGGTGATCTCGTCCTATCGTGGCGGTCTGAACTTTGAGGCCGTGGGCCTCAGCCGCGCCATGGTGGCCGAGTATTTCCCGGGCATGACCAGCCGGATCTCGGGTATCGGCGTCACCGGTATTCAGGCCAAGGTCGAGGAAATCCACGCCAAAGGCTGGGACAGCGGTCTGGACGTGCTGCCCATCGGTGGTTTCTACAAAGCGCGCAAATCGGGTGAGACCCACGCGTGGGAAGCGACCTCGATGCATATGATGCAAATGGCCTGCAACCGCGCCTCATATGAGCTGTGGAAACAGTATTCGGCCAAGATGCAGTCGAACCCGCCGATCCACCTGCGCGACCTGATGGATTTCAAACCGCTGGGCAAGCCGGTGCCGATTGAAGAGGTGGAATCGATCACCTCGATCCGTAAGCGCTTTGTCACGCCGGGCATGTCGCTGGGCGCGCTGTCGCCCGAAGCGCATAAGACGCTGAACGTGGCGATGAACCGGATCGGTGCGAAATCCGACTCGGGCGAGGGTGGCGAAGACCCGGCGCATTTTGTGCCGGAACCCAATGGCGACAACCCCTCGGCCAAGATCAAACAGGTGGCTTCTGGTCGCTTCGGTGTGACTGCCGAATACCTGAACCAGTGCGAAGAGCTTGAGATCAAGGTCGCCCAGGGTGCGAAACCCGGTGAGGGTGGGCAATTGCCCGGCATGAAGGTCACCGATCTGATCGCGCGTCTGCGCCATTCAACCAAGGGCGTGACGCTGATCTCGCCGCCGCCGCATCACGACATCTACTCGATCGAGGATCTGGCGCAGCTGATCTATGACCTGAAACAGATCAACCCGCGCTGCAAGGTGACGGTGAAGCTGGTGGCGTCTTCGGGCGTTGGCACGATTGCTGCCGGTGTGGCCAAGGCCAAGGCGGATGTGATCCTGATTTCGGGCCATAATGGTGGCACCGGGGCTTCTCCGGCGACGTCGATCAAATACGCCGGTCTGCCGTGGGAGATGGGCCTGACCGAGGCGCATCAGGTTCTGGCGATGAACAACTTGCGCGACCGGGTGACTCTGCGCACCGATGGTGGCTTGCGCACGGGGCGCGACATCGTCATGGCCGCGATGATGGGGGCCGAGGAATACGGCATCGGCACCGCCGCCCTGATCGCGATGGGCTGTATCATGGTGCGTCAGTGCCAGTCGAACACCTGCCCGGTTGGTGTGTGTACGCAGGACGAGAGCTTGCGCGCCAAGTTCACCGGCAACGCGGACAAGGTCGTCAACCTGATCACCTTCTACGCGCAGGAAGTGCGCGAGGTGCTGGCCAGCCTCGGTGCCCGGTCCGTGGATGAGATCATCGGGCGTGCCGATCTGCTGGCTCAGGTCAGCCGGGGCTCGGCCCATCTGGACGATCTGGACCTCAACCCGCTGCTGATCACCGTCGATGGCGCACATGACATCGTCTATGACCGTGACAAGGATCGGAACGCGGTGCCGGATACTCTGGACGCTGAAATCGTGCGCGATGCGGCACGGTTCCTGAAAGACGGTGAAAAGATGCAACTGTCCTACGCGATCCAGAACACGCACCGGACGGTGGGCACGCGGGTGTCCAGCCATATCGTGCAGAATTTCGGCATGCGGAACACGTTCCAGGACGACCATCTGCATGTGAAACTGCAGGGCTCGGCGGGGCAATCGCTGGGGGCCTTTGCCGCCCCGGGGCTGAAGCTGGAAGTGTCGGGCGACGCAAATGACTATGTCGGCAAGGGCCTGTCAGGTGGCACCATTGTTGTGCGCCCCCCGCAGGTCAGCCCGTTGAAGGCAGATGACAACACCATCATCGGCAACACCGTTCTGTATGGGGCCACCGATGGCCATCTGTTCGCAGCGGGCCGCGCAGGTGAGCGGTTTGCCGTGCGCAACTCGGGTGCCAAAGTGGTGATCGAGGGCTGTGGTTCGAACGGGTGTGAATACATGACCGGTGGCGTGGCCGTTATCCTTGGCGATATCGGGGCCAATTTCGGGGCCGGCATGACCGGCGGCATGGCCTATCTGTACGATCCCGAAGGCAAGGCCGAATTGCTGATGAACAAAGAGACTCTGGTGACCTGTCCGGTGACCGTGGATCATTGGGTGGATCAGCTGAAATCACTGATCGAGCGTCACGCGGCCGAGACCTACAGCCGCAAGGCCGCCGACATTCTGCAACACTGGGATGTGGAAAAAGCCAACTTCCTGCAGGTCTGCCCGAAAGAGATGCTGAACAAGCTCAGCCATCCGCTGACAAGCGAAGTTGCCGCTGTTCCGGCGGAATAGCCGCCAATACAGTCAAAAACAGGGCCCCGCGTGACTTTTGAATCACGCGGGGCCTTTCTTATTGGCGTGGATCGTCTGCGCGTCTTGCTGGATCGCAACCATCCCGCCTAGCCTTTTGTTCACGCTTTAGTGATGAATTGCCATAATGCTGTGGCCGCGCTGCGGTGTCGAACAGGAGGTGCCGAATGCCGACCACTTACCTTGACCAGTTCTACGCGTTCGATCCGGCCAACCCGCCTCCGGCCGGGACGGCCATATCGGTCGAAAAGTACAATCTGGTCGATGATGATGACGATTTCGACATCGAAGCCGGCACTGGCGATACCGTGAACGGTCAGTTGGTGACCTCGTCCTGGCCGGGGGACACGGTGACCATCAACCTGACGGGCGGTGGCACTGCGACCTACACCGGCACGACCTTTTATCTGGCGGATGGCACACGTGTGTTCACGCCCACGGACGGGTCGGTTCTGCAGCCCGGCACGCTGGCGTCCACAACCTTTGTGACCACGCAAGGCCCGCTGGACGTGACCACCGATCTGGGCCCGCCATGCTTTACACCGGGCACCATGATCGCCACGCCGCAAGGCCCGCGGGCAGTGGAAACGCTGATTGCAGGCGACCTTGTCACCACTGTGGATCACGGCCCGCAACCGCTGATCTGGGTCGGGCGCACCACTGTTGAGGCCGAAGGCAAATTGGCACCCGTTCAGTTCCAGGCGGGCGTGCTGGGGCTGGACCAACCGCTGCTGGTCTCACCACAACACCGCATGCTGATCGAAGACTGGCGCGCGCCGCTGTTGTTTGGCCACCCCGAGGCGTTGATTGCCGCCCATTGTCTGGTGAACGGCGACACGGTGAGGCGGGTCGAAGGCGGACAGGTCGACTATATCCACCTGTTGTTCGAACGGCACGAGATCATCTTTGCCAATGGCGCAAAAAGCGAAAGCTATTACCCCGGTCACGCCTTGACAACGCCTGAACGGGAAACACAGGCCGAAATCCTGCATCTGTTTCCGGAATTGAAGGCGCGTGGGGCCAGGATGCCCGACACCGCCCGCCCGGTCGTGCCTGCGCGCGAAGCACGGGCAATCGCGATTTAGGCCGTTTCAAAGCGGCCTCGTGCGTCGTATAGCTGAGATATGGCAAAGAAAGCAGCCCGCAAATCGAGCGGCAAGAAAAGCAAGGCACGCAAAAAGACAATGCCATTGGGTCAGAAACTGCGCCGTTGGGTAACGCGCGCGGCGTTGGGCGTTGTGTGTTTTGTGCTAGGGCTGATTTTGCTCTATTCGGTCGTGAACCCGCCGATCACCCACACGATCTGGTCAGAATGGCGGCGGTTGGGCAAGGTCGAGCGCGACTGGGTGCCGATCGAACAGATCAATCCGGTCATGGCCCGGTCGGTTGTCGCGGCCGAGGACGCGAATTTCTGCCTGCATTGGGGGTTTGACGTCGAAGCGATCCGGGATGCGTTGGAGGATGGCGGCAGTCGAGGGGCCTCGACCATCACGCAGCAGGTGGTGAAGAATGTGTTCCTGTGGCAGGGCCGCAGTTGGGTGCGCAAGGCGATGGAAACCTCGATCACGCCGGTGGTCGAAATATTCTGGAGCAAGCAGCGTATACTTGAGGTCTATCTGAACGTTGCCGAAACCGGGACCGGTATCTTCGGGGTCGAGGCTGCGGCGCAGCGCAATTTCGGTGTCAGCGCGGCGAATATGACCCCGACGCAGGCGGGGCGGATTGCGGCCATCCTGCCCTCGCCGCGCAATCGCTCGGTCACGGACCCGTCGGTTTTCACCCGCAGACGGGCCGCGGCGATTCTCGAGGGGGCGGCCACCATCCGCGCAGATGGTCGCGCGGATTGTTTCGAGGATTGAAACCTGACGCCTCTCGGGGCTAAAGCAGAAGAGTATTCACTGGTTCGATTGGAAGTCCATGGCGCGTCTGTTTCACGTTCCCCTGTCCCCCTACTGCCGCAAGGTTCGGCTGTCCTTGGCAGAAAAGAAGATCGAGGTCGAACTGGTCGAAGAAAGATACTGGGAGCAAGACCCGGATTTCCTGCGTCGCAACCCGGCAGGCAAAGTGCCTGTGTTGCGGCTGGATGGGCAGATCATGTCGGAAAGCGCTGCGATCTGTGAATATATCGAAGAAACCCGACCCGAACCGCCGCTGATGCCAAAATCGCCCGAAGCCCGGTTTGAAGTGCGTCGGCTGGTTGGCTGGTTCGATGACAAGTTTCATAACGAGGTGACCTCGAAGCTTCTGTATGAGCGGGTCAACAAGAAGATGACCGGGCAGGGCTATCCCGACAGCAAGAACGTCAAGGAAGGTGCGCGGGCGATCAAGTATCATCTGGATTACATGGCCTGGCTGCTGGATCATCGGCGCTGGCTGGCCGGGGATCAGATGACCCTGGCCGATTTCGCGGCGGCGGCGCATCTGTCGGCGCTGGATTACATCTCGGATGTGGATTGGAATCGCAGTGCGGCGGTGAAGGACTGGTACGCCAAGATCAAGTCGCGCCCGGCGTTCCGCTCGATCCTGGCGGATCAGGTGCCGGGATTCCGGCCCCCGCCCCATTACGCCGATCTGGATTTCTGATAGGGTGGGTAGGGGGCTGTCTGCCCCCTCTTGGCCTTGCAGGCCAATTCACCCCCGAGGATATTTATGGCCAGATGAAGAGCGGATCGGGTTTAAAGGACAAGCTGGTAGAGCAGGCTTTGGCCGAGGGCTTTGTGTCCTGTCGGGTCTGTCGGCCTTGGGATGTGCCGCAAGTGCCGGACCGGTTGGCGGCATTTCTGGACGCCGGTTATCACGGGCAGATGGGTTGGATGGCCGAGCGGACCCATTGGCGCGGTGATCCGGCGACGCTGTGGCCCGAGGCGCGTTCGGTGATCATGTTGGCCGAGAGCTATACGCCCGAGCATGACCCGACTGAGGTGTTGGCACATCCCGAGCGCGGTGCGCTTTCGGTTTATGCGCAGAACAAGGATTACCACGATCTTGTCAAGAAGCGCCTTAAGCGGTTGGCGCGGTGGCTGATTGCCGAAGCCGGGGGTGAGGTGAAGGTGTTTGTCGATACTGCTCCGGTGCCCGAAAAGGCCTTGGGGCATGCGGCAGGGTTGGGATGGCAGGGCAAGCACACCAATCTGGTCAGCCGGGATTGGGGCAATTGGGCTTTCATAGGGTCTGTTTTCACGACTTTGGACATTGCATCGGACATGGCCGAGACGGATCATTGCGGATCGTGTCGTGCCTGTCTGGACAGTTGTCCGACCGATGCATTCCCGGCCCCGTATCAGTTGGATGCGCGGCGATGTATTTCCTACCTGACCATCGAACACAAAGGCCCGGTGGATGAAGAGTTGCGCGGGAAGTTGGGCAACCGGATTTATGGCTGCGATGATTGTCTGGCGGCCTGTCCGTGGAACAAGTTTGCCGTGGCCGCCAGTGACATCCGATATGCGGCTCGCGATGATCTGAAGGCCCCCGCGCTGGCGGAACTGGCGGTTTTGGACGATGCCGCCTTCCGGGCGAAGTTTTCGGGCTCGCCGATCAAGCGGATCGGGCGGGATCGGTTTGTGCGCAATGTGCTTTATGCGATTGGCAATTCCGGGCAGGCGGCGTTGCGCCCCGTGGCGTTGCGTTTGACCGATGATCCTGATCCAACGGTGGCAGATGCGGCGCGCTGGGCGGTGAATCGACTGCCCTGAATGCCGCAAACAGGCTGGACGCCGCGGTCCAAACCTCTAAACCCATGCGAAGCGAACAGATGGAGGACCCGATGGCGTTGGCTTTGGGGGTGGATACGGGCGGAACCTATACCGATGCAGTGTTGATCCGGGATGAGCGTGAGGTGATCGCCTCGGCCAAATCCCTGACAACGCGGACCGATCTGGCGATCGGAGTGGGCAAAGCAATTTCGGGCGTGTTGGACGAGGCGCAGGTCACGCCCGATCAGATCTCGATGGCGTCGTTGTCGACCACATTGGCAACAAACGCTCTGGTCGAAGGGCAGGGCGGCCGCGTGGCCCTGATCTATGTTGGATTCAAAGAGAGTGATCTTGAAAAGCACGGGTTGAAGGATGCGCTGAAGGGCGATCCGGCGTTGGTCGTTGCCGGTGGGCACAGCCATGCGGGCGGTGAAGTGAGGCCGCTGGATACAGAGACGCTGGAGGCGTTCTTAGACTCTCACAAAGGGATTTCAGGCTTTGCCGTTGCCGCCCAATTCGCGACCCGCAACCCGGCGCATGAGTTGGAGGCGGCGCGGATCATCGCGGAAAAGACCGGTGCGCCGGTCACGTGCTCTCATCACCTGTCGGCCAAGCTGAACGGGCCTAAACGCGCTGTGACGGCGGTGCTGAATGCCCGGCTGATCGGGATGATCGACCGTTTGATCGGGCGCGCGCAGGATCAGTTGCTGGCCTTGGGCATTACCGCGCCGATGATGGTGGTGCGTGGCGATGGCGCGTTGATGAGCGCCGAACAGGCCCGCGAACGACCCATCGAGACCATCCTCAGCGGCCCCGCCGCGTCGATTGTAGGGGCGAAGTGGCTGACGGGGGCCGAGAACGCCTTGGTCTCGGACATTGGCGGGACGACCACTGACGTGGCGCTGATCCGGGACGGCAAACCGGCGATTGATCCGGCGGGCGCACAGGTTGGCGGGTTTCGCACCATGGTCGAAGCGGTCGCCATGCGGACCCATGGGCTGGGCGGCGACAGTCAGGTGCATGTGGTGACCGAAGGTTTGGGCGGAGGTGTGTTCCTTGGGCCGCGCCGAGTTTTGCCTGTGTCACTGATTGCATCCGAAGCGCCAGGGGTCGTTCACGCCGTTCTGGACGAACAACTGCGCGCAACAACGGTCGGAGAGCATGACACGCGGTTCGCCCGCCGTGTGCCGGGTGTCCATGCCGATGGGGTCGGCGCGCGGGAAGTGGCGCTGTTGGACAGGTTGGGCGATCAGGTTCTGCCGCTTGGTGCCTTGTTGCGGACGCGGATGGAAAACGGTGCGCTGACCCGGTTGGTGGATCGCGGAATTGTTCAGGTCTCGGGGGTGACACCATCCGATGCCAGCCATGTGCTGGGGCGGGTCGATGCGTGGGATGCAAGTGCTGCGCGCAAGGCGCTGGAACTGGTGGCGCGCAAGCGGGTCGGGTCGGGCGACATGCTGGCCACATCGCCCGAGCAGCTGGCGCAAATGATCATCGACCAACTGACCGAACAGACCAGTTTGACCTTGTTAGAGGCTGCTTTTGCCGAAGAGGCCGATGATTTCGGCCTCGTACCCAAGGACCTGGCCCGGCATGTTCTGACCCAACGCGGGCTGGCGCAGCACCGGGGTTTGTTGGCGCTGGATGCAGCGCTGAACGTGGATGTGGTGGGGCTGGGCGCCTCGGCCCCCAGCTACTACCCTGCGGTGGGGGATCGGCTGCGTTGCCAGATGGTGCTGCCGGACCATGCGGGCGTCGCCAACGCCATCGGTGCGGTTGTCGGGCGGCTGACTTTGCGGCGGTCGGGAACAGTGACCTCTCCGACCGAAGGCCGGTACCGCGTTCATCTTGAGGACGGCCCGCAGGATTTCGGCGCCTCGGATGAAGCGCTGGCCCTGTTGGAACGGGTCCTGCGCGCCGAGGCTGAGGGTGCCGTACGCGATGCCGGGGCCGAGGACATCCGGGTCGTCGTCGACCGCGACATCCGAACGGCGCGGGTGGAAGAACGGGATGTGTTTGTCGAGGCGATGCTGACCGTTGAAGCCAGCGGTCGCCCTCGGGTGGCCACGGGTTAGACCCCCTCAGAAGTCTGAGGGGAGATTGTTATTCAGCCGCGTCGCGCTTGGGCAGGACCCAGTCCTTGCGCGGGAAATGGCAGGTGTAGCCATGCGGGATGCGGACCAGATAGTCCTGATGTTCCGGCTCGGCTTCCCAGAACTCGCCGACAGGTTCGACCTCGGTCACGACCTTGCCGGGCCACAGGCCGCTGGCGTCCACATCGGCAATCGTATCCAGAGCCACCTGTTTCTGGGCATCATCCACAAAATAGATGGCCGAGCGATAGCTCATCCCGCGGTCATTGCCCTGTCGGTTTGGTGTGCTCGGGTCGTGGATCTGAAAGAAAAACTCCAGAAGCTCACGATAGGTGATTTGCGTCGGGTCGAACCAGATCTCGATCCCTTCGGCATGGGTGCCGTGGTTGCGATAGGTGGCGTTGGGCACATCGCCGCCGGTATAACCGACGCGGGTGCGGGATACGCCGGGCAGTTTGCGGATCAGGTCCTGCATGCCCCAAAAGCAACCTCCGGCCAGAACGGCGCGTTGTTCGGTCATCAGATATCCTCCACATGAATCAGGTATTCGCCATAGCCTTCGGCTTCCATCTCATCGCGATGGACGAACCGCAGCGAGGCGGAATTGATGCAATATCGTAGCCCACCATGTTCACGAGGGCCATCGGGGAACACATGCCCCAAATGGCTGTCGCCATGTTTCGAGCGGACCTCGGTCCGGATCATGCCGTGGGTGGTGTCGCGAAACTCTTCCACATGCTCGTAGATGATCGGCTTGGTGAAGCTGGGCCAGCCACAACCGGATTCGTATTTATGGGTCGAGGCGAACAAAGGCTCGCCCGATACGATGTCCACATAGATGCCGGGTTCCTTGTTTCCCAGATACTTGCCGGTTCCCGGGCGCTCGGTGCCGTTGCGCTGGGTTACATGGAATTCTTCGGGGGAAAGAGCGGCAATGGCCTCGGGGTCTTTGCTATAGCGGGTCATGGCGTCTCCGGGTCTTGTTTCTTTGAGCCAATATTTGGGGTGCGGGATCGCGAATGCAAAGGCATATTTCAACCGCCTCTCGGCTTCGTGCAAGTGATCTGCTGGTCGGGTTCAGGCGTATTATTAACAAAAGGAGGACAGCCCATGCTCAGAGTACTGCTTTTGACCGCATTGATTCTGGTGGGTCGGTCCGTTCAGGCGGCCCCGCTAACGGGCGAGTTTGCGTCGATTGATGGCGGCACTTTGTCCATCGAGGATTGGCGCGGACAACCCGTGTTGGTGGTCAACACCGCCTCGCAATGCGGATTCACCGGCCAATACGCCGCCTTGCAGGACGTGCACGAGGCGTATTCGCCGCGCGGTCTGGTGGTGCTGGCCGTTCCGTCCGATTCCTTCAATCAGGAGCTGGGTTCCGCAGATGAGGTCAAACAGTTCTGCGAGATGAACTATGGTCTGACCCTGCCAATGACCGATATCACACCGGTCACCGGTGGGGATGCGCATCCGTTTTACAAGGCTGTGGCCCAGCAGACGGGCTTTGTGCCCAATTGGAACTTCAACAAGATCCTGGTCGATCCAGAGGGCGAAGTTGCCGCCACCTACGGGTCGAATGTCAGGCCGGATTCGCGCAAATTGCTGACCAGGGTCGAAGGCATGTTGCGCTGAACGCCTCGGCCCTGAACCTTCCAGACTTAAGCTGCGTTTTCTGATCCCAAAGTGGGATCAGATCGGCTAATACTTGGCCGTAACGATCATTTCGTCCATTTTTGTTGATTGACCAGCCAATTAAACATACAAAGGTGCGATCTGACCAAATAAGGGAGGTGTGTCAGTGCTACTGGAGTACATTCTATCTTTCGGCGTCCTGCTGGCCCTGGGCCTGGTCGCTTTCTTCGTGGTGAAATGGTGGAACCTGCGCTGTGTCGGCGTCACCCCCGTCCACCTGTTCACCTTTATCGCGATCCTGTTCACGTCCGGGCTGGACGTTGGCCTGATCATGTTCCCCCTGACCGAGTTCGGCGGCTATGCTGAAGAGCCGGCCTACGCCTTCGCCAACCCGTTGGCGATCGAGTTCGGGTTCTGGGGCTTCCTGATCTGGGCGTTCTACTTCCTGACGGCTTTCTATTTCTGCGTGATCGAACCACGTGTGAAGTTCTTTGAGATCCCGCTGGTCAAACTGATCAACAACGTGGTGATCATCGGTACCTGTGCCTTCACCGCCAGCCTGTTCCTGATCTATCTGCCCGGCTACATCCCCGAAATCGGCGATGGTCAATCCGTGGTGACGACCTTCTATGTCATTGTATTCGTGGTTATTCTGGCGGCGGCCTATTCGTCGACCGACCTGAAATATGTGCGGATCCTGTCGGTGGGCTCGACCTTCCTGTTCCTGTCGCTGATCATCGGCATGTGGATTGCAGGCGGCATGGGCCTGACCGGGTTCTTTGAAACCGGCAGCAATATCGGCGCGTATTTTGCCAACATCCACAAGTTCGTTCTGCCGCTGACCGACTATCACGCCTTCTACCTGTTCTGGTGGTTTGCATGGTCAATCATGATCGGCCAGTTCACCTCGCGCTTTGTCGGTGGTCTGACCACATGGCAGTTGCTGGCGGCGCTGCTGATCTTCCCGTCGATCCCGCTGGGGATCTGGTTCACCGTTCTCTACTACTACCACCTGAACGGCATCGACACGGCGGGCATCACCAATATCGCCATGGTGATCGTGGGCGTGACCTTCGTGATCAACTCGCTGGACTCGCTGATCCGCCTGTACACGGACAACCTGAACATGACGGTCGAACGGTTCGGCAAGCTGCCTTACGTGGCCGGCAACGTTGCCATGCTGTTCATCTTGACCCTGCTGTTCCAAAGCCAGTGGCTGCAGATCCAGTGGATCGGCGCGGTTGTGGTCGGCCTCTATCTGGCTTGCGTGGTCTATATCCTGATCACCAAGCGCAAAGAGGTGCTGAGCATCGATTCAATGCCCGAAGGCCGCGATCTGGACTTCCACAAGGTTGAGACGGTTCACTGATCCAAACCACACGAAGCCAATAGCGGGCGCCTCGATGGGCGCCCGTTTTCTTTCCCCGGGCTTGGAAGCCCGCGGCTGCGCGCTATCCTTCTCTCCGGGAAATCGGGAAAGCTTTGTAATGTTGGAAGAAAACAGAAAAGATCTGGATGCAGAGAAGCAGAAGAAAACTCTGTTGCGTCTGATTGAGGTGCTCAGCGCATCTGATCCCGATCTCTACTACCGACCCACCAGTGACATTGCGGCCTATCTGGAGAAATACATCCGTAAAAACGCACGCCTAACAGCAGAAGAGCGTGCCCTGATGGAACGTCTCAGCCGTCGCGACCTGGAGGTTTTGCTAAGCCTCCATTGAAAAAGGGCCCCCAACCGGCGGCCCTTCGTCATTGTCCGTAAAGACTGAAATCAGCCGTTCACGCTGTCTTTCAGTGCCTTTGCGATGGTCATTTTGACCACCTTGTCGGCTTCTTTCTTGAACTGCTCGCCGGTGGCGGGGTTGCGCACCATGCGCTCGGGGCGTTCGCGGCAGTAGATTTTGCCAACGCCGGGCAGGGTGACGGCACCGCCAGCCGAAACTTCGCGGGTGATCAGGCCGGTGATGGCCTCCAGCGCGGAGTTTGCGGATTTCTTGTCGGTTCCCATTTCCTCAGCGAGAGCAGCAACCAGCTGAGTCTTTGTCATAGGCTTTGCCATTTCTTGGTCTCCTTAACGTGCCCGATAAATAGGGCCTCACCGCGTAACTGTAACGGGATATTGTGGGCGAACACAACGAATAGTAGCGCTGAAACCCCTAAAAATATGGGGATTTCGTTGCTTTTTTGCGTCACAGGAAGGCTGTTTCGTCGAAAGACCGCAATTTCCGGCTGTGCAAACGCTCTAGCGGCATACCGCGCAGGTGTTCCATCGCTCGTATTCCAATCGCCAGATGGCGGCTGACCTGCGTCGTATAGAAGGACGAGGCCATGCCGGGAAGCTTCAATTCCCCATGCAGCGGCTTATCCGACACACATAGCAAAGTGCCGTAGGGCACCCGGAATCGATAGCCATTTGCGGCGATTGTGGCGCTTTCCATATCCAGCGCAATCGCGCGGGATTGGCTGAGCCGCTGCACCGGGCCGGATTGATCGCGCAGTTCCCAATTGCGGTTATCGACCGAGGCAACTGTGCCGGTGCGCATGATCCGCTTCAGCTCATACCCTTCAAGCTTGGTAACCTCGGCCACGCCATGTTCCAACGCCACCTGAATCTCGGCCAATGGCGGGATCGGAACCCAGACGGGCAGGTCATCGTCCAGCACCTTGTCTTCGCGCAGATAGGCATGGGCCAGAACAAAATCCCCCAGCGCCTGCGTGTTACGCAGACCGGCGCAGTGCCCGACCATCAGCCAGGCATGGGGGCGCAGAACAGCGATATGATCGGTCGCGGTTTTGGCATTCGACGGGCCAACCCCAATGTTGACCAACGTGATCCCCGAGCCATCAGCCCGTTTCAGGTGATAGGTCGGCATCTGCGGCAGTTTCAAAGGCTGCTCCAGCGTCGCGTCCGCGGTCGTGATCTCGACATTCCCGGTCGAGACAAAGCTGGTATAGCCGCTGTTCGGATCAGCCAGTTGTTCGCGCGCGTAATTCTCGAACTCCGAAACGTAGAACTGGTAGTTGGTGAACAGAACGTGGTTCTGGAAATGGCTGGGGTCGGTGGCTGTGTAATGCGACAGGCGCGCCAGCGAATAATCCACGCGCTGCGCAGTGAACAGGGCCAGCGGGCCGACCTCATCATGGTCATGCACGCCGTTGACGATGTCGTCATTGGTGGTGGTAAGATCCGGCACGTCGAACACGTCGCGCAGGGTGAACCCGGCCGCGCCCTGATGCGGAACCACCAGATCGGGGTTGTTGGCCACTGCGAAATGCACCGGGATCGGGGTGTCCGATGCGCCGATGGTCACCGGCTGGTCGTGGTTCTTGATCAGCAAAGCGATCTGTTGCGTCAGGTAGGACCGGAACAGATCAGGCCGCGTCACGGTTGTTGCGTGGATGCCGGGCTCGGACACGTGACCAAAGCTCAGCCGGCTGTCGACCTGTGCGTAAGAGGACGTCTTGATACGAATTTCCGGGTAATATGCTCTGAATCGTTCAGACGGCGCGCCGCTTTGCAGGGCCGAGGCAAAGCTGTCGCACAGAAACTCTGTGGCTTGCTTATACAGCAGCTCCAGCCGCGCGACGGCGGCGTCCGGGTCGGTGAATTGTTCCGGTTTTGGTGCGTCAGGTGTTTTTATTGTTGTCATGCCAGTGGTTCCAGAAGGTCTATCTTTTCAAATGTCCGCACATCCACCAGCCCCAGGTCGGATATCCTGAGTTCCGGGATCACGACCAGCGCCAGAAGCGAGTGCTGCATATACGCGTTGTTCAGTTGGCATCCGCAGGCCTTCATCGCCTCGACCATCTGTTCCGCCTTCGCCGCGACCTGCGTGGCGGGGCTGTCGGACATCAAACCGGCAATGGGCAGTTCGACCAGCGCAATCTCTTGCCCGTCGCGGAACAGGGTGATCCCGCCGCCAACTTCGGCCAGACGGTTTGCGGCAAGGGCCATCTGATCGCGGTCGGTGCCCACGACGATCATATGGTGGCTGTCATGCGCCACGGTCGAGGCCATGGCCATTTTCCCCTGATAGCCAAAGCCCGAGACAAAGGCGTTTGTCACGCCGCCCGTGGCGCGGTGCCGTTCCACCAATGCAATCTGGCAGACATCGCCTTCACCCTCGACCAGCCCACCGATGATCGGCAGCTCTGCCTTCAGCGCTTTGGTCGGGGCCTGATTCTCGACAACGCCGATGACGTTGGCCTGAACCCTGTTCGCGCCCGCAGGCGGTTTGATTTCGAAATCGCCTGAGGTCAGGTTATGCCCCAAATGCACCGTGTTGCGTGCCTTGTCGGGCCAGTTCAGATGTGGGCAGTCCACGGTGATGACGCCGTTCTCGGCCACAACGTTCCCCCGGGCGATCACCGTCTCAATCGGCAGCGTGCTAAGGTCGGAACTGAGGATAATGTCGGCCCGCCGCCCGGGCGTGACCGAGCCGATTTCACGCTCCAGCCCAAAATGGCTGGCGGTGTTGATCGTTGCCATTTGCAACGCGACCAGAGGATCGCAGCCGCAGGCAATCGCGTGGCGCACGACCCGGTTCATATGGCCTTCATTGACCAGCGTGCCCGAGTGGCAGTCATCC
Source organism: Ruegeria sp. K5 (assembly GCF_056531805.1). Taxonomy (NCBI): domain Bacteria; kingdom Pseudomonadati; phylum Pseudomonadota; class Alphaproteobacteria; order Rhodobacterales; family Roseobacteraceae; genus Ruegeria; species Ruegeria sp. K5. The sequence continues at coordinate 14,263 of NZ_JBQFML010000002.1, read as the reverse complement.
GTGCACAGAATGAAATTGCGCGGGTCCAGTCCCTTTTCAGTGATAGCGGTGATCTGGCTTTCTACGTCATACCAGGCCGAGCCCAGCCGCATCATCGACCGCATCCCCTGCCGCACACGCGCAATCGCGTCAGCCTCGCAGGTGCCTTCGTGGTCGTCCGCAGGCCCACCTGCGACGTAAGCTGCAAAATCAGGCCCTAAATCAGGCGATGCATAATGCCCGCCCACCGTTTTCCCGGCGCGCTGGGTGGCTGCTATTTCGGCCAGCATCTTTGGATCGCCGTGGATGACACCGGGGAAATTCATCATCTCACCCAGCCCGATGATTCCCGGCCAGTTCATTGCTTCCGACACATCCTCGGGCGTGATCTCATAGCCGGTCGTTTCCAATCCGGGGGCCGAGGGCGCGCAAGAGGGCATCTGGGTGAAGATATTCACCGGCTGCAGCAGCGCCTCGTCATGCATCATGCGCACACCGTCCAGACCCAGCACATTGGCAATCTCGTGCGGATCAGTGAACATCGAGGTGGTGCCATGCGGGATCACGGCCCGCGCAAATTCGGCCGGGGTCAGCATGCCGGATTCGATATGCATATGACCGTCACACAGACCGGGCAGGATATAGCGCCCCTGCGCCTCGATGATCTGGGTGTCGGGGCCAATGCAGTGCCCGGCGTCAGGTCCGACAAAGGCAATCCGCCCCTCGGCAATGGCGACGGAATGTCCCGGCAACAGCTCGCGGCTGTGCACATTCACCCAGATGCCACCACGAATGACCGTATCTGCCGCCTCGCGACCGGCTGCTACGGCAATCAAACGAGGGGCGACATCGGGCCAGCTTGGGAAAGGTGAGTATTCCATGGCTCAACTTTCCCGAATGCGCGGTCAGGTGCAACCCCGGTAATCCCGTATCATGAAATCATCATATGGCTCGCCCGCAGCGCGCCAGCGCTGCCCGGCCCAACCAGAGAAGCTGCCCCGCAAGGGGCCGCGACGATGGGCGGGAGGTCCCCCGCCCCGATCTTGCGCCGACCTCAATTGGCGCAAACGTCAATAGATGTGCGAACCGAACCTGAACGCAATAGGGGTGAATCGAACCAACATAACTCTGGCATAAGTTCTACTAATGGAACGGGGGAAAATTATTTGTTGGTCAAACACCCCGGCGCAAGGCAGGCTTTGCCAAGATCAGCCGCCAAAGGAGCGTTTCCATGAGTGTCGCCAATCTTCGCCCCAATATCGACCACTGGTCCGAGCGTGTCGATATGGCCGCAACTTTCCGCTGGACCGAGCGTCTGAACATGCACGAGGCCGTGGCCAACCATTTCAGCCTGGCGGTGAATGACGACGGCACGCAGTTCCTGATGAACCCCAATCAGATGCATTTCAGCCGAATCCGCGCCTCGGACCTGTTGTTGCTGGATGCCAATGACCCCAAGGTGATGAGCCTGCCCGGCGCGCCGGACCCGACCGCCTGGGGCCTGCACGGCTCGATCCACCGCCATTGCGCCCATGCCCGCTGCGTGATGCATGTGCATTCGATCTTTGCCACGGTTCTGGCCTCGCTGGCCGACAGCAATCTGCCACCGATCGATCAGAACACCGCCACGTTCTACAACCGCTATGTCATTGACGAGGAATTCGGCGGGCTGGCGTTTGACAGCGAAGGGGAACGCTGCGCCTCGATGCTGTCGGACCCGAAGAAAAAGGTCATGATCATGGGCAACCACGGTGTTCTGATCATCGGCAGCGACCCTGCGGACACGTTCAACCGGCTGTTTTATTTCGAACGCGCTGCCGAAACCTATATCCGCGCGCTGCAAACCGGCCAGCCGTTGCGCGTACTGTCCGATGAGATCGCCGAAAAGACCGCGCAGGAACTGGATGACTATCCCGGTCAGGCCGAGGCGCATCTGCGCGAGATCAAAGCGGTTCTGGACGCCGAAGGCTCGGACTACGCAACCTGATCAAGGCGTCAGCCCGCCCAACCCGATCCCCGCTGGCGGCAGGACCGGGTGTGAAAACCAGCGCGACAAAGGAAAGCTGACATGTCGGACAACGCACCGATGCAGGACATGAGCAAGGAGTGGAACTATCACCCGGATTTGCCGCTTCGGAACCCATCCATTTTCCAGTGGCCGCCGCGCCCGGCCTTCCTGCTGGGCTGGGTGGCCAGAAACTGGCTGACGCTCAGCGAGCGGGTATTGATGCTGGCCCTCGCGGTCGCGCTGTGGGCGTTCTTTTATCCGTCGCTTGAGACCGCGCAAACATTTGCCTTTGGTTGGATAATTCAGATCTGGCTGGTGAACTTCGCGATGATCTTTGCGGTGGCTGGCGGGCTGCACTGGTATTTCTATATCCGCAAGTCGCAGGGCAAAAAGCTGAAGTTCGAACGTCGGGAGCAGGGCAGAAACAACGCGCTGTGGAGCTTCAGCGATCAGGTCAAGGACAACATGTTCTGGTCTCTGGGGTCAGGCGTATTGCAATTGACCGGGTTTCAGGTGGTGACGATGTGGCTGATGGCCAACGGATATGTGCCGGTCATCACCTTCGCCCAAAACCCGGTCTGGTTTGTGCTGTGGCTGATCCTGATCCCCATGTGGTCGGCCTTTCATTTCTATTGGGTGCACCGGCTGTTGCATCAGCCGTTTCTGTATAAGAAGGTCCACAGCCTGCATCACCGGAACGTCAATATCGGCCCATGGTCCGGCCTGTCGATGCACCCGGTCGAGCATTTCTTTTACCTGACGACGCTCTGCATCCACTGGATCGTGCCCTCGCACCCCATTCATCTGTATTTCCACATCGTGTTTCAGGGCGCCGGAGCCGCGATGAGCCATACGGGCTATGAAGAGTTGCTGATCAAAGACAAAAAACGTCTGGCGCTGGGCACGTTTTATCACCAGCTGCACCACCGCTACTACGAATGTAACTATGGCAATCAGGAAATGCCGTGGGATCGTTGGTTCGGGACGTTCCATGACGGATCCCCCGAAGCAACCGCCGACACGCGGGCCCGGAAAAAGCGGATGTTTGGATAACCGAACTTACCCCCGTGTCTGCGACAGACGCAGCGCGCGGGGGGTGATGGTGAACTCGGCCTTGAATGCCCGTGTCAGCGCGCTGGGGTCGTCATACCCGGCGCGCAGGGCGATCTCACCTATGGTCAAATCCGTCTCGGCCACCAGCTTGCGGGCAAGGTTCAGCCGCAGACGCCGATAGACCTGCGCGGGCCCGGCCCCCAACTCGGCCTGCATCCGCACCGAAAGCGCCTTTTGCGACCGACCCACCCGGCTGGCAATTTCGGAGATCGGCATCGGGCGTTCCAGATGTTCCTGCATCAGCGCCAAAGCCTTGTTGACATAGCCGCTGGTCGCACCCGCGCCGCCCTCATGCGACCGGGCGGAATCGCGGGTCATGAACAATTGCGCCACTTCCAGCGCCAGTGCCTGCCCCTGATCCCGGCCGATCAGGTGCAGAACCAGATCAAAGGCGGCCATCGCGCCGGAACAGGTGATGCGGTTGCGGTCGATCACGTATCGCTCGCGCACAGTGTCGATGTCGGGAAACCGTTCGGTGAAGCCTGTCAGCTCCTCCCAATGAATCGTCGCGCGGTGACCGTCCAGCAGGCCCGCCAAGGCCAACAGCCAGCTTCCGGTGTCCAGCCCGGCCAGCGTGCCATAGCGTTCGGCCGCAGATCGCAGCCCAGCCTGCGTCTGCCAGTTGCCATGGGTGCGAAACCCATAAGACGGCATCACCATCAGGGTGTCGCCGTTGGCGGTTTGCAACGGGCCATGAGGTGCCACCTGCAGGCCCGAGGATGAGGTTACTGGCCCCGAGGTCAGCGACAGAAACCGCCACTGATACAGATTGCGCCCCGACAGCGTATTGGCGGCCCGCAACGGCTCGACCGTGTTGGCCAGACAATGGTTCGAGAATCCCTCGAACAGAAGCACACCGATTTGCTGCGGTGCAGAGGGGGATTTAGTCCATTTCTGCATGATAAACGTCTATTCCCGCACGAGGTGTTTCTCAACCCCGGTCACGATACGCGCACGACCAGATGTGGAGAATTCAGATGCAATATGGCCTGTCCGACGAACAGGAGATGATCGCCTCGACCGTGCGCAGCTTTGTCGAGAACGAGATTTACCCGCATGAAGAGCTGGTCGAACGCACCGGCGAAGTCCCGCATGAGATTGCAGAAGAAATCAAGCGCAAGACCATCGAGTTGGGCTTTTACGCCTGCAACTTTCCCGAAAGCGTCGGATGCGCCGGTCTGAACCATCTGGAATTTGCGCTTGTTGAACGTGAACTGGGGCGCGGTTCGATGGCGTTGAACCATTTCTTCGGACGTCCGCAGAACATCCTGATGGCCTGCGAAGGCGAGCAGGTCGAGCGTTACCTGATGCCCGCCGTTCGCGGTGAGCGGATGGATGCGCTGGCGATGACCGAACCCGGTGCAGGCTCGGATGTGCGGGGCATGAAATGCGCCGCCGTGCGCGATGGCGGGGACTGGGTGGTCAATGGCGCCAAACACTTCATCTCGGGGGCCGAACACGCGGATTTCATCATCGTCTTCATCGCGACGGGTGAGGATCAGACGCCCAAAGGGCCGAAAAAGCGGATCACCGCGTTTCTGGTGGATCGCGGCACGCCGGGGTTCACGATCAGGGATGGATACAAGTCGGTCAGCCATCGCGGCTACAAGAACATGGTTCTGGATTTCGACGATTGCCGTCTGCCCGACGCACAGGTTCTGGGCGAGGTCGATGGCGGGTTCGAGGTGATGAACACCTGGCTCTACGCCACGCGCATTACCGTGGCCGCCATGTCCGTTGGACGCGCGCGCCGGGCCTTTGACTATGCGCTGGATTACGCGGCGACGCGCGAACAGTTCGGCCAGAAGATCGGCAAGTTTCAGGGCGTGTCCTTCCAGATCGCCGACATGATCACCGAAATCGATGCGGCGGACCTGCTGACGCTGGCGGCGGCGGATCGGCTGGATAAAGGGCTGCCCGCGAATCGCGAGATTGCGTCGGCCAAGCTTTACGCATCCGAGATGCTGGCGCGGGTAACGGACGCCGCAATACAGGTACACGGCGGTATGGGTCTGATGGATGACTATCCGCTGGAACGGTTCTGGCGCGATGCACGGGTCGAGCGCATCTGGGACGGCACCAGCGAGATCCAGCGCCATATCATCAGCCGGGACCTGCTGAGGGCGCTGGGCGCATGAGGCCACTCGGGCGTGTCTTAAACCCCTCATCCATGGCCGTGATCGGCGGCGGGGCCTGGTGCGCGGAAGTGATCAATCAGGCCCGAAAGTTCGGGTTCTCAGGGGATATCTGGCCGGTTCACCCCAAGGCGCAGCAAGTGGCGGGTTTGCCCGCCTTTGCCACCATCGAAGACCTGCCCAACTCGCCGGATGTGGCCTTTATCGGTATCAACCGGCACGCGACGATTTCGGCCGTTGCGGCTTTGTCCTCGGCGGGGGCAGGTGGCGCTGTGTGCTTTGCGTCCGGCTTTACCGAGGCGCGGGCCGAGGATGATCAGGGCGCTGATTTGCAGGCGCAGCTGGTTGCGGCAGCGGGGGACATGCCGATCCTCGGACCCAACTGCTATGGGTTCGTCAACGGGTTGGAGCGCGCGGCAGTCTGGCCGGATCAGCACGGAATGCGCCCTGTGGATCGTGGGGTGGCGATCCTGACCCAAAGCTCGAACATTTCGATCAACATGACGATGCAGCGCCGGGCCCTGCCTTTGGCGTTCATGCTGACCTGCGGGAATCAGGCGCAGACGCATCAGGCGGATGTGGCCTCGGCCCTTTTGGACGATGACCGGATCACCGCGATTGGCGTTCATATCGAGGGCTTCGGCGATTTGCGGAAATGGGAAGCCTTGGCGCGAAAAGCGCGCGACCGGGATGTTCCTGTTGTCGCGCTGAAAATGGGCCGCTCGGACCACGCGCAGGCGGCCACGATTTCGCATACGGCGTCGCTGGCGGGTGGGGATGCCGGGGCGCAGGCTTTCCTGGATCGTCTGGGGATTGCCCGGCTGGACGATATCCCGAGCTTTCTGGAATGCCTCAAACTGCTGCATGTTACCGGGCGTTTGGACGGCAACGGGCTGGCCTCGATCAGTTGTTCAGGCGGCGAGGCGAGTTTGGCGGCAGATATGGCCGAAGGGCGTGACCTGCATTTCCCACCGTTGACGGACCAGCAGCGCACGGATCTGCGCGCCGCACTTGGCCCGATGGTGGCGCTGGCCAACCCGTTGGATTACCACACTTATATCTGGCGGGACACGGATGCGATGACGCGTGCGTGGTCCGGGATGACCGGGCCGGATAAGGCGCTGACCATGGCGATTGTCGATTATCCGCATACGGATCCGACGGATTGGGCGTGCGCGACACAGGCAGCGCTGAACTGTGTGGCGCAGACCGGGCGACCTTTTGCAGTGACCGCGACCCTGCCCGAGTTGATGCCCGAACATGTTGCGCAGCGTCTGTTGGAAGGTGGGGTTGTTCCGTTCTCGGGCCTTCATGAGGCGCTGTCCTCTGTCGAAGCGGCGGCGCGACCGTTGCCGGAACTGTCAGAGCCGGTGCTGTTGCCTGCGGATGCAGCTGCTGATTATGTGCTGACCGAGGCTGAGGCCAAGTCGGCTTTGGCCGCGTTTGGCTTGCCCATCCCTCGCAACCGGGTGGTTGCAGTTGAGGACGTGGGGTGCGTGGCCGGTGAACTGGTTGGCCCCTTTGCAGTGAAGGGCGTCGGGCTGGCGCATAAGTCGGAACATGACGCGGTGCGTCTTGGGGTTTTGTCCTGCGATCTAGCCAAGACCGCGAAGTCGATTGGCACCCAGACGGTGTTGATCGAGGAAATGGCGACAGGCGGGGTAGCCGAGCTATTGATCGGGGTCACACGAGACCCGGCGCATGGCTATGTGCTGACCATGGGAGCCGGAGGGGTGCTGACCGAGATTCTGCGCGATACGGTTTCGGTTTTGATCCCGTCCCCGCGCGCGACGGTTGAGCAGGCGCTGGGCAAACTGGCCTGCGCGCCGCTGCTGGCCGGGTACCGGGGCAAACCGCCTGCCAATATGGACGCGATTCTGGACGCGGTCGAGGCCGTTCAGAACTATGTCATTGCCAATGCCGCGACAGTTGAAGAAGTTGAGATTAACCCGCTGATCTGCACCGCCGAGGGCGCGGTTGCAGTCGATGCGCTGATCCGAAAGGCAAGTTCATGAGTCCGATCAAAACCCGTCGCGACGGTGCCATTCTCGAAGTCATTCTGGACCGGCCCAAGGCCAACGCGATCGATCTGGCCACCAGCCGCATCATGGGCGAGGTGTTTCGCGACTTTCGGGACGATCCGGAACTGCGTGTTGCGATCCTGACCGGGGGCGGCGAGAAGTTCTTTTGCCCTGGCTGGGATCTGAAGGCCGCAGCCGACGGTGATGCGGTGGATGGCGATTACGGCGTTGGCGGTTTCGGCGGGTTGCAGGAACTGCGCGATATGAACAAGCCGGTGATTGCGGCAGTCAATGGCATTGCCTGCGGCGGCGGTCTGGAACTGGCGCTGAGCGCCGACATGATCATCGCCTCGGAAAACGCCAGCTTTGCCCTGCCCGAGATCCGCTCGGGCACTGTGGCTGATGCGGCCAGTGTCAAGCTGCCCAAACGCATTCCCTATCACATCGCGATGGAACTGCTGCTGACAGGGCGTTGGTTCGACCCGGAAGAGGCCCATCGTTGGGGGCTGGTCAATGAGGTCGTGCCCGCAGATCAGTTGATGGACCGCGCGTGGGAACTTGCCCGGTTGCTGGCCAGCGGCCCACCCCTTGTTTATGCGGCGATCAAGGAGATTGTGCGCGAAGCCGAGGATGCCAAGTTTCAGGACGTGATGAATCGGATCACCAGGCGGCAATTGGCCAGCGTGGATGTGCTGTATGGATCCGAGGACAATCTGGAAGGCGCGCGCGCCTTTGCCGAAAAGCGCGATCCGGTTTGGAAAGGGCGATAGGGGGCTCTGCCCCCGTCGCGGCACGCCGCGACTCCCCCGGGATATTTTTGGCCAGATGAAGGGCGGATCAGCTGCGCTCGAACAACGCGATGAACGCGGTGTCGTCTTTGTTGGGGCCGGCGGCGAGGTCGCCGTAGATGCGGACCTCGGGCAGGGTCAGGTTGCGGATGCGGTCGTGTGCGAGCTGGTGCAGCGCGTCGGCGAACCCCAGTTTTTCGAAATGTCTGGCATTGATCGAGAGCGCAAACTGGGCACCCGGGCGGGCGACGCGCAATAGGGCGGGCAGTACCTCGGGGCCAAGGTGGCCGTGGGTGAAGGTGCCTGAGGATACGATGCCGGAATAGCTGTGGCGCGGCACCGGGATACCGTGGTTCAGGTCGGCTTCGATGGCGTCGCGATAAATGTCCTTACGCATGGCCTGGTCCAGCATTTCGGCGCTGATATCCGTGGCATCGATGGGGCCGACGCCCAACCCGGCCAGAATCGCACCGCAGAGGCCTGTTCCTGCGCCCACATCCAGCACCGGGCCTTGTCCGAAGGCACTGACAAAAGCGCGGGCGGTGTGGATGTGAAGTTGATAATCCTCACGCGCGGCGAAGCTATCATCATAATCGCCCGCCCATTCGGCATAAAGGCGCTTGTTGTCCTCGGGCGAGGTCAGCGCATAGGCGGTGTGCAGGTCGGGTGTTTTCTGGCTCATACCCAAAAGAAAGGCGCATGAGGGGATTCGAATCAAGTGCGTCTATGCGGCGCTTGCATCCCGGACCGGCTCGGATCATCTAGGGGGTATGACACAGACGCTTTTTTCCTTTGGACATGGGTATTCGGCGCAGGCGCTGTCGCGCAGGCTGGCGGCGGACGGGTGGCGCGTGATCGGCACGACACGGGATGAGGCCGGTGCCGATGCAATTCGGGCGTCGGGCGCAGAACCGATGGTCTGGCCCGGTGAGGTGCCGGATCTGGATGGGGTCACGCATATGTTGATCTCGACCGCGCCAAGCGAGGAGGGCGATCCGGTTCTGCAGGCGCTGGGCGACGAGATCGCAGCGCGGGCGGGACAGTTCGAATGGGTCGGTTATCTGTCGACCACCGCAATCTATGGGGATCATCAGGGCGATTGGGTGGACGAAGCCACGCCGCCTGCCCCAACTGCAAAACGGGGCCGGTGGCGATTGCAGGCTGAGCAGCAGTGGTCGGCCATTCCCGGCATGCCCGTTCACATCTTTCGCCTGGCCGGAATCTACGGCCCCGGACGCGGACCGTTTTCCAAGCTCAAACGCGGCGGGTTGCGGCGGATCATCAAACCGGGGCAGGTGTTTTCGCGGATCCATGTGGATGACATCGCGCAGGTTCTGGCGGCGTCGATCGCCGCGCCCAATCCCGGCGCGGTCTACAATGTCTGCGATGACGAGCCGGTGCCCCCTCAGGACGTGATCGGCTATGCCGCCGAGCTTCAGGGTCTGCCCCTGCCGCCTGCGGTTCCGTACGAAGAGGCGGACCTGACCCCGATGGCCCGCAGTTTCTACAATGAAAACAAGCGCGTGCGGAACAATCGCATCAAGGATGAACTTGGGGTGCGGTTGCTGTACCCCAATTACCGGGTCGGGCTAGAGGCGCTGATGAACGCTTACTGAGCGGCCTTGATCATGTCGGCCGCTTTTTCGGCAATCATAATGGTTGGCGCATTGGTGTTGCCGGATACCAGCGTCGGCATGATCGAGGCATCGACAACGCGCAACCCTTGAACCCCGTGCACACGCAGTTGGGGGTCGACCACGGCCATATCGTCCACGCCCATTTTGCAAGTGCCGACCGGGTGGTAGATCGTATCGGCGCGGTCGCGAATATGGCGTTCCCAATCCGCATCCGTTTTGGCTGTTTCGGTTCCGAACATTTCGGAGTGCCGGAATTTGGCCAGTGCGGGGGCGTCCATGATCTGACGCATCATGCGAGCACCCTTGATCAGCGTCTCAAGATCGCGATCGTCAGACAAAAAGTTTGGGTCGATGGCGGGGGCGGCAAAGGGTTCGGCGCTGTGCAGGCCGACAGTGCCGCGGCTTTCGGGGCGCAGTTTGCAGACATGGCAGCTGTAGCCATAGCCGTAATGCAGCTTTCTGGCGTGATCGTCGACCATGGCGATGGCGAAATGCAATTGGATATCGGGGCGGTCCAGATCGGCTGAGGTTTTCAGGAAACCCGCGCCTTCGGCAAAAGGGGTAGCAGCCATGGACACTCCGGTTTTGCGCCAGCGCCATATGTGACCCAGAAGGCGGGCGGCGCCGATCAGGCCGATGCCGAAATTGTCGGTGTCCTTGCTGCGATAGGTCAGGATGAAATCCAGATGGTCCTGCAGGTTCTTGCCGACACCTGGCAGGTCGTGCCGGACAGGTATCCCGTGCTGGCGCAGCTCGTCCGCCGCACCGATGCCGGACAGTTGCAACAGCTGTGGCGACTGCAGTGCACCGGCGCACAGAATGACCTCGCGTTTGGCCGAGACCGAGTGGTCAGCGCCCTTGGCTTTTTTCTTGTAGATCACTCCGGTCGCGCGTTTGTTCTGTAAGGTCAGTTCTTTGGCATGAGCGTGAGTGATCACGGTCAGATTCGCGCGGTCCATGACAGGATGGACATAGGCGGCTGCGGCGGAACACCTCTCGCCATTCCTGGCGGGGTCGTGAAACTGCGTCACCTGATACAGTCCGACGCCTTCATTGTCGCCGCGGTTGAAGTCCTGAATGCGTCGATGTTGCAGTTGTTCGGCGGCTTCCAAAAAGGCATGTGTGACGGGGCGCGGCTCTTTCTGATGTGATACCTGCAGCGGGCCGCTGTCCCCGTGCATCTCATCCGCGCCCTGTTCGTTGTTCTCGGCCCGCTTGAAATAGGGCAGGACGCTGTCCCAATCCCAGCCGGTGCAGCCTTGCGCGGCCCAGCCGTCATAATCCTGCTTTTGGCCCCGGATATAAAGCATCGCGTTAATTGCGCTGGATCCGCCCAGGGCCTTGCCGCGCGGCTGGTACCCTTTGCGGCCATTCAGACCGGGTTGCGGAACTGTTTCAAACGCCCAGTTGCTGATCTTTGGACGCCCCGGCAAAGACGCGACAATTGCGGCGGGCATACGGATGCCGATATGGTCCCCTTTTCCCCCGGCCTCAAGCAGGCAGACCGTTGTGTCGGGATCCTCGCTGAGGCGATTGGCCAAGACCGAGCCTGCGGATCCGCCGCCTACAATGACGTAGTCAAATTCCATTTATGTGCCTTTATCAATTGATTGCGCCAAATGGACCAGAAGGTCCGGGCAAACGACGCAAGGGAATGGGTCCGACTGTGCCCGACTTACGGGAAAATTCAATCAGCATTTCAACTATTGACACTAGGTAACTGTGGCTGGCTCACAACCAGGTCAAGTTGGAACCCTGGCGAGCTGCGGCTCACCATAGGAAAAAGCTATCACAACAATCCAAAAACAAAACTTATTCTCATGGCGCGGTTTTGCTATACCGGGCGCGACGCGAGATGGCAGAGATTGAGGTGCACGGTGTCGCAAGGTTCTGTTTTCCAAGACAGGAAATTGAAAACGACATCGGCGACATCTTACTGTGATCTTGTCGCGTAAATTTTGACCGCGCTAAGCCGCAAGACCTGAGCCAGGATTGGAGATCGATATGGACGGAAGTGATAACCCCAAAACAGGTGGATGCCCTGTGATGCATGGCGCGGGGACCCGGTCGAACCGGGACTGGTGGCCAAACCAGTTGAACCTGTCGATCCTGCATCAGCACGCGCCCGCGTCAAACCCGTTGGGTGCGGATTTCAACTATGCCGAAGAGTTCCAGAAGCTGGATATGAAGGCGTTGAAAGAAGACCTCTATGCGCTGATGACAGATTCGCAGGATTGGTGGCCTGCGGATTATGGCCATTACGGTGGTCTGTTCATCCGTATGGCGTGGCACAGCGCCGGGACGTACCGCACGGCGGATGGCCGTGGCGGGGCCTCGACCGGGAACCAGCGCTTTGCGCCGCTGAACAGCTGGCCGGATAACGGCAACCTGGACAAGGCGCGCCGTCTGCTGTGGCCGATCAAGCAGAAATACGGCAACCAGATCTCCTGGGCCGACCTGATGATTCTGGCGGGCAACTGCGCCATTGAATCGATGGGCGGCAAGACTTTTGGTTTCGCCGGTGGCCGCGAAGACATTTGGGCGCCCGAGGAAGACATCTATTGGGGGTCCGAGACCGAATGGCTCGCCCCGACCGACAACCCCAACAGCCGTTATTCGGGCGAACGTGATCTGGAAAACCCGCTGGCCGCTGTGCAGATGGGCCTGATCTACGTGAACCCCGAAGGCCCGGATGGCGAGCCGAACATTCTGGCATCAGGCCGCGATATCCGCGACACCTTTGGCCGGATGGCGATGAATGACGAGGAAACCGTCGCTCTGGTCGCGGGTGGTCATACCTTTGGTAAGGCGCATGGCGCGGGTGACCCCGATCTGGTTGGCCCAGATCCCGAAGCCGCCCCGATCGAGGACATGGGCTTTGGCTGGATCAACAAGTTCGGTTCAGGCAAGGGTGACGACACCACCACCAGCGGTATCGAGGGCGCGTGGACCGCGAACCCGATCAAATGGGACAATGGCTATTTCGACCTGCTGTTCGGCTATGACTGGAACCTGACCAAAAGCCCCTCGGGCGCGTGGATCTGGGAACCGGTTGGCGTGAAAGAGGAAGACATGGCCCCGGCGGCGCATGATCCGTCGAAAAAGGTCAAGACCATGATGACCACCGCCGACATGGCGATGCGCATGGACCCGATCTATGGCCCGATCTCGAAACGCTTCCATGAAAACCCCGACCAGTTCGCCGATGCCTTCGCCCGCGCCTGGTTCAAGCTGACCCACCGCGATATGGGTCCGCGGTCTGCCTATATCGGCCCGGAAGCCCCGACCGAAGAGCTGTTGTGGCAGGACAACGTTCCCGCTGTGGATCACGACCTGATTGACGATGCGGATGTGGCCGACCTGAAAGCCAAGATTGCGGCAACTGGTCTGTCGGTGTCCGAACTGGTCTCGACCGCATGGGCCTCGGCCTCGACCTTCCGTGGGTCGGACAAGCGCGGCGGTGCCAATGGGGCCCGTATCCGCCTTGCGCCGCAGAAAGACTGGGACGTCAATGAGCCGATGAAACTGTCCAAGGCGCTGGAGGCGCTGGAAGGCGTTCAGGCGGCGTTCAACGGTGCGCAATCCGGTGGCAAGAAAGTTTCGCTGGCGGATATCATCGTTCTGGCCGGTGCTGTTGGTGTCGAACAGGCGGCAAAAGCTGGCGGTCAGGATGTCGAGGTTCCGTTCGCCCCGGGCCGCACCGACGCGACGCAGGAACAGACGGATGTGGACAGCTTCTCAGTGATGGAGCCCATCGCAGACGGGTTCCGCAACTACCAGAAGGCCGACTACACCGTCTCGCCCGAAGAACTGCTGGTCGACCGCGCGCAATTGCTGAACCTGTCCGCGCCCGAGATGACGGTGCTTGTCGGGGGGCTGCGTGTGCTGGGTGCCAATTTCGGCGACAGCAAGCATGGTGTGTTCACCGCTCGCGTGGGAACGCTCAGCAATGACTTCTTCACCAACATTCTGGATATGAGCACGGAATGGAAGCCGTCGGGCAAAGGCGTCTATGAAGGCCGCGACCGTGCCAGCGGTGAGGTCAAGTGGACCGGCACCCGCGTTGATCTGGTCTTCGGCTCGAACTCGCAACTGAGGGCGCTGGCCGAGGTCTATGGTCAGGCCGGTGCCGAGGGCAAATTCGTCTGCGACTTTGTCTCGGCCTGGAACAAGGTGATGAATGCGGACCGCTTCGACCTGAAGTAATTCCGCGTTGATCGCAGGAATAGCGCCGCCCGAGGAGACTCGGGCGGCGTTTTTGTTGGCCCGACTCTCGGGCGCATACCAAGCATTGGGTACGATTCCGCTGAATGGCCATTCCTTGCCGTGTTTCCAGGAATGGAGAAGACCGTTGTTGACGGGATTTTTTAAGCTAACATGTTGTTTTCATTAAGATTGGTAAGTTTCTGCCGAGAAATGTGAAGTTTTTTCAAAATGGGGGTTGCAGGTCCCGGGCCCAATCCGTAAATACCCCTTCACCGGCGCTGCTGAGGCGCTCGGGACGCGGCGGGAGCGGCGGAGACGCATCGGAGAGACGGTGGGCATTCGGAGGTTTTTGATTGGGCGGTAGCGCTGAGTGATT